>CAKURH010000116.1 GCA_934675625.1 uncultured Kiritimatiellota bacterium
ACAGAGTGTCCAGTATTTGACGAACCAAAAAACCAATAGTAGACTACAGGGTGCACGTCCTACTTGACGAACCGGGCGAGACGCTGGACCGCGACTACGGCGACTGGGAGAGCTACAAAGACCTGATTCCGCTTCTCGGCGTGAAGCGCGCCCGCTTCTTTTCGGGGTGGGCGAAGACCGAGCAGGAGAAGGGCGTCTACGACTTCGCCTGGCTCGACCGGCAGGTTCGCGAATGCGCGGCGATGGGCGTGAAGCCGTGGATCTGCATCTCCTACGGGAATCCCGTCTGGGGGTCGGACTTCCGCCTTGGCATGCGCGTGAAGCAGGTGACGGACAGCCCGGAGGCGTTCGCGGCGTGGCTCCGCTACACGCGGGCGCTCGTCGCGCGCTACCGCGACGTCGTTGACGAGTGGGAGGTCTGGAACGAGCCGTTCAACCAGGCGGAGGAATACGCGGAGCTGTTCATCCGCACGGCGCGCGCGATCCGCGAAGTCCAGCCTTCGGCGAAGGTCATCTGCACGGCGATCGCGATGAACAGGGACATGGCGAAGAGCGACTACGCCGTCGTGCTCGAACGGCTGAAGCGCGAGAACGCGCTCGGCCTCGCGAACCTTTTCGCCTACCATCCGTATGCGGACAACCCTGACACGTCCTATGAGGCCGGCAAGGGCCAGTTCGGCTGGACGATGGCCCTGCCGCTGCGGCGGCTCGTCAAGAGCTATTCGGCCGGCTACGACATCCTTCAGGGCGAGACGGGCTGCCCGAGCCAGCTCGAATACGCGCACGCGCTCGCCAACGTCGAGTGGACGGAGTACTCGCAGGCGAAGTGGAACCTGCGGCGGGCGATGGGCGACGCGGCGCGGTCGATCCCGTCCTGCCTCTTCACGATGATCGACCTGCAGTACACCTTCATGCTGCAGAGCTTCGGGCTTGTGCGCTCGAACACGCTGAAGGAGTTCGTCTACCGCCGTCCAAGCTGGTACGCGATGCGCAACGTCTACGCGCTCTTCGACGACGACACCCTGCCGCAAGGCATCACGGAGGTCCAGGCGGGCTCGCGCACGCTGTCGAACGCCCTCTTCACGCGCTTCGGGCTTCCGCTCCGCGTCCTCTGGTTCAGCGACCGGATCCCGGACAGCGGGCTGGACTGGACGCCGGTCGATCTCGAAGTCCCGGAGCGGATGGAAGATCCCGTGTGGGTGGAGCTGATCACGGGCCGCGTCTTCGGGATCCCGCGCGCGTCCGTCGCCGGGCGGGCGGACGGAATGGCGCTCCGGCAGGTGCCGATGTGGGACTCGCCTGTCATCATTGCGCCGCGCGCGGCGATCCCGCTTCAGGCGAAGTGAGGCGCCCGTTCAGTTGATCTTGCCGAGCGGAGAACGAACAATGAATAAGGAAAACACCATGAAAAATACGAAAAGCCAGACTTCACGGAATCTCACACGGAGGGACGGAGGCACGGAGATAGGGGATGGGGATCGCGCAGGGGCGCAGAGGCGGAGAATGAGACGGTCGGTGCTTGGCGTGGCCGTCGGGGTGGCGGCGCTGTGCGGCGCGGCGTGGGCGGCGGAACTTGGCAACGTCGCACCGGAATTCTCGGCGGCGGGGCGCGCCGACAACCCCGAGGTGAAGGCCGCGAAGGAGCGGTTCTTCAAGTGGGGCTGGGGGCTGTTCGTCCACTACGGGCTCTATTCCGCGAAGGGCGAGGGCGAATGGCTGATGCACGATGAGCGCATCGACCCCAAAGCCTACTACGCCGAGCTTCTGCCGCGCTTCAAGCCGAAGGCCGGCTGCATCGACGAGTGGATCGCGCTTGCGAAGGACGCGGGCATGAAGTACGTCGTCCTCACGACGCGGCATCACGAGGGCTATTGGCTGGGCGACGGGTTCATCCGCGAATACACGTCGAAGGTGCGCGCGGCGGGCCTTGGCGTCGGGGTCTACTACTCGGTCGCCGACTGGAGCGATCCCGACTATCGCGGCGGTCCCGGCGATCAGGTCGCGTGGAAGCGGTTCGTCGCCAAGGCGCACGCCCAGCTGCGCCACCTCATGACCGACTTCGGCGAGATCCAGTACCTGTTCTACGACGGATGTCCGCCGCCGACGGCCTGGGACGGCTACGCGATCAACGCGGAGCTCCGCCGTCTGCAGCCGGGGCTTCTCATCACGCGCTGCCGCGACGACGACGTCAAGAGCTGCGAGCAGAATTCGGCGGGCGGCGACGGGCTCTGGGAGTCCTGCTACACGCTGAACGGCTCGTGGGCCTACAACAAGCATGACGGCGGCTGGAAGACGCCGAAGGACGTCGTCTCCATGCTCATCTCCATCCGCGCGCGCGGCGGCACGATGCTCCTGAACGTCGGCCCGATGGGCGACGGCACGGTGCAGCGGGAGGCGCAGGACCGCATCCGCGCCGTCGGCAAGTGGGTGAAGGCGAACGCGGCGGCGTTCTACGACGTGAAGAAGGACCCGTTCGACGGCGCGTGCTACGAGTGGATGACGGCAAGCGGAACCGATCCGCAGACGGCCTACTTCCAGTTCATCCGCTCGTGGAACGAGAACCGCTACCTCGTGGGCATCTCCAACCGGGTGACGCGCGTCTGGTTCGTGGACACGAACGAGGACCTCGCCTTCACGCAGGATCCCGTGACGCGCATCGTCGCGATCAAGGGGCATCCGTTTGCGCCGAAGGAGGCGATGCCCCGTCTCGCGGGCGTGACGTTCGAGGGCGCGCCCGTGCCCGTCTACGACACGTGCTGGGCGCGGTGTTCGCCGAAGCTTTCGGGACTCTACGAGAAGGTCGCCGCGACGCGGACGAACGCCGTGCGCGACACGTGGCACGGCTTCAGCCGCGTCCGCTTCGACTTCATGGGCCACGCCGCGTGGATCGTCGAGCCGAAGGTCGGCCCGGCATTGGGCGTGCCGTGGACGTGGACGATGCAGTGGGCGGACGCCTTCGTCGACCGGCAGGGGTGTCTCGACCTCCTGAAGCGCGGCTGGCGGCACGTGACGATCGACGTCTTCGCCGAGCGCATGAACGACGAGGGCCTGAAGGTCTGCCGCGCGTTCCAGAAGTATCTCGTCGAGGAACTCGGCTTCGCGCCGCAGGCCAACCTGATCGGCATGAGCTGGGGCGGCTTCTTCTCGGTGCGCTACGCGAACGCCTTTCCGGACAGCGTGCGCCGCATCTATCTTGATGCGCCGCTCCTCAACTTCGAGGGGTTTGCGAATCCCGACTACGGGCGCGTCGGCCCGTGGGCGGACATGCGTCCGGCGGACGGCAACTGGACGGACGATCCGCGCATGCCCGTCAACATGGCCGGGACGCTCGCGCGGGCGGGCATCCCGATCCTCCTCCTGTACGGCGGGCAGGACCAGGTCGTGCCGCCCGCGCTCAACTGCGAGCTTTTCGCGAGCCGCTTCCGCGCGGCGGGCGGCGACATCCGCGTCACGCGGCGTGGACTGTTCGGCCACCATCCGCACGGCGTCGACCCGGACAAGACCGACCTTGTCGCCGATTTCTTCTTCCATGAGAAGCTTCAACAGCACTAAACAAAAGAGAGACCAAACCATGAACATGAAGACAGTGAAACAGATCGTCTGGGCGGCTTGCCTGTCGGTCATTGGGTCAGCCTCCGCTCGGGCGCAGGTCTACTACGTCTCGCCCGACGGCGAAGACGCGGACGGTCGCGGCACGGAGGCGATGCCGTTCGCCACGCCCGGCTATGCGCTCGCAAAGGCCATGGCGGCGGGCGACGAGGTGCGCGTCCTGAAGGGCGTCTACCTTCTGGACGCCGCGCCGGAGATCAAGGCCGACAACATCACTTTGCGCGGCTGGAACGCCACGCGCGAAGAGGTTGTCTTTGACGCGCAGGGCAAGGGGCGCTGCCTGCAGTTCGACACGGCCGAGAACGGCGCGCTTGTTCTCCGAAAGAACGTCACTGTTGCGGGAATCACCTTCCGAAACGGACGGCAGGACGTCAAGCCGACGGGCCTCTCGTGGATCGGCGCCGGCGCGGGCGTGATGCTCGCGTCCGAGGCCGCGCAGTGGCCGGCGGCTGGCAGCCAGTTCGTCACGAACTGCGTCTTCGCGAACTGCGTGAACGTGCAGAGTCCGGGCGGCGGCCTCTGCGTCGCGCCCGGCTCGACGGTCGTGGACTGCCTCTTCACGAACAACCTCACGTGCGCGGACGTGCCGCGCCAGAACTCGTCCGGCATCCAGGGCGGCGGCGCGGGCGCCTTTGCGCCCGTCGTCAAGGGCGACGTGACGTTCACGGGATGCGTCTTCGTCGACAACGTCGCGACGAACGGCGCGGCGGCGCTCGGCGCGGGCTCGACGATAAGTTCCTATTCAAAAGATCAGACGGGCGGCCTTGTCGTGCGGGGCTGCACCTTCCTCCGCAACGTGGGCGTCTCGGCCAATACGGCCGACCTGCGCGCGGCCGGCTGCCTGCCGCAGCGGGCGTGGGACGTCGCGGACTGCACGTTCGTCTCGAACCGTCTGGAGGGCGCGGGCGGCGGCGGCGCGGTCTATACGGGCGCGGCACTTGGGCAGGGCGTCCTTCCCTCGTCTGCGCGGACGAACACGTTTGCGCGCTGCCATTTCGCGTTCAACGAGGCGCGCGAGTCGGCGACCGTCTCGGGTGCGCTTTATCAGGGCATGGCTTCGCCGCTCGCTCTCGCGGACTGCCTGTTCGCGACAAACGCCGGGACCCAGGCGGCCGCCGTCTATTCGGCGGGACGCCTGTCCGTGTCGAATGGCACGTTTACGGGTTCGGTTTCCGTCATGGCCCAACAGGCGTGGAGCGCAATCGTCTTCGCGGCCGCCGCCGATTCGCGCGTCGAGGCCTGCGATTTCGTCGCGAACGCCTCGGACGGTTACTACGGGGCGCTGTCGGTCGCCGCGAATGCGGCGGTCGTCAACTGCCGATTCCGGGGCAACGCCCGTTCCAACGGCGGGGTCTTCGCTCACGCGTTCGGCTTTCTCCAGCTTCGCGGCGCTGGGGCGACCGTGCGCAACTGCCTGTTCGCGTCCAACACGAACGCCGTCTACGGGTGTGCCATCGGAATCAACGCTGCGGGCGCGACAATCGAGAACTGCACCTTCGTCGGGAACCGTTCGCGGGAAAGCGCGGCGCAAGCCGCGTCGGGCGTGGCGCTTTCCATGAAGGCGGCACAGGCGGACACGACCGTGCGCAACTGCCTGTTCGCGGACAATCGCGGTCGCGCCGCCGTGCCGCAGATCGGCGATCTCGTGAAAGGTTCTGTCGCCTATTCGTGGGCGGATACGGACGTCTTGACCGTCGGGGACGAGAACGGCAACCTTGCCGTCGGCGATGGCATGCCCTACTGGAGCGTCAAGTTTCCCGGCGCCTACCGTCCGAGCGGTCGAACGCCCGGACGCGACAAGGGGCTTGCGGCGGACTGGATGGCGGGCGCAACGGACTTCTTCGGCAACAAGCGCATCTTGGGGTCGGGCGTGGACTTTGGCTACGCGGAGTATCGTCCGCAGGGCTTTGCGCTGATTCTCCGCTAACGGGAAGGGTGTCATGAAAAGGCTGTCTGTGAAATTTGGCTTTCTTACGCGCGTCTGCGTCCTTGCGTGGGGAACATCGGCGGGTGCCGCCGACTTCGCCGCCGTCCAGGCGGAAATCCGCCGGATGCCCGGCCTTGAACGCCACTACACGTTCGAGGATGGCAAATGGCATACGGTCGCCAACAAGGCCCCAGTCTTTCCGGGCGAGTGCTCGATGGACGGCGGGCCGCTTGGCTCGCTGTCCATCAAGTCGGCATCCGTCTACGGGCTCGACTATGACGGCTACGACTTTGACCTGAAGGGAACGTCTCGCGTCCTGCAGCCACACTGGACGGATGGGCGCATCGCGGGCAAGGCCGCGCTGTCGCTCGGCTTGCGGCCCGACACGACCTACCGATCCGGCCTCACGGGCGACGAGTTCCAGAAGGGCTGGAGCTTCGTCCTGTGGACGAAGGTCGAGACGCGGACGGGCGAGGCCGATTGGGCGGGGCGGGCGCCGCTCCTGTCGCTCGGCGACGCCTGGAAGAGCGGGTTCTCGCTCGTCTCCTGGAAAGGCAAGGGCAAGGCGGCGTCCGTCGAGCTGCGGCTCGCGCTGCCACACCGAGAGGGGACGGCGAACGTGCTGGCCCTGCGGACGCCGGACGTCGTCGCGTCGGGCTGGCGCTGTCTCGCGGCGACGTGGGACGGCGCGGCGGTGCGGCTTTACGTGGACGGGGTGCGGCGCGCCGAGACGAATGGCGTCGCGCAGTCGTTCGTCCCCGTGAAGTTCCCCTGCACGTGGAGCGGCAATTCGCCGTTCGACGAGTCGGTCATGCGGGCGGAGTGCTTCCGTCTTGGCGGCGTCAATCCGCAGGCCGTCGTCACGTTCGACGAGCTGGCCGTCTTCTCCCGTGCGCTGCGCGAAGACGAGCTGAAGACGTTTCTGAAGGTGCCGGCCGAGGTGCGGGCGCCCAAGCCGGACGGACGCGGCGTCCGGCTCGCGATTCCGCATGACTCGAACGGCTACTTCCGCATCGACGGAACGGTGCCCGCGACCTGTGACGCGACGGCGTGTCCCGACGTGCCGCCGGGCGCAAGGCTTCGCGTGACGGTCGAGACGCTCGCGGGGCTGCCCGTCTCGACGGCGGAGGCGCCGTTGGCGGATGGCCGTGCGCAGGTGGACGTGAAGTTCCCCGCCTGTGGCGTCTACTATGTGGATCTCGCGCTCGCGGACGCGGACGGGCAGGTTCTCAAGACGCTGGGCGAGCCCTATCCCGTCGGCATCGTGCCGCCCGCGCCGAAGACGCTCGACTCGCCGTTCGCGCTGTGGGCGACGGAAGACGCCTTCCACTACGACATGAACGTGCGGCGCATCTTCCTCTGGTATCCGTGGAAGGCGGATGCCGACTGCTCGATGACGATGGAGAAGTGGAAAGCCCTCGATCGCTTCAAGCGGTCGATCCGCCTGTTCCGCGAGAAGCAGAAGCTGGGCGACCAGCTGCGGCTCTTCATGTGCTTCACGCTGAAGACGGGGCCGAAGACGTCCTTCACGGAAGAGGAGAAGAAGGTCTTGCGCCACGGGTTCGAGCTTCAGGTCGCCGCCGCGAAGGAGGCGGGCGTCAAGGATTTCGAGGTCACGAGCGAGGTCAACAAGCGCCTGTCGCCTGAAGGGTACGTCGAGCAGCTGAAGATTCTCGTGCCGATCGTCCGCCGTGAGATCCCGGACGCGAAGATCTATCCGCCGGGCGCGACGCCGGATCATGTCTCGTACATCGACCGTCTGCTGAAGCTCGGCGCGAACGAGCTCGTCGATGGCGTCTCGATTCACGCCTACAACGGAACCCCGATCTGGAACTACCACTGGAAGTCGCTCGGCAAGAAGCTGCTCGACGTCTGCCGGGCGCACGCCGTCGGCGGCAAGGCGCTGCCGATCTACAACACCGAATCGGGCGTCTTCTGCCTGCCGCGCGTCAACGGCCGGCCCATGACGCGCGACATCGCCGCCCGGACGCGCATGCGGCGCATCGCGTCGCCGTCCGGCTATCAGGGCTGGTGCACGTCGATGATCATCGTCCCTGAAGACGAGGCCGCCGCGCTCCAGTGCATGACGGCGATGATGGACTTCGCCACGGGCTTCGAGCTCTACTGCAAGTGCCAGCATGGGCTGCGCGGCTCCGTCCCCAGCTTGCAGGGCGTCGCGATGACGGCGCTTTCGGGACAGGTGCTCAACCACGCGAAGACGCATCCGCGCGTCTTGGAGCTGCCAACGCTGGAGGCCGCCGCGCTCGTCTTCGACCGTCCGTCCGAGCCGGGGCGGCACGTCCTGGCCGCGTTCGCGGACAAGCCGATGCGCCTGACGTTCCGCGTCCCGCCGCACGCGCGTTTCAAGACGATGGATCTCTACGGCAACTTCGGGCGGACGGCGGCAGACGGGCACGGCGTCCTGACGCTCGACCTGAAGGCGATGGCACCCGCCTACGTGTTCGGCGTACCGGGCGAAATCGCCGCCGTCTCGCCGATGAAGATGACGTTCCCGTCCGAGCTGCCGGACGGCGGTTGCGCGATGGGTGCGGTCGAGATCGAGAATCCCTTCACGTCGCCCCTGCGGGGCACGCTGTCCGTCCGCCCGATTCCGGGATGCGAGATTGCGCTGGAGGAGACGACCGTCAATCTTGCGCCGGGCGAGAGGAGGCGTGTCGCACTGTGGTTCGTCGGGAAGCGGCTGAAGCGCAAGCCCTATTCGCTGCATGTCGATCTGGGGGACATCGCCTCGGCGGAAAGCGTGTTCGCGTCGAAGGGCGTCGTCACGGCGATTCCCGAAGCGGTGTCCGAGCTGCCGCTTGACGGCGATCCGGCGAAATGGCGGGCGTATCCGGCTGAGGTTGCGGACGACGCCGAATCCGTCTCCCTTGGCAAGCCCAACCCGGCCGAGCCGTGGGTGCCGCAGTGGACGAATCCGAAGGATCATTCCTTCTCCCTGCGCACGGCCTATGTGCGCGGCGAAGCCATCCGCTTCCTGCTGAATGTGACGGATGACAGGCTCGTCACCGTACCCGCGTCGGACAGCGGGCGTCCGTTCCTCTACGACTGCGTCGAGCTCTTCGTGGACACGCGCGGCGGACGCGAGCTGGGGCGGCCCGCCGCCACGGGCGCCGACCAGGTTGTCGTCGTGCCGACAGCGGGTGACCGCGCCGAGCCGTGCCGCATCTGGTATCCGAAAGGCGAGAACAGGCGGATTGACGTCTCCTGTGTCGGGCGGCGGACGCCGGACGGCTATTTGATTGAGGGCGAAATCCGTCCGCGCGCGGGAAGCGCGTTCCGCGTGCAGCCGGGTTCGCCGCTCCGTCTGGACGTCCTCGTGGACGATTGCGACGACGCGGCACGTCCGCGCAAGTCGGCGATGGCGATCCACGGCACGGTCGGCAACATGTCGCGCGTGGAGGACTGGGGCCGGTACGAGCTGGCATCGCCGAAATGAGAATCATCTGCTTTGTATGGAAATTTGCTAGCATGCACATGATTTAAAAATCAAAAGGAATTAATGACATGACAAAAGGAACAGTTGCAGCCAATCCGTCCGACCTGGGAGTTCACGCAGAGCCGCCGCGCGCGCAGAGGGTTGCGAATGCGCTGCTCGGCGTGATGGTCGGTATCGTATCGGTCTGCGGCGCGGCGCAGAACGACGGGACGCAGGTCTTGCAGACGAGCGCGAACAAGGACGGCAAGGTCTGCCAGACGCTCGCCGACTTCCCTGTCGCGTGCCGCGCCGTCGAGGCCGTGCCCGGCGAGTCGCCGTCGCTCCTGCCCGAAGGGCGCAATCTCAGGCTCGTCTGGCATGACGAGTTCGACGGCGACGCGCTCGACGCGACCAAGTGGGGCTACCGCACGAACTTCTGGGGACGTCCGGCGCACTGGTTCGCGAAGCCGTCCGACAACGCCGTGGAGGTGCGGGACGGGCTCCTGCGCCTGAAGCTCGTCAGGCGTCCCGACGGCCAGTTCGTCTCGCCCCAGCTGCAGACGGGCGAGCTGATGTGGGACATCCCGCACGAGGCGAACCCGAAGGGCTTCTGGCCGCTCGGCCGGCGCGAGCGGCCGAAGTTCCTGAAGAGATACGGCTACTTCGAGTGCCGCGCGCGGCTGCAGCAGCTGCCGGGCTGGTGGAGCGCGTTCTGGATGCAGAGCGAGTCGCAGGGCGTCACGCTCGACCCCGGCGTCTCCGGCATCGAGCACGACATCATGGAGTCGTTCGCCCCCGGCGAGGTCGTACCTTCGTGGTTTCACATGAATGGCTATGGCGCGGACTATCAGGGCTTTTGCATTCCCGACGTGCCGAAGAACGATGACGCGACGTTGAAACTCGACGTGACGCAGTTCCACGTCTTCGGCATGCTGTGGACGCCGGAGGGCTACGAGATCTACGTGGACGGGCGTCTGCGCGGCAAGAGCGC
>CAKURH010000117.1 GCA_934675625.1 uncultured Kiritimatiellota bacterium
GCGCTGACGCGCAATGGAACGAAAATCTTCACCTTTAGACATGGCACGAAAATTTCAGTCGAAATTTACAGTTGCTGACCCCAGTGGTAGGATTCGAGTGGTAGGGTTGGCGGGGGCTTTTTGATTTCCAGGGGCTAGGAGCGGAGCCGCGCGGACGCGAAACCCGAATGAGTCTTGCGTCGAAGCGCGAAAAGGCTTCGCGCTTCCTCGACCAACATCATACAGCCTTTCTCCGTGGCTCCGTGCCTCCGTGTGAGACATTCCATGCGCCAGCAACAGCCAACAACGATTCGCGCTTGCCTGTGATAGAAATGACGTCGGGAATGTGACGCAGCCTCGTCTCTGGTATTCGGTTGGATACCTGTTCATCTCGTCCATTTTCGGCTATACTACGCCGCACGATGAATATGCGTTTCTTGAGCATGAGCCGGTTGTGGCTTTCGTTTTTTGCTTTCCTCTTCGGACGTGCGTTTGGCGGTGACGGCGACGCACCCTACGCGGCGACGTGGGAGGGGGCGGCGCTGCGGCAGGACGAGGCGCGGGTCTCGTCCGTGCCGATGTGCCGCGTCTGGCCGGGGCACCAGCGCGAGCTTTCCCAGACGGAGC
The DNA here is from genome assembly GCA_934675625.1 of uncultured Kiritimatiellota bacterium. Lineage (GTDB taxonomy): Bacteria > Verrucomicrobiota > Kiritimatiellia > RFP12 > UBA1067 > UBA1067. The sequence continues at coordinate 607 of CAKURH010000117.1, forward strand.
TTGCGCGCTTCGTGCGGTTCGACGCGGCGCAGCCGGGCGCGTTCATCCTGCGGGGGCCCGGCGTCGCTCGGCGGCTGAAGCGGATGCTCCCGCTGAGCGAGGCGTCCGCGCTCGTGCGGGAGGGCGACGACGCGCTGCGGCTCGCGGTCGCGCGGCCGGGCTTCTACGTCTTCGCGTTCGACGGCCTCCCGACACTCCACGTCTTCGCCGACCCGCCGCTTCCGCCCGTCCCCGCGCCGGGGCCCGGCGGGCGCCTGATCCGCTTCGGGCCGGGCGAGCACCGTCCGGGCGTCGTCGCGCCGCAGAGCGGCGACGTCGTCGTCCTCGACGAGGGCGCGGTCGTCTACGGCTCGCTCTTCGTCCTCAACGCGACGAACGTGACGGTGACGGGGCGCGGCGTCTTCGACGGCTCGCGGCTGGCGCGGGCGGACGAGACGCTGCGGGCCTTCCGCCGCGCGCGCGGCCTGCCGGAGGTCGACACGGAGTCCGCCTGCTTCGCCTACTCGGTCTACGGGTCGGAGAACGTGACCATTGCCGGCGTGACGTTCCGCGACGCGCCGTTCTGGACGCTCGTCATCCGCAACCACTGCCGGAACACGCGCGTCGACAACGTCCACATCGTCGGGAACTGGCGCTACAATTCCGACGGCGTGGACGTCTGCGCGAGCGCGGACACGGTGATCCGCAACTCGTTCGTCCGCACGTTCGACGACTGCCTGATCGCGCGCGGGCCGTATCTCGCGGGGGAGTCCGAGCCGGTCAGCGGGCTTGTCGTCTCGAACTGCACGCTCTACTGCGACTGGGGCGTGCCGTTCAAGGCGCAGGTGCAGGACTTCCACGGCTCGATGGTCGAGAACGTCCTCATGCGCGACTGCCGGATCCTCGCGATGCGGGAGAACGCGCTCTTCCTCGCCGTGCGCTACGGCTGCGACCTGGACGTCATCCGCAACCTGACGTTCGAGGACCTGGAGCTCGACTTCTTCCCGCAGCCGCAGTCGGTCTACCAGAAGGCGGACGGCGAGGCGTTCGTGTACCGTCCGCTCGCGACGAACGCGCTGGCGCTCGCGTTCAGCTACACGCTGGGGCCGAACCTCGACAACCAGGTCAACGGGGCGATGCGCGAGCCGGGCTACTACCGCTTCGTGTTCGAGGACTTCGCGTTCCGGCGGTTCCGCGCCTACGGCGAGCGGCGCGACTTCGAGGTGCGGCTGGAGACGCAGGTGCCGCGCCACGAGATCCGCCGCGTGACGGTCGAGGGCCTGCCCCCGCACCGCCTCGTCAAGGTCGGCAACGTCGAGTGAGTTGCCGCCGTTGATTGTGCGGCGAAGATATGCTATCATGCTGCCCATTCTGAGGAGATAAGAGATGACAAAGCTGAAGATGATGTTGGTGGTGGCGTTCGCCGCGTGTGCGGTGTTCGGCGAGGTGCGCGTGACGGTGACGCCGGACGGCGCGAACGACAGGGCGGCGTGTGTCCGAGAGGCCGTGCGGCAGGTCGCGGCGTCCGGCGGGGGCGTCGTGAGCCTTGCGTCCGGCGATTACCACTTCTATTCTGGTTCGGCGGAGAAGATGCGTTTCCACGTCTCCAACCACGACCAGCCGGAGGTGCGTCCCATCTTTCTGCCGTTCATCGGCGTGACGAACGTCGCCGTCGTGGCGGAGGGCGGCGCGCGGTTCGTGATGCACGGCATGGGCACGGCGATTCTGCTGCGCGAGACGAAAAACGTCTCGTTCCGGGGACTGACGGTCGAATGGGAAAAGCCGTTTTTCGCGCAGTCCGAAATCGTCGGCTTCGTGGACGGCCAGACGCGCGTGCGCTTCTCGCCGCGTGACCGGGTTGTCGACGAGGATGGAAAGGTCGTCCTCTGCGGCGAGGACTGGACGGACGCGCTCCGTGGCGGAACGGTCTTCGACCGAGCGACGCACGAGATCGTCGAGCGCACGGCGGACGTGAGCTTCGGCGGACGCGGCACGCGGTGCGAAAACGGCGACTTTCTGCTCGATGTCGATCTGTCGAAGAAGGGTGCGGGCGCGAAGGTCGGAGACGTCTACGTGGTGCGCAGCGGGTACCGTCCGCACCCGATCGTCTGCCTTGACCGCGCGACGGACACGACGTTCGAGGATTTCGTCTTCCGGGGCGGCTTCGGCATGGGCATCGTCGCGCAGCTGAGCGAGAACGTCACGTTGCGCGGCGGCGGGTGCTATCCGCGCGACCGCACGGAATACAGTCCGAACGTGATCGACGCGACGCACTTCTCAAATTGCCGGGGCACGATGACGGTCGAGAACTGCCGCTTCGAGGGCATGATGGACGATGCGCTCAACGTGCACTCGACCTGTCTCGGCATCGTCGGACAGCCCGCGCCCGACAAGATTCGCTGCCGCTACATGCACCCGCAGGCGATTGGCTTCGGCGTGTTCGCGCCGGGGGACGCCGTGCGCTTCATCGCGGGCAAGACGCTGGAGAACGGCTTCGTCGGACGGGTCAAGGCGGTTGAGACGCATGACGCGCGGGAGATCACGCTGACGCTGGAGGGGCCTGTCCCTGCCGCCTACGGTATCGGGGACGCGGTGGAGAACGCGAGTTGGCAATGCGCGGTCGTCTTCCGCAACAACACGGTCGCGAACAACCGCGCACGCGGCGTCCTCTTCACGACGCCGAAGAAGATCGTTTGCGAGGGGAACTTCTTCGATCATGTGTCCGGCGCGGCGATCCTGCTCGCGGGCGACGCACAGGGGTGGTACGAGTCGGGCGCGTGCGAGGATCTCGTCATCCGCCGCAACCGCTTCCGCGACTGCCTCACGTCGGTCTTCCAGTACTGCGACGCGCTTGTGTCGATTCACCCCGAGGTGAAGGACCTGAAGGCGCAGCGCCGCCGCTACCACCGCAACGTCGTCATCGAGGACAACGAGATCGAGACGTTCGACGTGCCGCTCCTCTATGCGCTGAGCGCGGAGAACGTGACGTGGCGGCGCAACCGCGTCACGCGCCACGACCGCTACCGCAGCTGGGGCAAGCCCGCGTTCCAGACGACGGGCTGCGAGAACGTCACCGTCGAGTAGCGCGGGGGGCGCGCGGCGAGGCGGAACGGCCTTGCCCGTCTTCTTTCCAGGGGGGACGGCTTTTTGGTATAATACGCGGCGATGAATTCAAAAAAGGCCTTGACTTGGTTTCTCGTCGTCTTCGCGTGGTTCTGGACCGCGTACGAATGCCACACCATCGGCATTGACGTCTTCGATATGCTGTTGAAGCGCTTCCCCGGCCAGGTGTGGATCATGGCGGCGGTGCTGTCGTATCTCACGATCATCTGGATGCCGAAGCACCTCCTGACGCGCGCCGTGATGGGCATTTTCATGCTGATTCCCGCCGAGCTTTTCCCGGTTCTCCGTCCGCACCTGCCCGACGGCGGCTTCGCCCCGGTGCAGATTCTCGTCGTCTTCGCCTACGTCCTCGCCATCATCGGCATGTACGGGATGTTCTACCCGTGGCGGGTCGAGGCGGTGCTGAAGCGCCTCTTCGGGACGAAGGGCGTGGCGTGTGGCGCGGCGGAGGAAGCGAAATGAAAGAAGCCCTGACGATCCTCCTGACGGTGCTCGGGGGCCTTGGGATCTTCCTCCTCGGCATGAAGCACCTCTCCGAGGGTCTTCAGGCCGCCGCCGGCGGGGGATTGCGCAAGTTCATGGCCAAGGCGACGAGCCACCGAATCGTCGGCGTCGGCTCGGGAATCGTCTCGACGATCCTCGTCCAGTCTTCCTCGATCATCACGGTGATGCTCGTCGGCTTCGTCTCGACGGCGATCATGACGCTGCCGCAGGCGTTCGCCGTCCTGATCGGCGCGAACATCGGCACGACGGCGACGATCTGGATCATCGCCTACGCGCCGGATCCGCAGATGCTCGGCTTCTGCGGCCTCGCGGCGGGCGGCATCATGTACTTCTTCTTCCGGGGCGAGCGCGTGCACCACCTCGGCCTCACGATCATCGGCCTCGGTCTCGTCTTCCTCGGCCTCTACTTCATGTCGAAAGGCGTCCAGCCCATCCGCCAGAACCCCGACTTCGCGCACGTCTTCACGGAAATGAGCGCGCACACGATGGCGGACGTCTTCCTCGTCGCGGCGGCGGCGACGCTCCTGACGGCGGTGATCCAGAGCTCGGCGGCGACGATCGCCATCGCGATGGCCCTCGCGACGCAGGGCCTCATCACCTACGAGGTCGCGATCGCCGTCCTGTTCGGCGCGAACATCGGCACGACGGCGACGGGCTGGATCGCGGCGATCGGCGGCACGGCGGACGCGAAGCGGACGGCCCTCGCGCACACGCTCTCGAACGTGATCGGGTCGCTTGTCCTCATCTGGTTCTTCCCGCTTTTCGTGAAGTTCGGCCAGACGCTCTTCCCGAACTGGAACGTCGCCGAGACGATGACGGTCTCGGGGCAGGGCGTGCCGGCGTTCACGCACATGATGGCGCCGATCGCCGTGACGGACACGGTCTTCGCCATCTGCCGCGGGCTTCTCTTCTTCCCGTTCGTGAAGCCGTTCTGCCGCCTCATCGAGTGGCTCGTCAAGCAGCCGGAGAACGAGAAGCCGCACCTCTCGGCCCTCAAGATCGGCGCGAAGATCTCGCCCGTGATCGCCTGCGACCAGGCGCTGAGCGAGATTGACTTCATGAAGCAGTCGAATCTGGAGCTGCTGGACTGCGCGCGCAAGGTCCTCTCCGGCGCGACGGAGGGCGACGAGGGCCCGGAGAAGCACATCGTCCACCGCGAGGACATCCTCGACAACGTCCAGCGCGAGGTGACGGAGTTCCTGGGCTCGATCATGTCGAAGCGCCTCTCGTGGGACGTCGCGGAGCGCGCGCGGCGGCTGTTGCGCCTGACGGACGAGCTGGAGTCCGTCTCGGACGAGTGCGCGCAGGTGCTGAAGGTCGTCAAGCGCCTCCGCAAGCAGGGGCAGCGGATCTCCGACGTCTCGGCGGCGCTGCTGCTCGACGTCCACGACAAGGTCGCCGCGTTCGCGGTGGACGTCACGCCGCTCATCACCTCGCCGCGCACGCCCTTCGACCTGGAGGCGCTGCAGCGGCGCTGCTCGGAGCTGCACGACTTCATCCGCGAGTGCCGCCGCGTCCAGCTGGGGCGCATCGGGCCGGAGGATCCCGGCTCGTCGATCCGCGTCCTCGGCGAGCTCGACATCATCAACGCCTACGAGCGCATCCGCGCCTACTACCTCAACTGCGCGGAAACCCTGGCCGGCGGGAAGAGGTAAGGGGAGATGTCCCTCGTCCTCTCCATTTTGCCGATTGTTGCGCTGGCGGTGGCGCTGGCCGTCTTCAAGGCCCGGGCGCACGTGGCCGCCTTTGGCGCGGCGGCGCTGGCCGTGGCGATCGCGCGCGCCTTCTTCGGCGAGAGCCTGTCGCTGGCGGCGACGGGCGCGGCCGTGCTGGACGGCGTCACGTTCGCGCTCTACCCGATCTGCCTGGTCGTCCTCGCCGCGCTCTTCGTCTATTCGCTGACGGTCGAGTCGGGTGCGATGGCGACGATTCGCGCGGGGCTTTCCGGCGTCTCGCCCGACCCGCGCGTCCTCGCGCTCCTCATCGTCTGGGGCTTCGGGAACTTCATGGAGGGCATGGCTGGCTTCGGCACGGCCGTCGCGATTCCGGCGGCGATGCTCGTCGGCCTCGGCTTCGATCCGCTGAAGGCGGTTCTCATGTGCCTCGTCGCCAACACGACGCCGACCGCCTACGGTTCTGTCGGCGTGCCGATTGCGGTGCTCGCGAAAGTCTGCGGCGGCGAGGCGGGCGCGCTGTCGGGGACGGTCGCCGCGCTTCAGCTTGCGGTCACGGCGCTCGGCCCGTTCCTCGTCCTGCTCGTCTACGGCGGCCGCGCGGCCCTGCGGGGTCTGGTCGGCCTCACGCTCGTCGCGGATGCGGCGTTTCTCGTTCCGTGGTTCCTGTCCGCGCGCTTCCTCGGCCCGGAGCTGCCGGACATCCTCGGCGGGCTTTCCGTTCTCGTCGTCGTGGCGCTCGTCGCCGCACGGGGGCGCGTCGGCGGCGACCTGCGCGCGCAGGCGGTCGCGTGGGCGCCGTTCGGCTTCGTCGTGCTGCTGCTGGGCGCGGCGGTGCCGCTGCCGCCCGACTGGAAGCGCTTCGCGTCGCCGGGCGTGCTCGTGCTGCTCGCGGGCTTTCTCGGCGGTGCGGTGCAGGGCCTGTCCCCCGTGCGGATGTGCCGAGTGCTCGTGCGGACGTTTCGCGCCTACTGGACGGCGTTTGCGGCGATCTGCTGTGTGCTGGTCCTCGCGCGCGTGATGACGGCGGCGGGCATGATCGCGACGCTGGCGGACGCGCTCGTGTCGCTGACGGGCGCGGCCTATCCGTTCTTCGCGCCGGTCGTCGGTGCGCTCGGCGGCTTCGTGACGGGCTCGGGCACGAACGCGAACGTCCTCTTCGGCGCGTTGCAGGTTCGTGCGGCGGCGCAGCTCGGCGTGCCGGAAAGCCTGCTGGCGGCGGCGAACATGATGGGCGCGGGCATCGGCAAGATGATCTGTCCGCAGTCGATCGCCATCGGCACGGCCGCCGCGCTCGTCGCGGGCCGTGCGGGCGAGGTCTTCCGGACGGCGTTCACGTGGTTTCTCGCCGTCATTCTCGTGGCGTGCGTCGTCTGCGGTGTCGTGGCCGTGCGCTGATAATCTTCCGACGCGCGATGGACGCGGATATGGTATAATTCGTCGCCTAATGAAAATATTGATGATGGCGACAATGCTGGTTTTGGGAGTGGTCGGTGCGGCGACGGCGAAGGCCGATGTCTACGCGCGGGAGACGGACGCCTTTCTCGCGGCGCGGGACGGGCGTGTGCAGACGGCGCAGATTGCGGCCATCCGCCGCGCGACGGCGGGCGAGACGGATGACCTCAAGGCCGTCCGCACGGCGCGGAACACGTGGGCGCCCCTGCCGGACAGCGTAGCGGCCGAGATGCTGTCGCCGATGATGCGGCTCTACCGCCCGAAGGGCGGACGGGACTTGCCGCTGCTCATCTACCTGCACGGCGGCGGCTGGGTGATCGGCAGTCTCGCGAGCTGTTCGGCGTTCTGCGGCGCGGTCGCGGCGAAGGGCTACGCCGTCCTCGCGCTCGACTACGCGCTCGCGCCGGAACATCCGTTCCCGGCCGCGCTCAACGACGTCTGCGCGGCTTTCCGCGCGGTCGTGTCCGATCCGGCGCGCTTTGGCGCGAATCCGGCGCGGGTGTCGATCGGCGGCGATTCCTCGGGCGGCAACCTCGCACTCGCGGCGGCGCTTGTTCTCCAGAAGAAGAACCTGAAGCCGCATGCCCTCGTCCTCTACTATCCCGTCACCGAGGCGCGGGCAGACAACTCGGCGTCGTGGCGGACGTTCGCGACGGGGTGTGGCATGGACGCGGCGTTCATGGACGTGTGCTTGGTGGCCTACTTGAACGGACACGATTCGATGGATCCTCTCGTCTCGCCTGCCTTTGCCACGGATGAGCAGTTGCGTCGACTGCCGCCCGTCCATATTCTTGGTGCGGATCGTGATGTGCTGCGCGACCAGGGGCTGCGTTTCGCACGGCGGCTCGAAGGGCTTGGACATCCCGTGCGCGCGGAAGTGCTGCCCGGCAGTACGCACCTCTTCGTCACCGTCAAGGGCCAGCCCGCCGCCTTCGCGCGCGCCGTCGCCTTCGCGACCGAGGCGATAGGGCCTCACGCAGAGCGGCCGATGGCCGGGCGATGAGCGGCGACTATCGCGTGAGCAGGTAGCCGAGGCTGCCGTTCGTCACGACACGCCTCCTTTCACCACGAACCGCCATTTGCGGCGCTGGTCGCGCGCAGAGGCGTAGGCAATGCCGATGCGCGGCGTGCGCCGATACGAAGGCACGAACCCGTCGTCCTCCAGCCAGAGGTCGGGCGAGGTCGCAAAGCGTGCGCGGTTGAACGCGCGCGTGATGCGCAGGAGCTTCGTCAACTTGCCGGGGCCGTCCGCACCCTCCACGCCGCGAATCAGCACCGCTTCGGGATGATCCTTCGGGCCTGTCACGACGTTGAGCAGTTCGTGCATTCCGTAGCACAGGTAGACGTAGGCACAGCCGCCCGCCTCGTACAGGACATCCGTGCGCGGCGTCCGCCCCCGATGCGCATGACAGGCCGTGTCCTCCTCGCCGAAGTAGGCTTCCGTTTCCGTGATGCGCCGCCGGAGAACCGTCCCGTCCGTCAGGCGACGGCAGAGGAACTTGCCAAGCAGACGCGGCGCGAGCGTGACCGCATCGCCGGAGAAGTCCGTCAGGCGTCTATGATCGGGATGCGATGTCATTGCCTTCAGAGGAATTAGCTGCCTTGTTCATGGGCGGGCTATTATACCAATTTTCTCCGCGCCACATTCACGTCCATCGCGACCAGGGCTTCAGCATGAAAGACGATCCGCTCCCTGCGCGACAGCCGACGCGCATTCTGGCCCGTCGGCCCGACAGTCGCCCGAACCGTCCTCCGAGGAATCGCCGCCATCGCCACTCGTCAGCCTATCAGACGTGACAAGGCATTCCCCTCGGCAGAATGCGTCTCAACAAGCGAAAGCCCTGAGGCGATGGGCGATCCTCTCCGTCCTCTCGTGCGACTGTCGGCTCCTCCGGGCCAATGGCGACGGACGTCGCCGTTTCACGAGGATCTGCGACTGTTACGTAAAATCAAGGGAGGGTGAATGTGTCCTGCGCAAGACAAAAAAGACGCTGCGTGAGGAGCGGGCGGGACGCCGAGCGCCGAGCGGACGCTCGGCGAACGGCAGCGAGGCCGAGGACGGCCCGCAAGGCCGAAGGGCCGACGCGACGAACTCGACCAGAAGTCGCCAACGCGGCGCGCTTCGGGGCCGCAGCGGGGCGGAACGCTTGCCGGGCGTGGCGAATTGGGCAGGACTGCGGCCTGCGGCTGACCTCGCGGTCGCCGCACGGCCGACAGGACGCCCAAGTCGCCCGCCCGGAAGCGCGAGCACCGTTGCCCCGAAGCACGCCGCACGTCGGCAAGCGACAAGATGCACAGCAGCTTATTGTCGCGCAGGGAGAGAAGCATCTTTTCATGCTGAAGCCCGGTCCTCGCGACAGCATGATGATGACGTGTGCGAGACTCCAGCCTCCAGAAGCACCCAACTTGCTGCGCGGGTTCGTGCGCAAGTAATGGGTCACTGAACAGCGGGGTATAGAAACTCCGACGGCTGGCAAAGGGGCGCCGCTACCGCTGCGCCTGACGCTCCGCGCCACCCAACCGCCCCCGAAAAAATCTTTTTTATCTTCCCCCCTTGACATCATATATGGCTTATGCTA
>CAKURH010000118.1 GCA_934675625.1 uncultured Kiritimatiellota bacterium
CTACGCGATCGCAGACGGCCTGCGCTGGCTCTTCGTCTGCCACGGCAGATGGCGCGGCCTCGATTGCGTCCGGGAGAGGCACGGTGACCTGCAGATGGAGTTCGAGCTTCTGTCCGGATGATGGCATGTGATCCGAGTCGCCAGCAACGGCAAAATCGATGAAAACCGCGCGAGGCCTCGCGAGGGTTCGGTAGCCATTTCCAAAACCGGGGATAATCCAGCGTGCTGGGGGCATTGACGCAAACGGAAATTCTTGCTATATTTCTCCTCCGTCGGGCGGCGCGCACGGCGAAGCCCACTTTCAGAAACACCTCTAGAATCAAGGAGACGGACTATGGATACGAAGGCAATGTTCAAGATCGGCTACGGCCTCTACGTGCTCACGGCGCGCGAGGGCGACAAGGACAACGGCTGCATCGTCAACACGTTCCAGCAAGTCACGAACGATCCGCTGCGCGTGTGCGTGGCCGTCAACAAGGCGAACCACACCTGCGGCATGATCGCGCGCACGGGCGTCTTCAACGTCTCCGTCATCGCCGAGTCGGCGTCGTTCGACCTCTTCAAGCGCTTCGGCTTCCAGAGCGGTGCGACCATCGACAAGTTCGCGGACTTCCCCGCGCCACGCCTCGCGAACGGTGTCCGAGCCGTCGACAGGAACACGAACGCAATCATCTGCGCGAAGGTGTTCCAGACGATCGACCTCGGCACGCACCTGCTCTTCCTCGCCGACGTCACGGACGCGCTTGTCTCGTCCGACGAGGAGACGGCGACCTATTCCTACTACCAGCGCGCCATCAAGCCGAAGCCCCAGCCGAAAGCGGAAACGGCAAAGCATGGCTGGCGCTGCATCATCTGCGGCTACGTCTACGAGGGCGAGGAGCTGCCGAAGGACTTCATCTGCCCGATCTGCAAGCACCCGGCCAGCGACTTCGAGCGGATTTAGGAATCTCGCGTGGGGCGTTGCGCCCCGCCTTATTTCTGCAGGCCCAGCGTCCGATAGGCCAAGTCCGTCGCGACGCGGCCTTTCGGCGTCCGCTCCAGATACCCCTCCATGATCAGGAACGGCTCGTAGGCCTCCTCGATCGTGTCCGGCTCCTCACTGACGGAGACGGCAATCGTGGAAAGCCCGACGGGGCCGCCGCCGAACTTCACGCAGATCGTCTCCAAAATCTTCCGATCCATCTCGTCGAGCCCGTGCGGATCGATCTCCAGGAGCGACAGCGAAGCCGTCGCCACATCGCCCGTGATGAAGTTGCCGGCCTTGACCTGCGCGTAGTCGCGGACGCGCCGCAGCAGGTTGTTCGCGATGCGGGGCGTGCCGCGGCTCCGGCGCGCAATCTCCAGCGCACCGTCCGCATCGATGTCCACGCCGAGCTTCGCCGCCGAGCGGTTCACGATCTCGGCGAGTTCCGGCGGCTCGTAGTAGGAGAGGCGGTTCACGAGCCCGAAGCGCGCGCGCAGGGGCGCCGCGATGAGCCCGATGCGCGTCGTCGCGCCCACGAGCGTGAAGCGCGGCAGGTCGAGGCGCACGGAGCGCGCGTTCGGCCCCTGGTCGAGCATGATGTCAATCGCGTAGTCCTCCATCGCGGAGTAGAGGTACTCCTCGACCGTCTTCGCCATGCGGTGGATCTCGTCGATGAAGACGATGTCGCCCGGCTCCAGCGACGTCAGGAGCCCCGCGAGGTCGCCGGGCTTCGTGATGACGGGGCCCGACGTCGTCTTCACGTTCACGCCCATCGCCTCGCCGAGGATGTAGCTGAGCGTCGTCTTGCCGAGGCCGGGAGGGCCGGAGAACAGCACGTGGTCGAGCGACTCGCCGCGATCCTTCGCGGCCTTCACGGCCAGCAGCAGGCGGTCACGCACCTTCTCCTGCCCGACGAACCCCTGAAAGTCCGTCGGACGGAGCCGGTTGTCGAACGCCGTCGACCGGTTCAGTTCCTCGCTCTGTCGCTCACGCACAATGGCTGCGTATTATACCATATTCCCTCTCGACAGAGACCGCGTTTGGGGAATTGGCGTTAAGAATTCCACATGACGGCGAACTTGCCCCAGACAAAGTCCAACCATTCGTCCACACGACGTTCTAGCCGCACCCATAAGCAAAAGGCGCCCGGACGTTGCCGCCCGGACGCCTCTTGGCTGGCGCGGAAGAAGACTTAGGCCTCAGGCTTCGTCTTCTTCAGGCCAAGGCCACGGCAGCCTTCCTTCCACTCCCCGCGCTTCTGGAGGAGGTCAACGCGCTCGAAGCGCTTCAGGACGTTGCGCTTCGACGTAATCTTGCCGGAACCCTTAAGAGATGCATGCTGGCTCATTTTCTTTTCTTCCTTTCAAATTCAATGGGTGCGTAGTATATCATTTCTGGACGGGCTTTTCAACCGGCTCGTCCGCCGGCGGCAGAAACTGCTTATACTCCTCGGACGCCTCGATCTTCGCCGCCTTGATCTGATCCATCACAAACTTCTGCGTGAAGGCGCGCTCGTCCTGGCTCTGGAGATACTTGACGACCTGCTCCTTCTCGGGCACGGGCTGGACGCCCTCGGTCTTCACGAGGATATGGCTCGCCTGGACCTTCTCGGGCGTCGCGGGCGTTTCGCCCTTCGCCTCGACGGCCGGCGTCTTCTTCGTCACGAGGATGAGGTGCTGGCCGAACTGCGTCTTGACGGGGTCGGACACCTTCCCGACGGGCAACTTGAACGCGACCTCGTCGAACTCCTTGACCATCTGCCCGTGCGTGAACTCGCCGAGGTCGCCGCCCTTCGCGGACGACGGGCACGCCGAATTCGCCTTCGCGAGTTCGGCGAACTTCGCCGGAACGTCCTTCGCGGGCGTCTTGTCGAGTTCGGCCTTGAAGCCCTTGACCTTCGCGAGCGCATCCGCCTCGGCCGTCGCGGCCTTCTTGTTCTTCTCGACGATCTCGTCGATCTTCTTCTGCGCCTCGGCCGCGTAGTCCTTCTTCGTCTCCTGGGCGAGACGGCTCTTCATCAGCTTGTCGATGAGGATGCCGTTCTCGAACTCCTGCCGCGCGCGAGCCTCGCCGAGCGGGAACTTCTTGAAGTAGTCCTCGACCGACTTCGGCGCGTCGGGCATCTTCGCCGTCGCCTTGAGGAACTCGGCCTCGCGCGCCTTGCGATCCTCGTCCGTCACCGCGAAGCCCTCGGCCTTCGCCTTCGCGACAAGGACGTTCTCGACGATGAAGCTCTGCGCGAGCTGGTTGCCGTACATCTGCCGCGCATAGGCGAGCTGGTTCGAGGCGATCTTGCCGCCCTGCGCGGCGAGGAGCTTCTCGACATCCGCCGCAATCTGCGCCTTCGTCAGCGTCTGGCCGTTCACCGTCAGGGCCGTCTCGTCCGCAGCCTTCTTCGCACAGCCGACCGCCATTGCGCCGGCCAGAAGCGCGGCGCCCATCACCTTCATGTTCATCATCTCTTTTCCTTCACTCTCTTTGTTTGTTGTTCGAATTGCTTTTCGAAATCAAGGCAAGGACAGCCCGCCGCACGTCGGAGGCGCAGTCCAAGTGGAACTGATAGAATACACCAATTACCCGTGCCGCGTCAAGGGGGACCCTTGAATTTTCGACAGCGGCCACAGGATGCCTGAAATAGGCGGCCACGGCGCGCGAGACGGGAATCGTCCGCTCGCCGCGCAGCTGGAAGACGCCTGACTCCGCCTCGATCTCCGGCGAAAGCCCCAGCAGGTGCAGAACCTCCAGCTCGAAGCGCAGGCACTGCGCGAGAAGGCCGGACGCATCCGCCACGCCGCCGGCGAGCGCATCCAGCGCACCCGCGAGCAGCGCCTGCCAGTCCGCGCAGTCGGGCCCTGCCGGCGCATAGTCCGCGACGAGCCGCCGGAAATGGCCCGCGAGCGCGAGCGCCCGGTAGTCATCGCGCAGGGCGTCGCGGCGTTCGAGCGGCACACACTCCCGCAGGGCATGCAGGTCGCCGCGCGCGCGCGCATAGTAGAGGATTTCGCACGTGTAGTTGAGGTCATATTGCCCCAGAAAGAAGCTCTTCGGGCGGACGGCACCCTTCACGACCGTGCCGACCTTGCCCTGCGGCGTCAGCCACAAGACGACATGGCTCGTCTGCGACCACGGACGAATCGCCAGACAGATCGCCTCGCTCCTGACGGTTTCGCCGGCCATTTCCGCATCCTTCCGCCAGCATTCAGGCGAGACGGTCAAGCCGCTCGTGCAGCGAAAGCTTGAACGGCAGTTCCAGGCAGAGCGGACGCAGCAGGCGGAAGACGCGCCCGGCGCGGACGCGGATCTCGCCCGGCACCTTGCCGCGCCGGACGATCTCGTGCAGAACCTGCACGGGCATCGACTCCCAGAGCGCGCGCAGCCCACCCTCGGGCAGGAGCGACACGCGGCTCGCGAACGCCCTCTCGCCCGTCTGGCCGTCCGCCGCCGCCAGCTCGTAGACGCAGCGCGGACGCGGCTCCTGCGTCATGACGTTCGGCAGCATCCTAAAGTCGAGCTCCAGCGCGTCCGCCGCGACGAGCGGCAGGTCCTGCGCCGACTTGATGAGCTCTTTCGGCAGCGTGACCGTCTCCTTGTGCGGCGGCGGGTCGGGAATCGCCAGCGGCACGTCCGACCACTGCCCCTGCGCGTCCTCGACGCGCGCGAAGACGGCGCGGTCGCCCGCGAACTTGAGCGGCAGCGCGCGGTCGCCCTCGACGCGCAGGAAGACGCCGTAGGCCTCCCAGAGGATCCTCGCGACCAGTTCGCGCGCCGACGCCGAGACGACTTCCTGCGGCATGTAGCCCGCATCGTCGCGGAAGACCTTGACGGCACCGTCCGCCAGCACGACGAGCTCGAAGTGCGGGAACTCGATCGGCTGCGAATAGAACCCGAAATTGCGATCCATCCGCACGCGCACGAAGTCATGCAGGGTCTGCCAGCCCTCCAGCATGAGGAGACGCGCCTTCACGGGCTTCTGGTCGCCCTTCAGCACCGTGCAGAAGTACGGGAAGACCGTGCCGCGCGGCTTCACGGCGAAGTTGTAGGGCACGAGGACGTCCCAGAGCCCCAGGGCGTCCATCCGCGCGCCGATCGTCTCGGGGTCGGGACGCTTCACGCGAAGAGCCGCCGGATGTGGCGGTCGCCGAGATTCGCCTCGATCTCGCGGCCGATCACGTCGGCGCTGCGTTCGAGCGCGGGGATGTACTCGTCCTTCAGCTCCGCCGCGACCTTGAAGGACACGTGGATCAGCTGGCGGAACGACGGGTTGTAGAGCGGCTCGGCCTCGTCATGGCGGAGCGTCTTCGCGAACGTCTGCGCGTCCCAGCCGTCCACGGCGTCCGGGTCGGGCAGCTTCGCCTCGTCGACGTCGATGACGGTCGCGTAGGGCACGGTCAGCTCGTCCTTGCGCGCCCGCGCCTCGCGGTAGATCCGCTTTGCGAGCTTCAGCGCCGCCGGGTCGGCGAGCGCGAGGCCGATGATCTCCTCCAGCCACGTCGTGCCCGCCGTCTTGATGTGGATGCCCATGTCGTACTGGCGGATGAGCCGACCCATGATCGGGTAGATCGAGAACTTGTCGGAGCCGGAGTGGATCGAGAGCTTGAGATTGTCGGGCAGGCCGAGCTCCTGCACCGCCCACCGGATGACCTTGAGGTCCTCCTCGAACTCCTGCGCAAACCGGTCGAGGTCGCCCACGTAGTCGACGCCCTTGTTGAAGCGGCCCGTGAACTTCGGCGCGAAGGTCTGCACGGGAATCTTCTCCTCGGCGATCTTCGTGAGGATGTACTTCACCTCCTCCGGCGTCTGCGCGCGGTCGACCTCGTCCATCGAGACTTCGGTCACGAAGCTCTCCGCGCCCTTCTTCGCGGCGATGTGGCGGTAGAGCTCGCCGGCCCTGCGGATGGCGCCGTCGTAGCGTTCCGCGACCGACCCCTCCTTGCCGATGTAGTCGGCGACGTCGAGCGTGAAGAAGTCGCAGGCGTCCAGGAACCTGTCGACGTTCGAGATGTTGATGTGGTCGGCGTCGCAGAAGTAGGCGTCCGCATAGCCGAGCGCCCGCACCGCCGCGTCCGCCTCCTGGCGCGTGGACATCGGCTCGGTGCCGATGATCGTGTGCTCGCGGTTGGACTTGTTCCAGACGGGCGTGAAGTGCACGCCGAACTTCTTTTCCGCCGAGATGAGCGCCTTGAGCTGGTTGACGCCCTCGTGCGCGAAGCGGTCGCCGATGCCGAACGAATATTTGCTGATCTTCATGGCGGATATTATAGCAAAAACGGGCGCCGCCTCTGCGACGTCCACGCGACCTCTTCCGCTCCACGCGCGTTTAGGGTATAATATCCAGCATATGGCAAAGATTCTGATCATCGAAGACGACCCGGCGATCCGCCGCGTCATCGCCCTCGCGGTCAAGAGCGCGGGGTATCAGCCCGTCCTGGAGGCGGACGCGGGGGACGAGGGCCTTTCGCTCCTCCGCCGCGAGAAGCCCGCGCTTGTCTTGCTGGACGTCATGCTGCCCGGCATGGACGGCATCGAGGTCTGCCGCCGCGTCAAGTCCGACCCGGCCCTCGCGGCGACGGCGATCATCCTGCTGACGGCGAAAGGCGAGGAGCAGGACATCGTGACGGGCCTCGACGCCGGGGCGAACGACTACATCACCAAGCCCTTCTCGAAGGAGGTGCTGCTCGCGCGCATGCGCGCGGCCCTCCGCAAGGACCCCACCGCGCCGACGGGCACGCTCGCGCTCGACGGCCTCGAGCTCGACGACCGCACGCACCGCGTCCGGCTCGGCGGCGGCGAGCTCAAGCTCACGCTGACGGAATACCGCATCCTCGAGCTCCTGCTCCGCAACCGCGGGCGCGTCTTCGACCGGGGGCACATCCTCGACCGCATCTCCGACGGCGAGAAGTTCGTCACCGACCGCACGATCGACGTGCAGCTCGTCGGGCTCCGCCGCAAGCTGGGCGACTGGGCGCGACATGTCGAAACCGTGCGCGGCATCGGCTACCGCCTGACGTGAAAAGGGACGTTGAGAAGTTAAGAGGTGGAGAAGTTAAGAGGGAGAAAAATGGGAGGGCAAAGGGCTGAGGAGAACTGGGTCCTGGCCTGCATGGCTGGCCTGGGCGTCGTCCTGTTCGCCGCGCTGTTCGTGCTGAATGCGCGCAGCTTCCGCCGCGCCATCGCCGACATGGTGGAGTCCGAGACGCGCGTGACGGTCGTCAACGCCGACGGTTCGGTCTTCTACGACACCGAAGCGGCGGTCGACAGCCACGCCGCGCGCGAAGAGGTCCGGAAGGCGTTCGCCGAAGGCCGCAGCGTCTCGCTGCGCCGCTCGGAGACGGTCGGCGCCGACCTCCTCTACTGCGCCCGCCGCGTCGGCGACCGCGTCGTGCGTCTCGCCGTGCCGTACACGGGCGTCCTGAAGTCCGAGCGTCTGGCCGCCGGAGGGCTGCTTGCAGCCCTGCTCCTCGGCGGCTGCCTCGTCCTGCTCGTCTACCTCTTCACGCGCCGTCTGACGCGGCGACTCGACGCCCAGGCGCAACAGCTCGAAATCGCGACGGCGAACGAGACGTTCCGGCGCGAGTTCACCTCCAACGTCACGCATGAGCTGAAAAGCCCCCTCACGGCGATCCTCGGCGCCGTCGAGATGCTGGGCGACGGCACGGCGCTCGCCGATGACGAGAGGAAAGAGCTCTTCGACATCATCCGCTCGGAGAGCGGCCGCCTCGGCTCGCTGGTTGGAGACGTGCTGTCGCTCGCGCAGATCGAGCGCGAACAGGCCGAGAACGCGGCCGACTTCGCGCGGGTGAACCTCGCCGACGTCGTTTCGGCCGTCCTCACACGCGAGGTGCCCAAAGCCCACGCGGCCCATGTGAAACTCGACTGTGCGCGCAACGACAACGTGGTCGTCCGAGGCGACGCGCCCCGGCTGGAGGATGCGCTGGCCAACCTGATCGAGAACGCCCTGCGCTATTCGGGTTCGGACGTCATCCGCGTCACGTCAGCGGCGGCGGGCGCGCACGTGACGGTCTCGGTCACGGACTTCGGCATCGGAATCCCTGCCGTGCACCTGCCGCACCTCTTCGAGCGGTTCTACCGCATCAACAAGTCGCGCAGCCGCGCACTGGGCGGCACGGGGCTCGGTCTCGCGATCGTCAAGCACATCGTCCAGCTGCACGGCGGCGACGTCGCGGTCACGTCCGTCCCGGGACGGCAGACAACATTCTCATTCACCCTTCCGCTTCCGCACAACACGACAGTTCCATCCGAGCTCGCCTCTACAAAAGGTCATTGAGCAGGTTCATGCAACGGGTCTTCTGCTGGAGATTGGCGCGGCCGTAGACGTTGAGCGTGAAGGACACGTTCTTGTGGCCGAGGATTTCCGAGAGGGACTTGATGTCGAAGTCGCAGATTTCCATCGCACGGACGGCAAACGTGTGCCGGAGTTCGTGAAAGCGCATCCGTGAAAGACCGTGCCGCTTCAGGTAGCGGACGAAGAACTGACGATAGGTTCGCGGTTCGGTCGGCGAGGCTCTTCCCGTCAAGAGATAGTAATCGCAATTGGGCGAAACAAATTTTTCGAGCGGGCGAACCAAGAGCGACGGCAGGGGAATCGTCCGCAGGGATGTCGCTGTCTTGGGCGGGCCAATGTGAATGCGCGATTGGCCCGTGCGCTTGTCGTAAATGCGCTGAAGTGTCCTGTTGACGGAGAGCGTCTTTGCCGTGAGGTCGATGTCTTTCATCTGAAGCGCACACAGTTCGCCAATGCGAAGCCCCGTGAAGAGCGTGAGCAAAATGCCCATCGCGCGTCGATTCAATCCAAGATAGAGGGTTTGGATGAGCAGACGTTCCTGATCCTGCGAAAGCGAGGCAACAGGACGCACTGTCTGCGACTTCGGATACTCAATCAGCGACCAATTCAGCAGAGGAATGAGACGCAACTTGTAAGCGTAGGCCATCGTGAGCCGGAACACGAGAAGAATGTCGTGGATTGACTTCGGTGAAAGGCCTCCGTGACCGTCCAGCCGCCCGTGCGCATGAAGATGGAGAACATAGGACTGCACATTTGCCTCCGTAATCGCGCCGATTTTCATTTGTCCGAAGTGCGGGAGGAGGTGATTGACCGCAATCAACGTGAAATTCGCATGGGTCGAGGGCGTGACCATCGGCTTTTTGGCCTTCAGCCATTCGTGTACGAGGGTCTTGAATAACGTGTTTGTCGTCATGTGTATTTTTCTTTCTTTTGGACGGGCACCAGCGCCCGCGCCACAGAATATACACGGAACTGAACCTCGGAGGCTGAGATTGGATTCCTCGCGCAGAGTCGCAGAGCCCGCAGAGGGTCGCCTTGGTCTAAGCAGTGAAGTGCCACATAACCACTGTTTGTGTCTTCAAGGGGTTCTCTGGAGGGGCGCGTACCGAGTCTGCGTTTCCCCGGCTTTGAGGGGGAGTGG
>CAKURH010000119.1 GCA_934675625.1 uncultured Kiritimatiellota bacterium
GACGAACTCGACCAGGGATCGCCAACGCGGCGCGCTTCGGGGCCGCAGCGGGGCGGACCGCCTGCCGGACGAGGCGAATTGGTCAGGACTGCGGCCTGCGGCTGACCTCGCGGTCGCCGCACGGCCGTCAGGACGCCCAAGTCGCCCGCCCGGAGGCGGGAGCACCGTTGCCCCGAAGCGCGCCGCACGTCGGCAAGCGACAGGACTCGCGCGACGGGCCAATGATGCGGACGACTTACAGAGAGCGAGCCATTTATTCATGCAGAAGCCCTGCGGCACGCGCCTGTTAACGCCAGACGTCCTTGTGCGCGCGCCGCAGCCTGTGCAGCAGCAAGACAAGCCCCAGCGCGGCGTACCAGGCGAGGCAGACCGAGACGGGCCATTTCGGGACTTCGGCATTCGCTCCCGGCAGACGTGCAACGCCGTCGGAGAGAACGACCATCGCGCGCGTGAACAGCGCCGAAAGTCCGTTGAGGTGCGCCGCCAGCGGCTCCGACACGAAGCTCGCCAAAAGGCCGACCGCGCCGGCGTAGACCGTGACGCCCGCCGCCGGGACGAGCGCGAGGTTCGCGAGAATGCCCCCCGGCGTCACGCGCCCGAACACGTGCGCGGCGATCGGCACGCCCGCCGCCCAGGCGGCGACGGCCACAGCCAGCGTCTTGCCCACCCCCTCGGGGCGGTCGCGCAGACGGTCGCCGACGACAAGGATCGCCAGCATGACGGCGAACGACAGCCCACAGCCGACGTCCTCGACCATCGTCGGCCGCACGCCGTAGACGCCAAGAAACGTCAGCGACCACGCGACGACGCCGTTCGGCCGCCGCCCGAACACCGGCGCAAGACAGGCGAGGCTCGCCATCGCGCCGGCCCGCACGGCGCTCGGCGGAAAGCCGATGAGCGCCAGATACGCCCAAAGGATCGGCATCGTCGCCGCCGCCGCGAACCGTCGCGGCAGCCAGAGGAGACGCAACAGGAAGACAAGCACGCGCGCAATCGCCATCACGTGCAGACCCGAAATCGCGAACACGTGAATCGTCCCCGCCCCGATGAACGTCTGCCGACGCGGACGCGGCAGGTTCGCGCGCTCCCCGAGCAGAATCGCCCGGTTGAGCGAGACGAGCTCGCGGTCGGACGCGATGCCGAGAGAGACGCGACGCATGAAGTCGCGCCGCGTCGCCCGCAGGGCCGGCGGCACGTCCGTCACCGCCCCGCGCCGCCGCGTCACCTCACACAGCCACGGACTTTCGCGGCAGACGCGCGCACGGTCGCCCGTCACGGCCCAGAAAAGCGTCGCCCCCGCCAGCGCCAGCGCGGCGAGCGGCCAAACGCGGACGGCCCCGGCATAGCCGAAGATCGCGACCAGCAGCGCGCACGCGGCGACGGCCGGCCAGACCGCCGTCAGCATCGGCGTCTGCGCGGCGGCGAATTCGCCCGCCGCCAGCGCGGCACAGGCGACGAGCAGCTTGTTGGATGTCGTCAAGATTCCTTTCCCTTCGATGTGCGCATATCATAGCATATCGAAGGGAAAGAAACCTTAATTTTACCTTAAGATTTGCCTTAAGATTTCTTAAGGTTCCGTCCTGCGGCGGTGCCGCGCACCTTCGCGCAGAAGGAGGGGAATGTCATCCCGGCTCGCCGTAGACGAGCGTCGCGAGATCCGGCGCGGAACCCAAGTCCGGGACGCGCGAATATGTGAAGCAAAGGCCCTAACTGGGAATTCACGAATAATGGCCTCGACAAGACATGATTTCCAATCGCCCCTCCGAAATTCGGAAAACGATCCTGTCCTTATCGTTAATCCGAACGCTCCACCATCCGGAAAGATTCCCCTTCAGGCGTGCTCCACACCGATCAATTCATGCTCCGAGCAATTCACGCCAGCGTCCATGTCTGCCGCGCAGCGTTCCAGTTCTGCCATGTTTGAACGAGAATAGAACGGATCAGAATGCAACGTGAAAGGTATGCCGTGGTTCATGACCACCTGCGCAAAGAAAATGGAAACGGCCGCCGATGTGCTCATGCCCATCGCCTTGAACTGCTTTTCCGCGTCTCGTTTTAACGCATCGTCAATCCGCATGTTTAACTGTGCCATTGAGAAACCTCCCTGATGCTATCGTTTGCTTGCGTATTGCAGCAAATTTGCGGATGCCCCCGCAAGGGGCTCGCTTTCATGGGGTCTTTCATGGGGACAGGCCCCACCGAACGGGGGCCTGTCCCCCATGTGTCTCAAGGCTTCATCCATTCGGGACCAATCTCACGCCCAACGAGGCAATACTTGTCATCGGGGAACCACAGCACGCCCGTACCGCCGACGACGGTATAGGACGAATAGAACGAATTGCACGAACGCCGGGATGAAAAGAGCTTCGGCGCGGCAAACTCGACCGGTTGCTCGGCTTTCGGATTGAATCGCCCGGCAATCAGATAGAGCGGGCCGCGGTTCTGGTAGGCCGTCTCTCGCGTAAAGTCAAACGTGTTATGGACCAGGCAAAAGTAAAGTCCGCTTGCGGCCTCGCATCCCTTCCAGTCGTAAATGGGGCACGGGCTTGTCGGATGGCGGTACGGCTGTCCGCCGTCCCGGTCAAGAAGCGCCTTCGGACCGCTCCACGAACGACCGCCGTCCCGGCTCTGGCTCCAGACCGGATAGCCGATCGACGAGCGCATGACCGCGAAGAGGCGACCGTCCGGCAACTTGACGATGGAGGCCTCTTCCACGGTCGGCGGCTCAACCCATCCGTCAGAGGGTCGGGTCCAACGTGGCTTGAAATACGGAACGCCAGGAATCGGCTCGACGCGATCCGCCGTGAGCGAATCGCGATTCGTGCAGAAAGCCGTGATTCGGATCTCCGCCACGCCCGGGTCGTCGTCAATGTTCTCGAACTGCCAGAACTCTATCCGTCCGCGCGTCTCCGTCTCATACGGCGCGCGCCCGTACCGGGAACTCGCGACGAAGAACTTGCCGTTCTCGCCAAGCCGAAGCGGACGCTGCCAGTTGCACCAGCTTGGCAACCCCTCCGGACTCGTCGCATCGGCGTCGCGTGCGCTCATCGGCACCTTTGCCGGCGTGGACCAGGTCTCGCCGGCATCATCCGAATAGCTCCCGAACATCAATCCCCTGTGGGGTCCGTAGTCCCTTGAGACCTGCTGGTTCCAAAGACAATACAGCCTCCCCGAACGGGCAAGCATCGGCTGTTGCCACCCCGCATGCAACACAGGACGGGCGCGGCACTCGGAACCGGCAAGGATGACAGGCTCCGTCCAAACCTTGCCGCCGTCAGCCGACTTCGAGAAGGCCACATGCTGATCGGATGCGCCTTCCCAGGAGGCCTGTGTCCAAAACGCATACAGAAGCCCCCTTTTCTCGTCCGCAATCACCTGGAAGTGATCGTTGTAGCTGTCGCCCCTTTTGCGGACATCCAGCCTCACGCTCTTGTCGAACCGCTCACGGTCGTGAGGCTGGCGCGGGACATAGACGACATAGTCGGCACGGTTCGAGAGAATTCCGTCGGGAATCCGCCTCCTTCCGGGCGAAGGCTCCGGGACCTCGAACTCGACCGTCGCGAACGACTGCGGCTCAAGCCACAGCTGAACCGAACCATCGGCAGCCTCTTCCGGCGTCGTTTCCGTGTAGACCGTCGAGAAATCCGTCACGTGTGCCCGCGCCCCGACTATCCGCGACCCGTCGGCCAGCCGGAATGAAACGGCCTTGGGCACGCAGACGTTGTCGTCTTCGTTGAAGCGGGCGATGTAGACCATCACTTGAGATCCGTCTTTCCCGACCGTGACGTGGAGATCCGACGCGGCGCCCGTGCAGTCTGTCGCGACGCGAACCGGGTGCCGGCACAGGCGGCTCCACGCATAGAACGGATAATAGCCCTTCTTTGTCCGAAACAGCTGCCAGTCAAAGAGGGCGTTCATCTGGTAGCCCGGACGCGCATCGTAGAAATGCGCCTCCTCCACGGGCGCGTCCTGCAGGACGGACAGCGTCGCGGCAATGTAGGCCGCGCCCTTCACGCAGAGGTCGCCGGCATTGACGCGCAGCGTGTAGGGCCACTCTTCGCTCCAGCCGCGAACGTAGTTCCATTCGGTCAAGTGGCTCTCCGTCTTCAGGAAGCCGCGCCGGTCAAGGGCCGCACGCATCCGAACGGCATGTGCGCCGACGCTCTTCGGGTCCTTGTCGTACCCGTGCCAGGAAAAGAAATCCAGGGGGACTTGACGCGCCTTCACGTAGTCGAGGAAACGTCCCGCCCACTCTTCGTTCCAAGCAACGGCCGGACCACCGATCATCAGAGACGGAAAGCACGCTTTCAGGTGTCGGGCCGCCGTCTCGTAAAGGGCGAAGAACGCCTCGTCTGTCCCGCCCCAGCACGTCGGGTTCTTCGGATCGTTGTTGTCCGGCTCGTTCCAGATCTCCCAATGCCGGATGTTCCACTGAAACCCGTTCGCCCAGCCCTCGTTGTAGTGCCGGATGATGTGCTCGCAAATACGCGCCCATTTCCCGTAGTCCTTGGGCGGATACGCGAAATACTGCTTGATGCCATGCTCGATCGATTGTCCGAGACGGTAGTAGACCGCGCCGCCGGACTCGCGGATGTCGCCCAGGTACTTGTCCGTCCAGGCGAAGTCGTAGGAGGCGGCATCCGTCTCGTCCTTGTCGAAGTCGGGAAAGACGTTCGAGATGTCCACCGTGTGCCGTCCTCCGTATTCGTTGCTGTAAGCGGAGTCATGCGTGCGTACGCTCGGGATTTCGGCCGCCTTGAACGCGGGGAAGTTCCCCTTGCACTGGTCGGCCCGCGCCTTGACGGGGCCGTTGTTCACGCCATGGATGCGCTTGATCAGTCCCTGCTCGCGCATCGGGTCAATCGTCACCAAGGCCCGTTCGGACGCCAGCGAAACAAGGCCGCCGCCTAATGACAGGAAGACCGCGAGCCTCCCGACCGACTTATTCACCTTGTTCATCGCGTCCTCCTTTCGAGACGATCATCGGCATCGCATGCGTACCGCCCAGCATGACATCCGCCTCCGTGAAGCGCGTCAGGAGAATCTCATGCTCCGACATCCGCTCCCGATCCCAAACGGCGAAGATCGTCCCGTCCGCCGCCTGGTCGGCATCTGGATAGGACACGTTCTTGCGCGCGTCGAGGACGAGTCCGCCTTTCCAGCTTTTCCCATCATCCTCCGACACGTAGGCAATCATCTGGTTGCGCTCATAGCCTTGGTTCAGCCGACCGTTTTTCACAAGCAGCAGTCGCCCGCTCCGAAGGCGCCGCACGAGCAGACGAGAAGACGGATGAGAGAACGGGCACGGGCGCGGCGCATTCCATGTCCGGCCGTCGTCTGACGACTCGGCCTCCCAAGCGCCGTCCGGGCCTCTGTCCGTGCGGATGTAGGCGCGAAGCCGCCCATCCGACAGACGCACGAACCGCGTTTCGTCGAACATCCGTCGTTCGATTGGCACCGTCACGCCGCCGACGCGCGTCCAGTTCCGCCCCGCGTCCTGCGAGAGCATCGCGACGGTGCTGGTCGGAGCATACCAGTCGGCAACCGGCATCAGCCAACTTCCGTCACGCAACACCTGCGGCTTCTCCAGCACAATGCCCTTTCCGAGCGGCTGAATCGCCGACCATGTCGGAATCTCCTGTTCGGCATCATCCCCGAAAGCGAGAAAAAGCCGATTGCCGTCGCATTCGTAGACGCCCCCGTAACCCGGCAGCAATTCGCTCCAGTTCCAAAGCAATCGACCGTCCGGCGTCACCCAGACGCTTGGGTCGAAGGACCGGACGGGACCCGCGCCGTCCGGGTCGTAGACGGCCACTTCGCGCCACGTCTTCCCGCTGTCCCCGCTGGTCGCCAGCACGACATAGTTGTTGGCATCCTCGTTGGGCGTCACGCCCGCATACCAACTCACCCACAGCCGCCCCTGCGGTGTGACGCAAACGCTGGGAATCCCGGTAAACCGACGCGACTTCGGATCATGCCGTGCAACCGGCGGACCAAAATGCGGCTGGCGCGTCACATCGCCCGGCACGTGCAGACGCGGCGGCGCCGACTGCACCTCCTGTACGTTTTCGACAAACAGGTGGCGTTTTGTCCGGTCTGTTTCGTTCCCCGAAAGGGAAACGTTTCGGCAGTTCAACAGCCAAATGTCATGCTTCGGCTCGGGACGGCGCTCGTCAAACACGCGTGTCGCGCATCGCTGGAAGACATTGCTCTCAATCGCCACGCCGTCCGTCGCAGAGACGCAAATCCCCGCGTTCGCGCAAGCATCGAAGCGACAGCCCTCAATCCGAATGTTCTGATGCACACCCGCCGGATAGTCGGCAAGCCCGCCGTCATGACTGGCCTTGACCACGATTGCTCCAGCCGACGCGCCCGTTCGCGCAACGCCGCACTTCATGAACGTGCAGTTGCGGATCACACCCCTCCGCGTCGGCCCGACTTCGCTCCACTGCCGTCCGTCGGGCGCGACCAGGATGCCTGGCAGAGACGTGTTTCGGATGTCGCAGTTTTCAACGCAAAACGAGCGCGTCTGCAGGAGAAACGCCCGCCCGCGCGTGTTGCGGACCGAGCAGCCGGAGATGCGGACGTCAGGCTGGTCGTCAAGATTTGCCACAATGTCGCCTTCCTCAACGACGAATTCGGCATTCCGCACCGTCACGCAGCCCTCCGCGAAACCGTCAACCGTCACGACACCCTTCTCCCGAAACGTCTTCGGCTCGTAGAAGGCCAGCCGACTTCCCGAACGCGCCCACAGCTTCGGCAACGGACGCTCGCGCTCATACTCACTCCGGAAGACGAGCGCCGTACGCCCAGTCGTCGCGTCATGGCTCTTCACGAACCCGGCTCTCGAATGGACGTTCAGGATGTCATCGCCAAGGCCCCAGAAATGGCAATCCCGCAACGACAGCGTGCCGGAGAGGCCGCCGAAGTGGATGCCGTCGGCAGGGGAGGAATAATAATAGCGGTCGCCGTCCTTCGGCATCCGGATGCTGAAGCGCTCGAACGCAAAGTCGGATGCCGGCGGCATGACGCGGACACCGCATGTCGTCGTCCGTTCAACCTCGATGTCCTGCAGGCGCACGCGGTCACAGCGCGCAAAATCGAACATCGCCAGTCCCGACACGTATCCATGACGGAAGAGAATCCGCTGACCGACGCGCAGACGCGACCAGTCCGGGCGCTCCCAGCTCTTTTCGCCGTGCGGTGCCGTCACGCGAATGAGACGGTCCCCGATGACCGTGTAGGGTATGCAGACAGCCCTCTCACGGACGATGCCCTGCGCATCCGTCACCTTCTGCCGCGCAATGCGCCGATAGTCGAGAATCGCCCAATCGGGAGTGCCGTCTTCGTCGCAGGTATCGACACGGCAAATCATCTCATCTCCTGTGACGGCATATCGACTTGCGATTTTCACGTCATACGTCCCGTTCGCCGGATCGAGCGCGGCGATTCGACCCGACCAGCCGTGCGGGATGTCCGTCGTCGCCGTCAGATTCCGAAAGACGAGGTCCGACGAATCGCGGACCTCGAACAGTCCGCCAATCTCCCGATAGCTGCCGTCAGACGCAAAATGCGCGACGAGCCGCGTCCCCGCCTCCCCGCGAAAGACCACGTTCGTCTTGCCGACGACTCGGACCGTTCGTCGGAAGAAATACTCCCCGGCTGGGAAGAAGACATCCGAGCCACTGGGCGCAGCGGCGATGATCGCCTCAACCTTTGCCGCGACGTCTTCGCCGGAGTCGGCACAGAGACCGGTCGCCTTCACGTTAATCTCATCGGCCGACAAGGTTAACGTCAACCCTGTCCCAAACAAGCACATCCATTGTTTTGCGTTCATTTCTGTTCCTCTGATTCAATCAACGAAAAAGAAGGAGTGTTCCTCTTCCTCCATTCAGCCCATCCGGCAGGAACGCGTCACTCGCGAGAACGCCAGACGAGACACGCCAAACGTCATAATCGCCGGACAATGCCCGCAGTCCCTGCCGCACCCCCTTCAGCCCAAGGGCAAAAGCCGTTTGACCAAGGCCGACTTCTCCCGGATGATAATAGCCTTGGGCCTCGCCAATCTTCGTGCGATCCACATACAAAGACCACCGTCCTTCGGACGCCTCCACATCATAGGTCAACGCCATGTGCTTCCAGTCTGTCGGCACGGCCCCGTCGAACGTCGCATCGACAAGCGGCGACAATCCACTTGCGCCACGCGCAAAAACCCGGAAGCGGCGCTCTCCATCCACGCGGACAACCGAAAGCTTCCAGCCGACACGCGCAACCGGATCAAAATTTCCAACGACAATCTCCTCATCCGTCGTCCCCGACTCCGCACGCGTCCGAAGCCAACCTTCGACCGTGAAAGAGGCGTCCCGACTCAGGTTCGACCCGACGCTCTCGGACAAGAGATAGGCCTGCACGCCATCAAGCGAAACCGCACCAAGGTTCTTGACGAAATCACTGGCAGCGACTATCGGATCGTCAACAGGCAGAAACCGAAACGCCGCGTCACCTCGCTCAATCAGACGAGCGTTCAAGAACTCCGAAATCGGATTTTCCAGCCCGGAGAGGTCCTCTCCCGACAATGAACTTCCGCTTCCGTCCAGCGGCCAGTACGCCAATGTCTGCGGACTCTCTTCGGGGATGTCCTTCTCGGCACAGAGAAACTCGGACGGAGCCAACACCACGTCAGAAAGTCGAATCGAGGACAATTCGCCCTTGAAGCTCTGATCGCTCCATGGACGACCTCCAACATAAAGCAAGGGCGACGCACCCATCTTCGCCTCCTCGCGCAACGCAGCGGAAAGCGTCCCGCAGGACTCGCCGTCCACAAACAGCTCGTAAACGCCATTGCCTGCCGACACGCAGAACGTCAACGCGACATGATGCCAGTCGCCGACGGCAAGGTTCTTCACGGTCGCCGGAAACGCCTTGTCATCAATGCCGAGGCCGCCCGTTGCGTTCTGCGTCTGCATCTGCTCAAAAAGCACGAAGCCGTTCGCGCGATAGGAAAGGCTGAAACGACCGTCCTTGCCCGTATAGCCGACGCCATCATTGATGCCCAAAAGGTACTCCCAGGTCGAAAGCTCGGAGCTACGCCTGACATAGAACTCAACCGTCCATCCGCTTCGCGACTTCAGTGTTTCCAAGACAGAGGCATCGCCGCAGAAGAGGCAAGAACGGGGGGGGGGGGGGGGGGGGG
>CAKURH010000120.1 GCA_934675625.1 uncultured Kiritimatiellota bacterium
GGAAGCAAGGCATTGAGAAGGCTGATGACGAGGTTCTTGTGCTCGCCAAAGACCTTCTTGAAGGTGACATCAGCCTTAGGGTCAAGATACTTTGCCATGTCAAAACCCGCCCCTTCTTTCATGCGGCGGGCAGAGGCCGCTGCCGCTCGGACACGGACGACAGGAAAGCATTCGCGCAAAGGCTGCGGATGTTGCCTTTGCGTCGTCGCATTTGATGCGATTTGCCACGCTCTTCATCGTCATTCGCCTCTCTTCTCCGCTTCAGGGCACAATACACCTCAGCAAAAGACGAAAGAAGTATAGCATTCCTTCCCCAGAAAGTCAATGGGGACGCGCCAGACGTCAGACGAGCCTGATCCACCGCCAGCGCCCGAGACGCCAGCGGACGGCCGAGCCGACGCTGATGACGACGACGTAGACGATCATCGTCCCCCACAGGGCCGGCATCGTGTTGTGGAAGTGGCGCACGAGAAAGACGAGCGGCAGCCAGAGGGCAAAGGCGTTCAGGAGCATCCACCCCATCACGAACTTCGTGTCGCCCGCGCCCTTCAGCGCGCCCGAGAGGATGATGTCCGTCGCGTCGAAGAGCATCCACGCCGACATGAGGCAGAGCAGCGTCGTGCCGAGCGCATGGAACGCCGCTGGATCCGTCAGGTCGGGCGAGGCGTAGAGCGCAAGAAGCGGACGCCGGAACGCGAGCACGCCGAGGCAGGCGACGAGGGTGAAGCCGAGGCCGAGCGCCAGCGTGCGCCGCAGCGCCCGCCGAGCCTCGGCGTCGTCCCCACGGCCGCGCGCCTGCCCGACGAGCGTCTGCGCGCCAAGCGCAAAGCCCGTCATCGGCGCGAAGAGGAGATAGTTCACCGTGAAGCAGGCGTTCGACACCGCGAACGCCTCGCCGCCCACCTCGCCCGTCACGAAGACGAAAATCGTGAACGACAGCATGTTGAGGACCTCGTAGCCGCCCGCCGGGATGCCGAAGCGCAGGAGGCGGACGGCGAGCGCACGGACGGACGGCTGCGCGAAGTCGGCCCACGCGCAGACGCGCCGGAGGACGACCGCGAGCAGCAGGCACTGCGCGGCCAGCGCGGCGACCGTCGCCCATGCCGCGCCGGCGATGCCCTGCGGCGCAAGCGCGAGGCGCCATCCGAAAAGCGTGACGTCAAAGCCGAAGATCAGCAGCGGATCGAGCGCAATGTTGAGGACGTTGCCGACGAGGTTCACCCAGAAGACGAGACGCGTACGCCCGCGCCCCGTCAGGTAGGAGATCGCCGCCATCTGGAGATAGACGAAGACCGAGCCGAGCATCAAGATGTCGAAATACGTCCGCTCCAGCGCCGCCATCGCCGACGTCTCCGCCGTGCGCACGAGAATCCAGTCGCCCAGCCCGCAGACGGGCAGCATCGGCAGAAAGGACAAGAACGCAATTCCGACCGCCGCCGCGAGGCTCTGGCGGCATCCCGTCGCGTCGCCCGCGCCATGGTATTGCGCGACGAAGACGCCGGAATAGCCGACAACCGACTGAAAGAAGGACAGGAAGACCCACGCCAGCGTCGTCGCGGGCAGGACGGCCTCCAGCGCCTCCACCGAGTAGCGCGCGAGAAAGGCGCGGTCGACGGACTGCATGAGCGCCGTGTTGATCATGCCGAGGGCGAGCGGCCAAACGAGTTTCAGGATGTCCAGATAAGGTTTCACTTGCGCACCAAATTGACTTGAAGGGCCGCATGATAGCCTTTTCCCCACCTCCCTGTCAAGCGACCGCTCCATTTTGTCCCGCCTTGCGACAAGGTGTCGCAGACGCGAGGGCATCGCTCGTCGTCCGCAACGGTGGCACGGACTTTGCTAAATGACAGGCGTTGGCAAAAGAAGAAAGGAAACAAAAACATGAACACATTGATGAATATGGATCCGTGGGGCTTTCTGGACGACCTTCTCGACACGGGAAGCCGAACATTCAGGAACATGCGGGCTCGTGCCGCCGGTCGGTTTCCGCCCGTGAACGTGTTCTTGGATGACGACGCGGCGCTGATTGACGTCGAGCTGCCGGGCAAGTCCGCGAAGGACGTCGACCTGACGCTCGAACCGCAGGCCGTGACGATCGCCGACAAGCCGGAAGAGGGCAAGGCGCACGCCTGGAGCCGCCGCCTGGAACTGCCGTTCCGCGTCAGCGTCGAAAAGGCGAACGCCAAGTTCACGAACGGCGTCCTGCGCATCGAACTGCCGAAAGCCGAGGCGACGGGCGTCCACAAGATCGCAATCCAGTAAACCGCGATTCAACAACTGAATCTAAACAAGGAGGAAAGAAAATGAACGAAGAGAAATTTGTGGTCCCGACGGCAACGTTCGTCGAGAAGCCGGAGGAATACGAGCTGAAGGTCGAAGTTCCCGGCGTCGGCAAGGAAGACGCCGAACTGCACATGGACGGCAAGACCCTCACGCTGAAGACGCACGCGAAGTACCAGAACCCGGCCGGCTTCCGCGAAGTCGCGCACGAGTTCGACCGGACGAACTACGCAATCAGCGCGGAGCTGCCCGAAATGGCGGATCCGAAGACCCTGACGGCCAAGCTTGAGAACGGACTTCTCACGGTCGTCATCAAGAAACGCGCCGAGTCCAAGCCGACGCAGATCCAGATCCAGTAAGGCCGCGACTGCGCGTCGGACAAAAGACCGCCGCCCCCCTCACCGCACGGTGCCGTGGGCGGCGGTCATGTTTTCGCCGAGAAGCGCGAGCTTCGGGTCGGACGCCTCGTAGCCCTGAATCCAGCCGTTCTCGAAACCGAAGTCCGCCGCAGCCTCCGTCACCGACTCGTACTCGTCGCGTGTCACCGCACGATTGAGGGGCGGCGTCTCCAGTGCCCGATAGGCGGGCGTGTACTGCGCCATGATTGAGACGGGGATTTCGTTCGAGAGTTCCGTCGCCAGCCACGCCAAGTTCTCAATGGCCTCGTCCGCCAGCCCCGGCAGAACGAGAATGCGGACAATAAGGCACGGCAGGGAAGATTTTCCGCACGCCGTTCTCATCCACGCCCAACGCACCGCCGCCCGCGCGGCTTCGACGTAGCCGGGCGCGGACGAATAGCGAATGGCCGTCGCGTTGTGCGCATAGCGCAGGTCGAACAGTGCACACGCACAAAGTTCCGCATAGGATGCGAGCGTCTCGACGCGCTCATAGCCGGACGAATTCCACACAAACGGAAGCGAAACGCCCTCTTTCTTCAGGATTTCCGCCGCCGCGCGGATAAACGGCAGATACGGCGTCGGCGAGACGAGGTTCCAGTTCTCGACCCGATCCTTCAGGGCCAAGTCGCGAAAGATGTCCGCCAACCCCGTCACCGAGAGGTCTGTCCCCTCACCTTTCCAGCTCCACGGCGAATTCTGGCAATAGAGGCACTTCATCGTGCAGCGCGAGAAGAAGACGCAGCCCGACCCACGTTCGCCCGTAATCGGCGGCTCCTCGCCAAAGTGCGGTCCCCAACGAAACACGCGGGGCCTGTCCCCCGCCCCGCAAAACCCACGGGGTCTGTCCCCAAGCGTCTGCACAGGGGGTCTGTCCCCACAGGACTGGGGTCTGTCCCCAAGCCGACGATTCACGCCGCACCGATGCGGGCAGAGGGCGCACGCCTGAAGATTATCCGACATATCTTGCCATTTCTTTCGGCAAAAGGTTCGCTTCGCTCAGTTTCGTGAGCGGCCACCAGGCAAATTCAATCCAGTCCTCCTGCGCCACCACGGCTGGCAACTGTGGGGACAGACCCCCGATGGCTGGGGACAGGCCCCGTTCATCAGTCTGGGGACAGGCCCCCGATTGTTGGGGACAGACCCCCAGCGTCAGCCGATAGACGAGCGAAATCTCGCAGTGTGGCTGGCCATGCTGCTCGAACTGGCTCTCGACAACGCCGAGAAAGTCGCCCGCCTCTGCGTCCAGCCCCGTCTCCTCCTTCATCTCGCGGACGAGCGCGGCGCGTGACGTCTCGCCGAACTCGATGTGTCCGCCCGGCAAGTACGTGTAGCCGCCCTTCTTCGGACGGCACAGGAGGACGTGACCATTTATCACGCAGACGCCGCGCACGATGTTCTCAATGCCGGCGAGTTCGTATTCGGGAATTCCGCCCCGTTGAACTTCCTTTTCGTTCATATCGGTTTCTCCAGTGAAAGGCGCGAATGGGAATGGGCATGGCAGATGGCGAGCCCCAGCGCGTCCGCCGCGTCGTTCTGCGGCAGTTCGGGCAACGCGAGAAGCGTCTTGATCATCCGCTGGATCTGCTCCTTCTCCGCGAGGCCGTTGCCGCAGATTGCCTTCTTCATCCGGCGCGGCTCGTATTCGTAGACGGGCAGTTCCGCGTCCGCCGCCGCCGTCAGCACCGCGCCGCGCGCCTCGCCGAGGACGAGCATCGTCCCCGCGTTCTTGCCGTAGATGACGGACTCGATCGCCATCACGTCCGGCCGGAACGTCGCAATCAGCTCGGTAATCTTCGCGTGAATGGCCCGAAGGCAGCCCGTGAGCGGCAGCTTCGGCGCGTTCTTGATGTTGCCGCAATCCCGCATCACGAGCCGCGAGCCCTGCACCTCCAGAACGCCGTAGCCCGTCGAGCGGAGCGACGTGTCAACGCCCAGAATCGTCATGCGATGCGCTCCCGCCGCGCGTCGCCAAACGCGCGGACGACTTCGCGGTCATCAAAGGGATGCTTCACGCCCTTGATCTCCTGCGTCGTCTCGTGCCCCTTGCCGGCGACGATCACGACATCGTCCGCCGCCGCCTCGGCGAGCGCACGGTCGATGGCGGCCTTGCGGTCGGGCTCGACGAAGATCGCAGGCGGCAGGGTCTGTCCCCGCGCAGCCGCGCGCGCGCCGACGAGAATCGCGTCGATGATGGCGTTCGGGTCTTCGCTGCGCGGGTTGTCGGACGTCACGACGAGCCGGTCGGCGAGCCGCGCGCACGCCGCGCCCATGAGCGGACGCTTCAGCGGATCGCGGTCGCCGCCCGCGCCGAAGACGACCCAGAGACGTCCCTTCGTGAAGCCGCGCGCGGCCGTCAGCACCTTTTCGAGCCCGTCCGGCGTGTGCGCGAAATCGACGTAGACCGCCGCCCTGACGTGCGGATTCTCGACGCGCTCCAGGCGTCCCCAGCGCGGCCGCAGCGTGGGGATGACCGACTGGATCACATCGTGCGGTACGCCCGCCGCCTCCGCGAGCGCGGCGGCGACAAGGACGTTCGACTCGTTGTAGTCGCCGACCAGCTGAAGGCCCGACAGGTCATAGGCGGGCTGCGGCGTCGGCGGCGTGCGGCCACGTCCGTTCGTGACGGGGATGACGTTCACGGCGAAGTTGCCGACGGCGTCGAACATCGCGCGCCCGTTCTCGCCGTCGAGGCAGACGACGTAGGGCGGCAGGTCGCGGCGCCCCATGTCCGGCCGCGTCGGATGCGACGCGGCGATCTTCGCCGCGAAGCTCGCCTTGACGCGGAAGTATTCCGCCATCGTCTTGTGGTAGTCGAGGTGGTCTTCGGAGAGGTTCGTGAACGCGCCGCCCGCGAAGACGGTGTCGCCCGTGCGGTTCTGGTGAATCGCGTGGGACGAGACCTCCATCACGCAGTCCGTGCAGCCGTTCGCCGCCATCGCGGCATAGATCTCGTGCAGCTGCTTCAGGGGCGGCGTCGTGTAGCCCGTCGAGAAATGGCGCGCCCCGTCGAAGACCTCGACGGTCGTGATGAAGCCGCATTTCCGCCCCGGACAGGCGTTGACGAACGCGGCGAAGATCCACGTCGTCGTGGTCTTGCCGTTCGTGCCGGTGATGCCGTAGAAGTTCATTTCAGTTGAAGAGACGATCGATTTCGGTATCCGTCAGGTCGCGCCACGCGCCGGGTTCGAGGTCGGGCGGCAGATCGAACGCGCCGACGGCGACGCGCTGCAGCGACAGGACAACGAGGTGGGCCACCGAGCACATCTTGCGGATCTGCCGCTTGCGCCCCTCCTTGAGCGTGAACTTCAGGAGCCGCACGTTCGCGCCGAGGTCGCGCACCTCCTCCACGGGCACGGGACGGATCGTGTAGCCGTCGTCGAGCGTGAGCGGCGAGCGCAGCGTCGCGAGCTTGTCGGCGCTCCAGCGGCCCGCGACTTTGACGAGGTAGACCTTGCGGTGCTCGAAGCGCGGATGCGTCAGGCGGTTGACGAGGTCGCCGTCGTTGCTCATGAGGAGAAGCCCTTCCGAATCCTTGTCGAGGCGACCGACGGGCACAAGCCGCTCCGGCGTCTTCACGAGTTCGGCGACCGTGCGCCCGCCGAACGGGTCGCTCATCGTCGAAAGGACGCCCACAGGCTTGTTGAGGACAATCGTCCGCTTCCGCTCCGCCGCGACGAGGGGGCGACCGTTCACCCGAATCTCGGCATCCGCGCCGAAGCGCGCGCCCGGCTCCTTCACGACGAGCCCGTCAACCGTGACGACGCCCGACGCAATCAGCGTCGCCGCGCCACGCCGCGAGGCCACGCCCGCATGCGCCAAGATGTTCTGAAGCCGTTCTCCGGCCGTCTCGTTTGTCTCCATGCCCCGTATTATACCACATTGACCCACCCTCCTCTTATGAGAGTTGCTGTCGCTTAACAAGCGACGCATTCACGAGTCTTCTTCTTACCGCACACGCTCCGACCACCAACGCAGCCACTCGGACTGAAAGAGCTTCAGCGTGTCCGCGTTGCGAAACGCCGCCGCCGTCGCCTGACGCGGATCACGTGTCGCCAACAGCGTCGCGAGGTAGTCGCGCTTCACGTCCTTGAACGGCTTGAAGCGGACGTCGGGCGCGCCTTTCTCTAGAAAAACGGCGACCGACCACGCCAAGCGATACTTCAGGCGCCGCGCCTCGTCCGTTCCCTCGTAGAACGCCGCATAGTCGAGGTCAAACAGCTCCGGCAGGAAGTCCGCCAGCTGCGCCAGGCCCTCCGGCGTCGAATCGATGTCTACACCCCACGCCCGCGCCTCCGGATCCTCGAAGAACTGCGCATAGCCCTCGTTGAGCCACGGCGACGTCGGCAGCATCGCCGTCGCATACGACAGATACTGGTGGAACGCTTCATGGCGAATCGTCTTCAGCAGGTCGGCCGTGTCGCCCTCCGGCAGGTAGGCGACAAGCTCACGCCGAGACGGACTCCAGTAGGCCGCGCTCCACGCCCTGTTGGTGTGGCCCACCAAATCCAAGGCCGCGAGATACTCTTCGCGGTTCGCGTAGATGCGCGCCACGCAGAGGACGTTCGAGCCGTCCAGCGGCGTCGGCAGCGTCTCGGCACAGGCCTTGTGCAGACGCGGCAGTTCATTCGTCAGCGACGCGACGAAGGGCCGCGCGCCCGGCAGGTCGTCGAGAATCGTGAACGCCGCCGCATCCGTCGCTCGCCAGTTTGCGTAAGCCGCGACCGAATGGCGCGCGTCGCGGCGGAGCAGCGCAGCCTCCGAAACATCCCGTGCCCGCCGTCGCCCGTCGCGTCGCACGGATTCGTCCCAGCCGTCCGCCTCGCGCTGTTCCTTGTCCCATGCGCCAAACTCCTTGCGCAGGAACTCGTCTTCAAAAACCTGCGTCGCCGCCGCGAGGTCATCACCGTCCGCCAACGTCCAGATCGCCAGACGCCAGGCGTCGGACGCCTCAGGCAGGAAGGCGCAGACGAGGACGGACTGGTTCGTGCCCTGCCAGTAGTCGACATCGGCGAATCCGCGCGGCAGCTGACGCGGCGGTGCGGGCTTCTCGACAATCTCAATCGGTGCCAGACAGGCAATCGCCTCGCGCAGCTGCGGACGCTTCCGCCTGTCGATCGGCACACACGCGGAGACGTAACGCACGCGCGTCTCAGTCGCGCCGGAATCGAGCGCGGGCGGACGCACGGCGAGCGTCGCCAACGTAAAGACGCGCCCTTCATCGTCCATCCAGCGTCCGTCAATGGCACGGGACGTCCAGAGATCCAGCCGGTCGAAGCGATCCTCCAGATACGACCGGTCGCCGTCTCGCACCAGATACGCGTCGGCGCGCGGCATCTCCAGCGGCGCCGGATTCGTCAGGAACAGCGAAAGCGCGAGCAAGGGCAACATACCGAACCTCCCGTCAGCGAACCTCCCGCAGACCGTCCGGCAGGGGGCGCGCCGCAATCTCCAGCAGCCGGTCGAGTTTCGCCTCGATGCGGTCCAGCTTGCGGTCGAGCGCATCGCACCGCGCGTCCACGCGCGCCATGATTGCCGCCGCACGGTCGTCGACGGTTGCGACGATCCGCTCGTGCGTCACGCCGCCGAAGCGCAGATACCACGCCACGGCCAAAAGCACGAGGATGACGAGCAGCACAGCTAATCCGATTTTCTTCATCGCCCGTATTATATCAAATTGCGGTCTTGTGCCGCGCGTCGGGCACTAGGGCTTCAGCATGAGAAGATGATCCGCACTACGCGGGACGGACAGTCGACCGCATCATTGGCCCGTCGGCCCGACAGCTCGCGCGAACCGTCGCTCCGGGAATCGCACCTGTCGCCACACGTCAGTCAATCAAACGTGGCAAGCCATTCCCCTCGGCAGAATGCGTTTCCGCAAGCGAGAACACCGAGGCGACAGGCGATCCCTTCGCTCCTCCCGCGCGACTGTCGGCTCCGACGGGCCACGGGCGGCGTACGCCGCCGCTCCGCGAGAATCTGCGGCTATCAGATGGTGGCAGAAGGTGGGAAGAGTCATAATCATGGTTCCATGGACGAGGGACAGGCCGCGCAGAACAGGGTAAGACGTTGCGTGAGGAGCGGGCGGGGCGGCCGAGCGCCGAGCGGAGAGAGACGGGCGGACGCGGTTCGGCGCACGCGCCGCGAAGGACGCGCGGGGCGAGGAG
>CAKURH010000121.1 GCA_934675625.1 uncultured Kiritimatiellota bacterium
CCCCCCCCCCCCCCCCCCCCCCCCCCCCCCCCCCCCCCCCCCCCCCCCCCCCGTTCCGACTAACTCCCAAGAGGAAAATGCTGCCGATCTGCGGGTTCCCGGATGGCCCACGCCTCAGGCGTCCCGCTCGGCGAGGGCCGCCCAGCGGTCGACGAGCCGTTCAAGCTCGGCCTCCCGCGCGGGCAGGTCGGCGTAGCGCGCGTATTCCTTCACGGGATCGGCCGCGTGGATGTCGGCAATCGCCTTCTCCAACGCCTCGATCTGCGCCGGCAGGGCTTCCAGTTCGCGCTTCTCGTTGTAGGAAAGCTTGGCCGGCTTGGGCGGTTTGGAAGGTTGGGGAGGCCGGTTTCCCTCCGCACTTTTTTCCTCTTCCTTTTTCCTTTTTCCCTCGCCCCCTTCCCGCGTGCCGCGCTGCCGCACGTAGTCTTCATAGCCGCCGGGGAAGCACCGCACCGCACCGTCGCCCTCCAGCACAAACGTCGAAGTGACGACGTTGTCGAGAAATTCACGGTCGTGGCTCACGAGCAGCAGGGTGCCCGTGTAGTTCAGCAGCTGCTCTTCGAGGAGTTCCAGCGTCTCGATGTCGAGGTCATTCGTCGGCTCGTCCATGACAAGCAGATTCGCCGGCTTCAGGAAGAGCTTCGCGAGCATGAGGCGCGCGCGTTCGCCGCCCGAGAGCGCCTTCACCGGCGTGCGCACGCGCGCGGGCGAGAACAGGAAGTCCGCGAGATACGAGTAGACGTGCTTCTTGACGCCGCCGACGATGACCTCGTCGCGGTCGCTCGCGATGTTCTCGCCGACCGTCAGTTCGGGATTCAGCTCGCCGCGCAGCTGGTCGAGGAACGCGAGCGCAACGTTCGTGCCGCGCGAGACCGAGCCCTCGGTCGGCGCAAGCTGGCCCGTCAGCAGCTTCAGCAGCGTCGTCTTGCCCGCGCCGTTGCGGCCGAGGATGCCGATCCGCTCGCCGCGCAGGACGTCCGCCGTGAAGTGCGAGACGATCGGCCGTTCGCCATACGAGAAGCCGAGATTCTCGATCTTCAGCACGCGCACGCCGCCCGGCGCCGCCGTGTCGAGCTTCATCGTCGACGTGCCGACCTGCGCCCGGCGCGCGGCAAACTCCTCGCGCAGCTTCATCAGCGCGGCGACGCGCCCCTCGTTCCGCGTCGTGCGCGCCTTCACGCCGCGCCGGATCCACGCCTCCTCCTGCGCAAGTTTCTTCGACTTGCGCTCCCAGTAGACGGCCTCGTCCGCCAGCAGTTCGGCCTTGCGCCGCACGAACGTCGGGTAGTCGCATTCCCAGCCGGAGAGTTCGCCGCGATCCAAATCAAAAATTTTCGTCGCCACGCGCTTCAGGAAGCGGCGGTCGTGCGTCACGATCAGCACCGCCATCTCGCGCTGCCGGCGGATCATGCCCTCCAGCCAGTCGATAGCCTCGACGTCGAGGTGGTTCGTCGGCTCGTCGAGGAGCAGGATGTCAGGCTGCGACAGGATCGCCGCCTCCAGCCGCGCGCGGCGGATCTCGCCGCCGGAACGCGCGCCCGCATCTTCGTCGGCGTCATCCACGCCCTGCGAGACATAGGCGACCTTCAGGTTCGGCGCGCGCACGATCTCGCCCGTGTCGGGTTCGAGCGTGCCGGCGATGACCTTGAAGAGCGTCGACTTGCCCTCGCCGTTGCGGCCCGTCAGCGCGGCGCGCAGCCCCTTGGAGATCGACAGCGAAACCTTGTCGAGAATCTGCGGCCCGCCAAACGCGAGCGAGACGTCTTTGAGGGAAAGGAGAAAATCGCTCATGGCCTTTTAATCAGAAGAAGAGGTCACGTTCGCCGCGGCACGTCGCCTCGTACTGCTTCAGCACCGTCGGATAGAACTTCGGCAGCCACGCCTTGATGCCGACGAGCTCCTTCTCGATCAGGCGGTCGCCGATCGCGCGCGTCGCGTCGGACGCGAAGTCGTCCAGCCACTCGCGGAACGTCAGCACCGCGTTGATCTTGCAGAACTTGCCCTCGCGGCCCGTTTTCAGCGCGTCCATGATGCACCCGCCCGTCCGTCCGCAGCGGTAGCCCGCCGTGCAGAACGACGTGATGACGCCGCGCCCGGCGAGGTAGCGCACCATCTCGTCGATGGAGCGGTTGTCGCCGAGCATGAACTGCTGGCGCTCCTTCTCCTGATGCGCCTCGTCGTCGAAGTCGCTGTAGCCCTTGATCGCGATGTTCGACGAGCAGTCGAGCTGCGTCATGCCGTGGTCCAGCACCTTGTTGCGCGAGGCCGGGCTTTCGCGCGCCGTGACGATGATGCCCGTGTACGGCACGGAGAGGCGCGCGATGACGAGGATGCGCGCGAACGTCGCGTCGTCGATGAGCCACGGCGACTCCTCCGGCACGCGCGTGCCGCTCGCCGGCTCCAGGCGCGGGAACGAGAGCGTGTGCGGGCCGATATTGAACCACCGCTCCAGGTCGCGCGCGTGCATGACCGTCGCCAAGAGCTCGTAGCGCCAGTCGCAGAGCCCGTAGAGAACGCCGAAGCCCACGTCGTCCACGCCCGCCTCCAGGCAGCGGTGGAAGCACGTCGTGCGCCAGTCGTAGTTCCCCTTCACGCTCCACGCCGGGTGCATCGACTCGTAGAGCTTGCGGTTGTACGTCTCCTGGAAGACCTGAAAGGTGCCGATGCCGACCGACCGCAGCACCTTCAGGTCGGCGACGGGCAGCGGCGCGGCGTTCACGTTCACGCGGCGGATCGAGTTGAGCCTGCCCGTGCGCGGCGCGGGCGCCTTGCGGGCGTAGCACGTCTCGATCGTCTCGGCGATGTACTCGGTCGAGGTCGTCGGATGCTCCCCGTAGACGGCGATGAGGCGCTTGTGGCCGATGCGGCCGGCGAGGACGTCGAGCTCCTGCTTCAGCTCGTCCATGGTGAGGACGCGGCGCTTCTGCAGGGCGTTCCCCGCGCGGAAGCCGCAGTAGCGGCAGCCGTTCACGCAGAGGTTCGACATGTAGAGCGGCGCGAACATGACGATGCGGTTGTCGTAGACCTTGTGCTTGATGCGGTCGGCCGCCGCGCGCATCTCCTCGAACAGCGCAGGATCCGTGACCTGCATGAGGACGGCCGTCTCCTCCGGGCGCAGCGTCTCGCAGGTCGACTCGGCCTTCGCGACGATCTCCCGCACGCGCACCGGGTCGGGCGCCTTGCCGTCCGTCTCGGCGATGAGGCGGTTGATCGCCGCGTCGTCGATGAAGTGCCGGCCGCCGGGCAGGTACTTGTCGATCTCGTCCCGGACGATGAAGTTCCGCGTGTAGTCCGCCGCGTCCCTGAACCTGCGAATGTTCGAGCAGTCTGCCATTGTGCGCCTGTGTTCCTCTCTTCTCAAAAAAGTGAAATGTGTATTATACCACTTTTGGACGGCTCCTACGGAAAGAAACCGGGCGACGCCCGAAGGCATCGCCCGCTTCGTCATCATCCGCCGATCGGATGTCTTATTTCTTGACGAGCTTGCGCACCGCCTTGTGCGAGCAGAACGTGCGCTCCGTGTAGAGCTTCGCGCGCCAGCCGTTGCCCTTCTTCACCACCTTGATCGCCTGGATCCAGGGGCTGCAGAACGGGAAGAGCTTCTCGACGCGCACGCCGTAGCTGTCGCGCGACACCGTGAAGTTGCCGGAGGCGTTCTTGCGGCCGTTGTCGATCGCGAGAACCTTGCCCTCGAAGTCCTGAATGCGGAACTTGTCGCCTTCCTTGATCTTGATCGAGACGCGGACGATGTCGCCCGTCTTGAACTCGGGGAAGTTCTTCTCCGCAAGGCCGGCGGTCTGCTCGGCATTGATCTTGTCAATCAGCTTGATGCCCATGTTCTACCTCCTTAGGCCTTCGCTTCCGACTTGGCCGGGGCCTTCGCCTTGGTCGCGTGGTGCGGCTTCAGATTGGGGTTCTTGGCGCGACGGATGAGCGACGCGACCGTGGTCGAGGGCTTGGCGCCCTTCGAGATCCAGTGGTCGACGCGCGCGAGGTCGAGCTTGAAGTTGTTCTCCTTGATCTGGGTGTCGTACCAGCCCAGGATCTCAAGGAACTTGCCGTCGCGGGGCGAGCGCTCGTCCGCCGCGACGATACGGTAGGTCGCGTGGTTCGTGCAACCCGTGCGACGCATTCTGATCTTGACCATGTGTCTTCTTCTCTTTTCTTCGGTGAATGAATTGGCGCGTAGTATACCAAACGCGCTGCGCGCGCGCAAGGGGTAATCAGATAAACGCAAGTTCCGCGTCAGGCAAGGACCATGACAGGGAAGATCTCCTTGTTCCTGTTCGCGTCCATCGCCAGCGCAATGACCGGCCCCGGCTTGCGGGCGG
Organism: uncultured Kiritimatiellota bacterium; assembly: GCA_934675625.1. Classification (GTDB taxonomy): domain Bacteria; phylum Verrucomicrobiota; class Kiritimatiellia; order RFP12; family UBA1067; genus UBA1067. The sequence goes on from CAKURH010000121.1 coordinate 4,332, forward strand.
CGAGGACGCCTGTCGCCGAGATTTCCGCGAAGTCCGTGCCGTAGACGACAAACGGATTCCAGCGGTTCCCCGGATTGGGGCGAAAGCCGATTCTGTCCCCGTTGTAACAGGCAAATGTCGTGTCGCCGCCAAAGAACGACGGCTCAAACCGCAGCGTCTCCCCCACTCGGACGACACGTGGCTCCAAGTGGATCACACGATCCTGTCCGCCGCCGACGCGCGTGAAACGGACATACTTTCGACTTTTCGCGATCTGCACGGCATCGAACGTCTGCTCGTAGACCGTCCCGCCCTTCTTTTCCGGCAGGTTTCCGCACCACGGGGCCGAGCCGAGAATGTAGTCGAAATAGGCCGCGTCACAGGGCTCGGTGACGTGCAGGATGCCGCTCTGGAACGTCTGCCGCTCGGCATGCATGTGTCCCGTGAGATCAAGCAGGATCCGCCCCTGCGCCCGCGAGAAGTCAAAGACGCGCCCTCCGATTCGAACGACCGCCCTTTTCTGGTAGCCCTCCAGAAGGTCCCGGAGATTCGCGAAGTTCTGAACGTCACCCTCCGAACCGACAACGCCGACAACCGGGATGTGATGCATCACGACGACGTCATAGCCCACTGGAAGCGTCCCGAAAGCCGTCTCGGCCAGCCACGCAAGCTGCGTGTCGTGCACCCCGTACGCGACACCCCAGGCGACGTCGCCCGCCCGCTCGGAATCGGTCGTGTCGGCCACGATGAAGCGAATCTTCGCGCTCGCATCGTCAAAAAAGTAGTAGCATCCGCTCGGATCGTTCGCGTTGGTCGTGACGTCCGTCTCCGTCCAGGATTCGACGATGTGGCGCCGGGCCTCTGCGCCCGAATAGGTGAAGCCTCGCAGTCCATCCGCCGTGTCCATGGAATGTCTGACGGTAAAGTCGTGGTTGCCCTTCGCACAGTAGAGCATACCGTCCGCCGCGCGCAGGGGCTTGACCCACTGTTCGCGAAAGGTGCCAATCGCAAAGTCCACGGCATCCCTGTCCGTCGGATAGCCCTTCCCGAACGCCTCGACCAGATCGCCGCCGCAGAGGACACGACGAATTCCCGTGCGACCAATCAGGTCTGCGCAGACGACGCCCGACTGGCGATGGTTCGTCTTTACGTGCGGATCTGTTAGGAACCAGAACCCCACGTCACACATCACCGCATTTGCGCGGATACGCGCAGCCATCGCCTCCAGATAGCTTTCGTAATAGGCCCCCGGACAAGGGCGCACATGGTCTCTCCCGCCCGCGCCACCGACAAAAGCCGCCGACACGCATCCCGCAATGAACTCACGTCTGCTCGTCATGCCGAAACCTCTACCGTCCTCTACTCTTCCCAATCATAGGAAACCCGTTCGCCACCGAAGTCCCAGCGCTGCGGACGCGGCGTGTCCAGCCAGTCCAGCGGCTCGCCAGTCGGCTGGACACGCGCCGCGCGGCGCAGGGCCCTTTCAAGAGCTTCCGCATACTGCGGCGTCGAGAGCTGCCGCTTCCACGACACGAAGAGCGCCGTCCCCGACCGCGCAAGCAGGTCGAGCCACTGGAGATTGAGGTGCGCCGGCACGTCGCCCGCGTTCACAAGCCCAAAGCAATCGCCGTCGACGGCATAGAACGTGCGGTCGTGAATCGCCCGCATGCCGAGCGTGTTGGGTCCCATGCGCCGCGTGCGGTCCCAGTCCATGCCGCTCGTGTCATCGCCCGTGCGCTGCAGCTCGAAAAGCCCCGCCGCCAGATGGTCAAGCGCATTGCATCCGATGATCAGCGCGTCCTCGCCCGCGCCTTCGCGCATCGCCGCATACAGCCCCTTCACGACTTCGGCGGTCGTTCGTGTCTCGTCGCGCCAGACCGGCAACGGACGAACGACCGGCGAATCGCCGAACCTGTTTCCCCAGCATCGGCACCAGTCGTCGGTGATGAAGTCGATCTTGACGAGCTCGAACCCCCAGTCGACGAAACGTCGCATCTCCGTGCGGATGCGCACCGGCAAGGCCGCATCCGTCGGGTCGATCGGAACGGCACCCTTCACATCCCCGGCATCCGGCAGGAACGGACGGTACCACAGCCCCGGCCGCGCTCCCAAGGCCTTCACGCGACGCGCGACTTCATCCATCGGCATTCCCCAGCGGACGTTGACGCCCGCCCACCGCGTTCCCGCCGGCACGGGGCTGTGCACCGACTCGTTCGCCTGCCAGCCGTCATCCACCACGACGAACGGACGCACCTTCTCGCCCTTGACCAGCGAACAGATGAACGCGGCATCGGCGAGGAAGTTCGTCGCCGTGTTCTTTCCATAGGCGCAATACCAGTCGTTGTAGCCGTAGACGGGCTCCTTCGGCAACCGAGGCGCCGGGCACATCAGGCTGCAGAACGCCCGACCGGCGACAAAGGGACGTTCGCCGTCCGTCCCCCGGCGCGAGACGAGCCGACAGGCGTTCAGTGTCCGACCGCCCAGGTGCACGGGACGCGCACCGGCACGACAGTCCAGCACGAGCTCGACGCGGTTGGTCTCCACATGCCACGCCGCCAGGACATTCGGCTGGACCATCAGCCCGTAGCCGTCCGTGCGACGTCCGTCCGTCGTCAGGAAATACCAGGGCCTCGCCCCGCCGCGCGGCGGCACGTCCCTTGCATCGCCCAACGTGTGCCACGCGCTGTCGCCGTAGGTGCGCTCGAACTCGCCGCCGAACACCTTCGTGCCCGCCGCAAACCGCGCCGGCCACGTGAGCCGCACCCACGACAGCGGCTTCTCCGAACGAATCGTGACCTGTCCGTCAGCGGCGACCGTCACCGCATCGCCCGCCTCCTCGCCGTCAACCATCACGGACGCGGACCGCGTCAGATCGACGAACGGCAGCTCCGGCTCCGCCGCGCGGAACGTCCAGCCGATGCGGTGAATCCAGTCGGGAGGCGCCGTGAAGTCGGGCGTTTCGGCATCGTGGTATATCCAGCGAATCGTGCCGTCGTCCGTCACCGTGCGCACCGGACACTTGCCCGTGAAGCGGAAGTCGCCGACGGTGCCGTGCGCGCCCGGCGGACGGCGCAGACGGTATTCCCAGATGCCGTTCGCCTTGTCGAGCGCACCCCGCGCAAGGCGGAAATAGGTTTCTGTGCGGAACGCGCCCGTGTCGCGTCCGAACACGTAGTCAACGGCCATCTCGATGTCGCTCGTCAGGTAGCGCTTCCCGAAGAGCTTCGGGCGGACATTCCGGAACGACAGGCGCAGCGTGTCGTTCGAGCCATGCGTGAGGACGGTCGTGCCATAGCAGTCGTAGGACTGTTCGGACACGTTCTCGTCGCGCAGCCGCCACCCAAGCGTCGGACGGTGCTCGGTCGTCTTGGTGCCGCGATAGCCCGTCAGCCCGATCTCCTCCCGCCACGCGCCGCCGTCCGCGTCACGCGTCCAGACGCCGGCGATTGCCCCGCTGTTGTAGAAGCGGACTTTCAGCTTCCCGTCCTCATACGTCCAGCCGCCCGCCGAAACGCGCAACCGCGCATCGCCCGTCCCGACGCCGCGATTCGCGCACGCCGCGTCCGCCGGTCCCGTCGAGACGAGGCAGACGAAATCCTTCGCCGCCTTGGCGGACAGCGTCACCGCCAGTCCGCGTTCGCCGCCGAGCCGATCCCGCAGCTCGACCAGGGCACCTTCCGCGAATCCCGAAACCGCGACCGCCGTGTCGCCCGCGACCGAGCCGACTTCCGCATGCCGCCGGCCGAAGCCGAACGGATGCGACGCGCTCGACCAGCGCACCGCCGTCTCGACGCGCTGGTGTCCGCGTCCCCATGCCCAGACGAGATCCCGATCGGGATGCCAGACGTAATACGGACTCTCGAAACTCCCTTCCGCCGCATGGGCGAACCAGCGTTCGGTTCCAACGAAGCGGATCGTCAGGCGCACCTTGGACGGGTCGATCCCCGCCCAGTCGGACACCGACAGCCGAAGGCCGTCCGCCGTCGGCAGGCACGCGAGCGCATACGGTGCGCGCACGACGCCGTTCGTGAGATCGCGCAACTCGGCCACCGCGCCGCCGACAAGCGGCACGCCGCTGGGCGCCGGCGAACACGCCACCGGACCTGTCCGCGTGGGGAGATAGGGCTTCGTCTCTTTCAGCAGGCTCTCGACAGGCGCGCCCTTCAGACGGCGCACCGTGTAGCCAAACGGCGGCAGGCCGTCCGCCGGATGATCGTTGAAGTTGATCAGCACGACCGACGCCGTGTCAGGCAGCGTCCGCACACAGGCGAAGACGCCCGGCGCGGACGGATAGGACAGGTAGTCGGCGTCACCGGCCGTCAGCTCCGGCACGGCCGCGCGGATCGCGAAGATGCGGCGGTACGCCTCGAACGCGCCCTCCTCGCCCTG
>CAKURH010000122.1 GCA_934675625.1 uncultured Kiritimatiellota bacterium
GGACGCGTGCGACGTTCGACGCGCTGGGTCCGTACCTCGCGGGCGGCGCGACCGCCGTCACGGAGACCGTCGCCGCAACCTACGGCACGCTCCCGGCGGCGACGCGCGCGGGCTACAGGCTCGCCGGCTGGACGCTCGGCGTGACGAACGGCGCGCCGCAGGCGCGCGAAGGCGAGGCGCCCCTCCGCCTCGGGCCGCACACGCTCTACGCGCGGTGGGAGACGGACTGGGGCGGCGAGACTGCGTTCGCCTACGAGGCGATCGACGCGACGACGGCGCGGATCACGGGCCTGAAGGACATGGCGTCGACCAATGGCTGCTTTGCCCTGCCGGATCGCGTAGACGGCTACCTCGTCACGGAGATCGGCGCGCGGGCGTTCGCCTATTCGCCGGCTGCGTTCGGCGCGGTCTCGTTCCCGGTCTTCTGCACGAATGTCGCGGATTATGCGTTCGGGAGCGCAAGGGGCGTGACGGAGCTAGCGTTTGTGCCGCCGCGCCGTGCGGATCGTCCGTCCGAGACGGCGACGCTGTCGCTTGGCGAGGGTGCGTTCACAGGTACGCAGGTGACGGACGTGACGATTCCGGCGTTCGTCGACTACCTGGGCGAGGGCGCGTTCGCCAACTGTCAGTCGCTCGGCGTGGTGACGGTGCTGGGGACGCCGAGGACAGGCGGCAACGGCGTCTTCCGCCGGGCGGCGCTCGCGACGGACAGCAAGAAGCTGACCTTGCGGGCCGATGCGGCGTGGGTTGCGGCGAACGGCTTTGACGCGAAGGGCAACATCGTGCCGACGGCGATTGCGCCGACCGTCCAGTCCCTGCGCGTGACGGGGCTTTCGGGCGCGGCGAAGGCGTGGACGCTGAAGCTTGCGGTGACGCTGGCGGACGGTGACTGGGGCGCGTTCGACGCAAACGCCATGCGCGTCGACTTTACCGAAACGCTGCCGGGGACACCGACGCGGCTTGTTCCGGCGGCGGCGGACAAGTCGGACGAGGGTGTCGTGACGGTCACGGTCGAGCTGCCGTCCGACAGCCCGTCCGGCTTCTTCCGTGTGATCGTGGGAGAGTGAAGATGATGTGCGCATCTCTCACACGGAGCCACGGAGGCACGGAGTCTGACCTGTTGGATCAGCTCGCTCCGTGCCTCCGTGTGAGAACAGACACTGACAGTAAGGAGAATTGGAAATGAAGACGAAGACGTTTGGTTGGGTGATGGGGCTCGCGGCCGCCGTGGCGGCGACGGCGGCACAGGCGGAAGGGTGGCGGTTCTCGGCAGGGCCGGCTTGGCGCTCGCGCGTGGAGGTCAAGACGTCGGGCTCGGTTTCCGCGCCGCTCGCCACGCTCGGCGCGAACTCGGTGAACTATCGCTATGACACGGATCGCGCGCAGATTGTGCCCGATCCGGTCGATCCGACGGAAACGCTGTGGGACGTTCCCGTGACGCGCACGGAGGTCATCCGGTCGACGGGCGACGGCATGGCGAGCCTGTCGGATTCGGACGATCCGTCTGCGCTGGGCCTCAACCTCTCGGCGGGATACGACCTCTATTCCGGCGACTGGTTCTCGGTCGGCCTTGGCCTGCGGTTCGCTGCGTTCTTCGACATGAAGTCCTCGTCGTCCGCGTTCCTGAACACGGGCTCGACGCGGACGCGCGTTTCGACGGGCTGGTTCCTGCACGAGGACATGCCCTATCCGCCGAGTGCGCTGCCCGCGATCCCGGACTCGTCCACGTGCCCGACGTTCCGCGATGAGAAGGTCAAATCCGACGTAATCGACTACGGCACGGGGTCGCGTCTCGTCACGTCGCGCTACCGGGCCGACCTCTGGCAGATCGGCGTCGGGCCGAACGTGACGTGGCACGCCCTCTCCTGGCTCGACGCCTACGCGGGCGCGGAGGCGATCCTCAACCTCGTGGCGGCCGACTTCGACGCGAACGGCTCTTCGACCTCCCGGACGGACTGCCTCCTGGGCTTCGGCGGCCACGTCGGGCTGGAGGCGAAGCTCACGGACTGTCTCGGCCTCTACGGCCAGGTCGGCTACGAGTGGGTGGACGCGAGCGACGTCTCGGCCGGCGGCCTGCGGGCGGACGCCGACTTCTCGTCGCTCGTCGTCTCGGCGGGCCTCGTCTTCCGCTTCTGATGCCGGCCACCGCCGAATTGTGGTATAATACGGCAACTCAAAAGGCAAAACGAAATGTCCATGTGGAACAGAACGGCGGAAACGCTCTCGCGTGACGAATATGCGAAACTCCAGTTCGAGGGGCTTCAGAAGTCCCTCGCGCGCGCGTGGACGAATCCGTTCTACCGCGAGCGGCTGGCGAAGGGCGGCGTGGCCGATCCGGCGGACGTGAAGTCGCTGGACGACCTCGCGAAACTGCCGTTCCTCACGAAGGAGGACTTCCGCGAGGCGTATCCGCTGAAGATGAACTGCGTCGACCGCCGCGACCTGATGGAGTTCCACATGTCGTCCGGCTCGACGGGCACGCCGGTCGTCATGGCCTACACGAAGAATGACCTCCTTCAGTGGGCGGAGTGCATGGCGCGCTGCTATGCGATGGCTGGGCTGGAGAAGGGCGACGCCGTGCAGATCATGCCGACGTTCGGCCTCTTCAACGGCGGCTTCGGCTGCTACCACGGCGCGCGCAAGGCCCAGCTCTTCACGATTCCGGCGTCGTCCGGCAACACCGAGCGGCAGATCCGGCTGATGAAGGACTTTCGGACGAAGGGCTTCGTCTCGGTCGTCTCCTACGTGCCGCGCCTCATCGAGAAGCTGGACGCCTGTCCCGCAGGCGAGCGCGACCTGCCGTATCTCAAGGTCGGCATCTTCGGCTCCGAGACGTTTTCGGACGAGACGCGGCGGCGCATCGAGTCGCGTCTCGGCATCGAGTGCTTCGACATCTACGGCATGACCGAGACGGGCGGCATCGGCACGACGGGGCAGGACTGCCGGTGCCACTGCGGCCTCCATGTCTGGGAAGACCAGTACATCACCGAGATCATCGACCCGGTGACGGGCGCGCCCGTGCCGGACGGCGAGTATGGCGAGATTGTCTTCACGTCCCTGACGCGCGAGGCGATGCCGATTCTCCGCTACCGTACGCACGACATTACGCGCATCGTGTCGCGCGAGAAATGCGCCTGCGGGCGCACGTCGCTCCGAATCGACCGCATCACGGGCCGCACGGACGACATGCTGATCGTCAAGGGCGTCAACTTCTACCCGCGCCAAGTCGAGCAGGCCCTGAAGGAGATTCCCGGCGTGGCGGACGAGTTCCAGATCATCCTCGAAGAGCGGCACGGCATGACGGACGTCACGGTCAACGTCGAGGCCGAGCCGGGCGTGACGGGGCATCAGGTCGCCAAGCACCTGCGCGAGCGCCTCGGCTTCCTTCCGAAGGGCGACGTCTTCCCGATCGGTGCGCTACCGCGCACGGAGGGCAAGGCCCAGCGCGTCATCCGCAAGACGCGGAACGAGTGACTTGATTTCGGGCGGTTAGCTCAGTTGGTTAGAGCAGGACCTTTACACGGTCAAGGTCGGGGGTTCGAGTCCCTCACCGCCCACCAATCCACGATACCGAAAGGGAGAAGTTGGCTTCTCCCCTTTGTTTTATCATCCTGCGACTCCCGAAAAATCCCCAATATACAAAGGGTTCCCGCAATCCGGCCTTTCATAAAAACTTCTCCAGAGTGTGACGAGGTAGAGGGGGTGTGACGAGGTCATACCCCCCGTCACACTCCCGATTTTCTCCCTTGCGCCTTGCAAGGGAGAAGTTTTTATGACGCAAAAATGGCCGAGTGTGCAAGTAACACACTCGGCCAATGTGGGCTTGATCGGGATTGGTCTATTTCCGCTTGGCGCGGCGTTTCTCCCAGCGCTCCCGCGTGGCGATGGCGTGGTTTTCTCGTCCCTTCGCCCGCATCTCCTCCGCCCACGCAAGGTTCTCCGGCGACGGGACGACGCCCTCGACGGCCTTTGCGACGGCTTCGATGAAGAACGTCGAAACGCCCATCTGCCTTTGTCGCTTGCTGGGCTTGTGCCCGGCCCGCGTCCACCACGGGACGGTCCGTCCGGCAATCGCCGTCCGTACCTTGGCCACCAATTCAATCGGCGGCGCGCAGTTCACAATCATGCATTAAGGGTTTCTTTGCGCCTTCATTGTCTTTCCTTTCGTTATGAGTCCGGAGGGAAGCCCAGGAGGCGAAAAATCGACCTTGCCCGTCAACGACGAATGGAGGCGAACGGGCGGCTGCACAGGCGGATGATGTTCCTGTGCCCGAGGTGCTGGTCTGACGTGAAGAATGTCATGGTTCGTGTAGCCCCCTGAAGAATTCCAGCAACATCCCGACCACCGTTTCGACTGGTTCGTCAAGCCATGCGTAGTCTGGGTTCGCCATTCTCTTGAGGAAGGTCTTGCTGGAGAATATCCGCCCGAGCCGCCGTTCGATGTCGCGCACGTCGTTCTCGAGCATTGCCTCATCCTCGAAGATGCACAAGCGAAGGTACTCCTCCAGCACCTTGGAGTCCACGCGACTGCAGAGGTAGAACAGATCGTACACGTCCTTGTACCGCGTGGAGACTACGCCAAGCCGAAGCAGGCTTTTCAGCTTCTCGACGAATATCTGCTCCTTGGGGTTGACCAGCAGAACCACGCCGGCATCGTCAGATATCACCTTGAAGCGGAAGTCCACTTGCTCGATTGACTTGTTGCCATGTACGCCGATGTCCACCTTTGTCTTTATCGAACGCCCCGCGTCGTCCGTCAAGACGAGATTCACCCGCTTCCCTTTGTATTCGCTCTGCCGCAATTCCTGGATTTCGCCGTCGATCCGTATCTCGCATCCGGCGACCCGATTGAGGCGCTGCACGAAACGCCTGACGGACACGTCGCCGAGGGGATATCCGAGGAAGTCGAAATCCATGTCTATGGTGGCGCGGCGCACCGCATCGGTGATCCCGCTCATGACCACGCCGCCCTTGATCGTCACCTTGTCGTGGAAGCCGGCGTCCTCGATGGCCTTGAGGACTATGTCGTGTGCGATCTTGGCATCCGCCTTGCGCGGCGGGTATCCTGAGGCCTTCAGCGTCGCGGCGATGCTCCTGAAATCCATCAGAACACCTCGCTTTCGATAGTCCGCAGTATGGACTCCTTCTTGGGAAACGCCTCAAGGTAGTCGGTCAGCTTCGCAGGATAGAGCGTGTCCTTAATCTTGCGGAAGGACTCGACGACCTCCTTGTAGAGGTCGTATGGCAGCTTGGTCTTGTTTCGGGCCGTCTCTATGAGCAGCCGCTCCTTGTCGAAGATGCGGGATACCTCGTCGTTCAGGAACTTGCAGGAGACGACGCCGATTCCGACCGTCCCCTTGGGCAGGAAGTGCTGCACGACGCGTTCGTCGTAAATCTTCGTCGCGTCCCTGTCCGTCGCCAGATGGAACGCCTCTGGAATCGAATCCGAAAGATCGTAGTAGTAATAGGCGCTTTGCAGCGTCACGACCGCGTTGGGGAATCTTGCCAGCACGACTTCAATGTCAGACCATTCCGGCTTGTCGCTATAGAGGCCCAAGGCGACCTTGTGAAGTTCGCCCTTGCGTATCAGACGCTCCGTCCGGTACCGTCCGCCGTATTTTTCACAGCATTCTGAAAAACTCATCACCATAGCATCGTCCTCCGCGTTTTTTAGTTTTTGCGTAGAACGGTGCATATTGTACCACACCGGCCCCTTAAATGTCAATGTGGCGATTTTGCCCGTCATCTCACGGTCATCAGCTCGTCCCAGCGGGTCGTGGGGCGGGAGGAGAGCTTCTGCCGCTTCATGTGCCACGACCTTGTGCCGAGGCCCTGGGCGGCGGAGAATACCTTGCCCTTGCCGTAGCGGGCGTTGAGGGCGTCAACGGCGGCGTACAGGCGCGACTTTTCGGCTGGCGGGGTGTCGTCGAAGAGATCGGTCTGGTGCGCCGTGCCGGGCTTTTCGAGGCCGAAGAACACGATTCCCGTCTTGCGGTAGCGCGTCCCCTCGATGTAGAGGGTGTCCACCTCTTCGCGGATGGCGCGGAGCATCTCGTTCGTCGCGTCCGTGGGCGCGGGGAACACGACCGTGCGCCCCAGAAAATCGCCTCCTCCGCCCGAGGCGAAGACCTGCGCGTAGATGTTGCACCCCGCCGCGAGAAGCCCGTGTCGGCGAAGTTTGGCGGCTGCCTGCGCGGTGTAGGCGGCGAGGGACTCCGCAAGCGCCTCCGCCGTCGTGGCAGGCTCGCCGAACGAGCGCGAACAGGAGATCGAATCGGGATCGGCGTCGTAGTCCCGCTCCTCGTGGCAGGAAACGCCGCGTAGCTCCATCGCCGTCCGTAGGAGCGTCACGCCGCCGATGGAGCGGATCGTGGCGTCCGGAGCGTCCCGCAGGTGCTGGGCGGTGAGAATGCGCTCGGCGCGGAGCTTGAGCGGCAGCCGCCTCCCCACGCCCCAGACCTCCTGCACGGGCAGGGCGGCGAGGATTTCCGTTGGATCGTCCGGCATGAGGAACACGCCGTCGGGACGCTTCTTTGCGATGTGGTTGGCGATCTTGGCGAGCGTCTTCGTGGGCGCGAAGCCGACGCCGCACGGGATGCCGACCCAGCGGAGGATCTTGGCGCGGACGCGCCGCCCGTATGCGGCGTAGTCTGCGGCGGCGGTCGTGGGCGGGAAGATGAACGCCTCGTCGATGGAATACTGCTCCACGTCCACGGCCTCTTCACGGAGGATCGAGATGATGCGGCGCGACATATCGCCGTACAGCTCGTAGTTGGACGAGCAAAAGCACAGCTCGCCGGACGCTTCGCGGTGCTTGAGCTGGAAGTAGGGTGTACCCATCGGGATGCCGAGCGCCTTGAACTCGTTTGATCGGGAGACGCAGCACCCGTCGTTGTCGGAGAGGACGGCCACGGGCCGGCCCACGAGGCGGCGGTTGAACACGCGCTCGCAGGACACGAAGAAGTTGTTTCCGTCCACCAGCCCGATCATCTCTTCCCCGCGAATCTGTGTATGCAGGCCGTTACCTTGCCGAAGTAGTCCAGCTCCTGTCCGGCGCGGAGGCGGATGACGGGGTAGTTGGGATTGGCTGGCTCCAGGCGGACACTGCTCTTGTCGCGGCGGTAGGTCTTCACGGTGAAATCGCACCCCTCTAGTGACATTGCTTCGCAATGCTCACTTCGTTCGGGGGATATTTCCACGCTGGCGATGATCACGTCGCCGTCGGCGGGGCGGAGGGAGCGGTCGACCACCAGCAGGTCGCCGTCGCTGATCCCCGCGCCGTCCATCGAGTCGCCCTCGACGCGCACGAAGTACGTGGCGGCCGGACGCTTCACCAGAAGTTCATTCAGGTCGAGAATATCCGCCGAAAAAGCGTCAGCTTTTGAGGGTAGCCGAAGGACGAGCGGCTCTTGATACTGCTCGGCCGGCGACGGAAACCCCGCGCAGCACCTTGCGGTCCCTTCGGGCGCTCGTTTCACTCGCGGCTCCCCTCTGAAGCGAAGCTTCTTCGGTGCATTCCCACCGAGCCAGACACTTTTGCTTTTGCGGACATGGTAGTGTAGAAATTGATTGCTGTATATTTTACCATATTGGCGAGTGTGGGCGATGACTTACGCGAGCATAATGGTTCTCGGCCTGCCGTGGAGATGGGAGAGAAAAATCTTGAAATGCCACCTTGTGGCTAAATGAGCAATATGATATAATATGCGCCGTCAACCCCAATAAGGCAAATCCATCATGACGTAGACACAAGAGGACGTGGCGAAGACTGAGGCGTACCGCAAGACCCTCGGCAAGTACCCGAAGCCGAGCGTCACGGCGGACATCGTCGCCGTGCGTCCGGCCTATAGCGAACTTGGCGAGGGGCAATGGCGTGAGAACCCGGAGTTCGCCCTTGAGGTGTTGTTCATCAGGCGTGGTCAATGGCCGTTTGAGGGAAGCTGGGCGTTGCCGGGCGGGTTCATCCGCCCGACGGAAACTGTGGACGAGGGGGCGAGGCGCGAACTTCGCGAGGAGACCTCCCTTGAGACCGACCGCCTCATCCCCGTCGGCGTGTTCTCGAAGCCGGACCGCGACATGCGGGCGTGGATCATCTCCAACGCTTTCGTCTCGGTCCACAGGCGCGGGCAGGGCTTCCATGTCAAGGGCGGTGACGATGCGGCGGTAGCTCGGTGGCTTCTCCTCAAGTCGCCCACCATCGGGCATGGGCGGTTCTATCTCCCGTTCAACGAGGACGGAAAGCTGGCGTTCTGCCTGACCGGAACTTACCGTGAGGAGGATCTCGGCGGTGGCACGGTCTTGTCTGTCGAGGACAATCCGCTCGCGTTCGACCATGCCCAGATCATCGCCCAGGCGTTCCTGCGGATGCTCTCGTTCGACACGAAGAAACTTGTATTCTTCTTCCTGCCGGAGAAGTTCACGCTTTCCAACTACATCGATGTCTATCAGTACCTCACGCGCTACTCCGTCAGCGCGGCCAACATCCCGAGCTTCCGCCGCCAACTCACGACGACGAAGGAGCCGCTTCTGGAAGTGTGCGAGGGCGAGTGGGAAGACCTCGGAGGTCGCGCCCACGCCCCCGCGAAG
>CAKURH010000123.1 GCA_934675625.1 uncultured Kiritimatiellota bacterium
TCAGTTTTTCGATGTGTAGCGACATGTTGACCTTTGGTAAAATAACGGGATAACGATATTATTATACAATAGAAGGTGCACTTCAGTCAATAGGGTACGCAACATTTTGAAGATTAGTCAGTCAGCCAACTGGCAAACTCGGGTTATACCATAATGGGGAACGTGGAACGCTCACGCCTCGCGGATCACCGCCTGAACGGCCGCGCGTCATTTCCAGAAGTGAATGCAAAGTGGCATTTGCGTTGAGCGCTGGAAACAGGGGCCGGGATTGACGGAGAGTCGAAGACCCATGCGCCCTCCCCGGGGAGGGTTGTTGCGTTTACTTCCATAATCCCGTTTTCGGTATCATGTCCGCTTCCCGCCCTGGGCCGGGGAGCGGGTGCCCCACGGCCCAGGGCGCAAAACCAAGACAGACAGGGGGCTGTCCCTGCCGGGACGCGATGCGTTTCAAGAGCGCATCCCCTCGTCAGCAGGCCTAAAGCGAGGCCGGGTAACAAGTCGTTCATTCGCCGCGCAGCCGCCAGCCGAGCGGCGCGACCGCCGAGCCGTCCGGCAGGGCGTAGGGCCTGTCCGCATAGTTGACGACGATCTCCGTTCCGTCCGACCAGCGCGTCGCGTAGACGCCCTCGGCGAGCTCCCGGTGTCCATCGATGAACAGATACTGAAGCCGCACCAGCCGCGCGTAGAGGTCGGCCCCCTCCTTGATCGCCGCGACGGACCGCCGCAGCTCGTCGTCCGTCGCGCAGCCGAGGTCGCCCTTTCCCATCCAGTCGTTGCCGTTCGAGAGGAACTTCGAGTAGAAGTAGAAGTTCGGGCGTCCGCCGTACTCGAGCAGCTTCAGCCGCCAGCACGGGGGCTGGACGGTGAAGTTCACCGTGGACGAGAACGGGTTCGAGACGATGAAGCCGTTGTAGACGATCTGGAAGATCGGCACGAGCCGCTTCACGAGCCCTTTGCCCGCGCGCCATTCGTCCGCGATCTTCATGGGGTCGTCGAACGAGGCGTACAGCACCGAGTCGAGCGACGCGGCGAAATGGTCCGCGCACCCTTCGCTCGCAAAGCCCCCGAACGCCCGTTTGGCCTCCTCGGCGCAAAGTCCCCAATACCGCGCGCCCTCCTTGAACGTGAGCGGGTGGCGCGGATCGCGGCAGTTCGGCGCCGGCAGGATGGACACGACGTCGAAGTAGCCCATCCCCCTGAACCCAAGCGCCGCCATGCGGTCCATGTCCTTCGTCGCGAAGCGCTCATAGGCGCGCTGCGGGCAGATGCGATAGGGCCGTCCGCCGCCCCAGTCCATGCCGGGAACCTCCTTCGGCGTGCCGTCCGCGTTCTTGACCGTCCACTCGACATCCCAGCTGTCCGCGATGCGGTAGCCGTCGAGGAAGTTGCCGTGCGGCACGATCAGGTAGCCCGCCGCGCGCGCTTCGGCAACCGCCTCCCTCAGCTTCGCGTCGCCGCCCAGAAGGGGTTCGGACGGGAACGACTGCGGCCAGCGGCCGTCATGCCCGCCGACGTTCCAGCCCACGAGGCAGAGCTCCGCGTTCGTGACGCCCTGCCGCTTCAGCTCGCGGACAATGTCCTTCACGCGCTCGAACGTGACGCGCACCGTGAGCGGCGGCTCGTCTTCGGGCTGCTGGAACGGCATGGGGCTCGGCACGGGCTTCCACGCCTGACGGATGCGGATCTCCGGCGCCTCCACGGCCTGCCTGAGGACGGGGTTCGTCTTCACGCGCTCGGCAAGCGGCGTCACGGCCTTGCGGTCGAGCTGGTGCCGGCGGTAGCGCTTCGCGAGCGTCGCGTAGTCCGATCCGGCCGGGAACTTCCAGTAGGCGATGGACAAGTCCTCGTACGGCGCGCGGCAGAGTTCGGCGTCCAGCGTGCAGGAGAGCGCGTAGCGCCCGTCCGCCGCCGCGACGCGCAGGCCCGGATAATGGGCGAGCGACGTGATGACGGCGAGATACGCGCCGCGCGGCGTGCTCCAGCCGAACATGGGCAGGGGCATGCGGATGCCGTCCGTCGCGTAGACGCCCGCGTCGCGGTCAAACTCGCCGTAGCGTCCGTAGGACGAGAACCAGTACCCCGCTTCGCCCTTTCGGGCGCGGGCGAAGTCCGGCGTCACGCAGAGTCCCGTCGCGCCTTTCGCGCGGATCTCCGCCGCAGACAGGCTCAGCACCCACCTGTCACCCGCGTCGGCGAGCGCCACGCGGTTCGTTTCGGCCGCGCCGTCCGCCTTCTGCCAGACGAGCTCCGCCGTCCCGTCCGCCGCGCCGGCGCGCAAGGCGCCCAGCAAAAGCCCCGCAGCCCCCAGGAGGATGGTGCGGCCCGTCAGATAAGAGGTCTTGTCCGTCATGTATTCTTCCTTATTCATGTGTGTTTGAGAGGTTATGCACGCGCCAGCCGTCCGGCAGGCGGACAACGGGCGTGACCGCGCCGTTTTCCGGATGTCGCCACCCGATTTCCAAATCGCCCTCATCCGTCGGCAGGGTGACCTCGCAGAAGGCGAGCGGACTTTGCGGCGGCGGCTCGAACACGACCGTCCGCGCGGCGTAATCGATCTTCTTCACGCCGAGGATGTCGCGCACGAGCAGAACCGCCGCGTGGCTTGCGAACCCGTGACAGCAGCTGTGCGTAGGCTTGTCGAACTCCCACAGCGTCCCTGTCTGCGCCGCCATCGCGGCAAAGTAGCTGCGGCATTCCGCCAGAACCTTTTCTGACAGCCCCGCCCGCGACAGGCATTCCAGCCGCAGGTAGTTGCCGATGAAGGCGTTCGACGGCGCGATCTGCGGATGAGCGAGCGGCTTCTTGTCCGCGTCCAGCCGGGACGGGCCGAACGCCTCGACGAGCGTCCGCCACAGCGCCGGGTGCGTCTTCGGCGTCGCGACCTTGAAGAAAAAGGCGTAGTACTGACACGTCTCGGAAATGTCGTCCGGCACGACGGCGAGCGTGCCATCCGACTGCCGCACGGCATGGTCGCGGAACCACTGTCCGTCCCAGCTCTGGCGACGGACGGTCTCGCGCACGCGCGTCGCCTCTGCCGCGAGGTCGGGCCGTCCGTAGAGACGGTCCAGGGCGTCCAGCGTCTCCGCCCACAGCATGTTGGAGGGATAGTTCACGTCCTGCACCCACTTGTTCGCCTGCGACCATTCGACGAAGACCCAACCCGGAAGCTTCTCCAGGAGACCGTCCGCATTGCGGTAGCGCCAGAGAAACGCCAACAGCTTCTCGAGCCTCGGACGGAAGGACGCGACCAGCCGCGCGTCGCCGCCGCGCCGCGCGTACTCGTCGAGCTCGAGGACGAGCCACATCGCCCAGTTCGGAATGTAGTTGCCGTTCACGTGGTCGCCCGGATAGCACATCGGCAGCATGCCGTCCGCGATGTCGAAGGACTCCGCCCGCGCATAGTTGTCGAGAAAGAGGTCTTCGAGCGCAAGCGAGCCCGTCAGCAGACGGCTGACGCGGGCGATGAAGAAACTGTCGCACAGCCACCCCGCCCGCTCACGGCTCGGACAGTCGGTGAACACATCGACGGCGTTCTGGGCGAACGTCTCCCGCGCCGCGTCGAACACGGCGTTCAGCGCAGCGTCCGAACTGCTGAACCGCGCCCGATAGACCTCCGCATTTTTATAACTGCGGATGTAGGGCGCGGAGACCGTCGCCAGTCCGTCCTTCAGGAAGAGATGAACATGGCGGAACGTGTTCGGCTCGAAGTTCTCCAGCCGGCAGACGCCGGGTGCCTTCAGGTCGTAGACGAACCCGAAGTCCGCGCCGAGTCTCAGCGGATTGACCTTCCCGTCCGTCAGCACCTCGTCGAACGTGACGACGAGGCGTCCCGGACGCTGACAGGCGACGGTCAGCCCCAGGAAGCCCGTGTCGTTGAGCCCGCCGTCGAGGAGCGCCCCCTTCCCGTCGCCGATCGTAACCGCTTCCGCTTGCACAGGCCGCGTCCGCGTCACATCGACGCGCGCGAGGACGTCGTGGACGTCGATCGCCAGTTTCTCCGTCGGAAAGGCATCGCGCACGGCGTCCCACCCGTTCCAGGTCACGTGCCGCTGCGGCGGCACGGTGCGCGCCGCGTCGTAGGCGACGTCCGTCTCGCCGACGAAGGCAAGCGGCCGCGCGTCGAGGCGCGGCAACGAAACAAGCCGGGGGAGGAGCGGTTGCGCCGCCGTCCGTTCGAGCGCGACCGCATCCGCCACCGCGTTCGTGCGCCAGTCCGCAAAGTCCGGCGCGAGGGCATACGCCTCCGCGAAGCCACGCTGGAACGAGAACCGCGAACACCGCTGCACCTTCGGCAGAATGCGCGCCGCGAAGCCGTCCGGCGCACCCGTGGCCAACGCACTTTTCCCGCCCGCAAAGACCTCGGCCTGAAGGAAGCCAGAATCCCTGTGGACATAGTAGTTGCGCACGTTGTAGTTGAGGACTTCGATTGCAAGGGCGTTGCACCCGTCCCGGCAGGGGAGACGCCACGTGTCGACGCGATAGAAGCCGTTGGGCCCCCGCGCCGGGCCGTAGCCGACGAAAGCGCCGTTCAGGAAGACCCGGTAAAGGGAGGAGGCCGCAATCCGCACCTCGGCCGGCTGTCCCGCTTCCGCCGCAAAGTCACCGCGAAAGCCGAGGAAGACATTCTTCTCGTCCGCCCTGCCCGCCGCCCAGACCGGCTGGGCTCGCGCGAAGGCCGCCGCGTCGTCCTTCCGCTTCATCTTGAACACGAGCGTCCCGCCCTGAAGGAGATCGGCATGACGAAGCTTGAAGTCGGTCAAGGCCCTTCCGTTCAGCTCGACTTCGGCGATCGTGCCACCGGGCGTGAAGTTCTCCGTGACGACCTTCAGCGACTTTCCGCCCGGCAGGGCCAGTTCGGCGCCCGGCACCTGCGGCGCACCGACGACGTATTCGCCACCGCACGGGTCGAACGGATAGAACCCCAGGGCGCTGAAGACGTACCACGCCGACATCTGTCCGCAGTCGTCGTTGCCGCACAGCCCGTCGGGCGTCGGGCGGTACTGCGTGTCGAAGACCTCCTTGACGTATTTCGCCGCGAGGTCGGGGCGTCCGAGGAGCGTGAAGAAGTAGATGATGTGGTGGCTCGGCTCGTTGCCGTGGGCGTACTGCCCGATCAGCCCCGTCACGTCGCTCACGCCGTTCTCGCCGTAGGCGACCGATGCGCCCGAGAAGAGTTCCTGCAGTTTCGCGAGCACCGCGTCGCGTCCGCCCAGCGCGGCGACGAGCTCGCCCGGATCCTGCAGGACGTGCCAGGTGTACTGCATGGCGTTCCCCTCCGTGAAGTCGTTCGGCTGAAACCAGCAGTGTCCGCATGCCTTCGGGTCGAACGGCTCGCGCCAGCCGCCCGCGGCGTTGCGACCGCGCGCGAACTTCGTCACGGGATCGAGCGCGTTCCGCCAGAGCCCCGAACGCCGCGCGAAGAACGTGGCCTCCTCCCTCTTGCCCAGCGCGGCGGCAAACCGCGCCGCGCAGGCGTCGTCGTAGGCGCCCTCGAAGAGGCGCGAGACGGACTCGCCCACGACCTTGTGACCCCGGCTGCCGCCCGTCAGCGCGTCGTACGGCAGGTAGCCGTACTTGTCGAGGAGCGGCCAGTCCTCCTTGAGCAGCCCCCACGTCGCATCGTTCGCCGCCGTGTGCTCCCGCGTCAGCGAGTCCTGAACGGCCCGCCACGCGAGATTGACATCGTAGTCCCGGAATCCCTTCAGGTAGGCGTCGACGATGACCGGCACGGCGTGATGGCCGATCATGCAGTGCGTGTCCGTTCCGCGCAGCCCCCAGATCGGCAGGTAGCCGTTCCGTTCGTAGACCCTGAGCAACGAGCGCACGAAGCCGTTCACCCGCTCGGGTGCCAGCAGCGTGTAGAGCGGATGCGCCGCGCGGAACGTGTCCCAGAGCGAAAAGGTCGAGTAGTCTTCGCGCCCGACGTCGCCGATGTCGTTCGGCTGGATCGCCGTGCGGTAGAGCGCGGCGGCGAACGAGGCGCGCACGGCGGGGTCTGTCCCCGGCACGAGACGGACACGCGAAAGCCAGTCGTCCCATTTCGCCCCAGTCTGCGCGGCGACGGCCTCAAGGGATTGCCCCGCCAGCTCAGCATCGAGATTCGCGGCCGCGGCGGACGTCGCCGACAGCGCGAGCCGGACTTCCAGCACGCCGTCCGGCAGGACGCCAAAGTCGCAGACGCCGCCGTCGCGCGACACGACCGAACACGAGAAGTCGAATGCGCAGAAGATCTCGTAGTCCACCCAGGCGCGCACCTTGCGCCGCGCGACGAGCCGCGTCGGCGAAAGCGCACGCAAGTCCGTCTCCTTCACGTAGGTTGCGAACACGCCCCAGAGCGTGCCATCGTCCTTGCCGCGCCGCGCGATCGTCCATTCAGGGTCGATTAGCAGCTTCGCGGACGTCTCCTTCGGATAGGTGAAGCGGTAGACGGCGCCGTGGGATGACGCCGCGACCGCGCAGGAGATCCCGTCCGCAAGATCGACCGCGTAGAAGCCGGGGCGCGCCTGTTCCTTTTCCTTCAGCATCCGCACCGCGCGCGGCGCGTTGCCCGTAAACGGCAGGAGGCCGAAGTCGCCGCCGCTCGGACAGCCCGTCCCGGAGAGACGCGTCTGCGAGAAGCGCCAGAGCCACCCGTCCCCGTGCTGGTAGCCCGACGTGTGCGCCCAGTCGCCGACGTATTTCTCGGACGAGGACGAGGTGTCGGGCCCCGCCTGCACGGCGCCGAACGGCGCGCACGCCGCCGGCGAGACATGGCCGAGCCCCTCCGTGCCGATGAACACGTCGATCGGTTCGGCCGCACCGACAGACGCATCCGCCGCCGCGACGCACAGGCTCAACAACGCCCAGCACAAAGCCAATGTATTCCGCATACAATGTACAAAATCAGGTCAGACCTAAATTTAGAATTTGGCGGGGTTTCACACCTCCCTTGCTGCGCGAAGGCCAGCGCGATTCACCGCACGATCACGGCGAAGCCCAGGCGATGCGCACGCAGGAACTTCTCCGGCGCCAACGTGCCGCGCGTGACGCGCACCTCGTCGACATTGCCCATGAACGCGCCGAACGCGAGCGAGCTGTCGGCGAGTCCATCGACCGCCAGCGCACCGCTGAACGCGCCCGTCCCGGCAACCTCGTAGTCGCGGTAGACCGTGACCGCCGTCGTCGTGCCGTCCGCCGAGGGCGCGAACACGATTGCAATGTGCGACCACGCCTCCGACAGCTGACTGGCGGACGCAACATCCTGACCCGCCACGACGACCTTCAGGCCGTCCGCCGTCTGCCGCAACGACCAGACCGCGTTCGTCTGTCCGCCCTTGACGCCTTGCAACGCGACGAGATCCGTCCCGACGTCCGCGCTTCCGCGCAGGAAGAGCTCGACCGTCTGGTCGGGACGCTCCAGCAGCGAGAGCCGCGAATACGCCCCCGCGCCCGTCATAAGCGAGAGCGAGCCCCGGTTCTTCTCGCGCAGGCGGTTGCCGTCCGCGTCACGCAGCTCGCCCGCGTTCGCGCCCACCAGCTTCGCCGCGCCGGACAGCGACGGCGCCTCGACGAACGCCTCGACCAGCGCGTCCGACTTGCCGTCGAACGGCGCCCAGACGAGCGTCTCGCCCGCGACGCGCTTCGTCATCAGGAATTCGGACGGCTTGAGCGCCTTGCGCGTCAGGCGGATGTCATTCAGGTTGCCGCTCTTGCAAGAAAACTCCGTGTAGTCGCCCCAGCACCCGCAGTTCACGTAGATCTTGTCCGCGATGGTCTCGGCTGCAAGGCCCAGCACCGACGCCGCACGCGCCACGAGCCTTCCATCCAGATAGACGCGCGTTTCCGTGTTCTCCCGGTCGCTCACCACCGCGAGGCGGTGCCACGCGCCATCGTCCCAGGCCGTCGCAGGAAGGGTCGCGACCATGTTGAAGTTACAATCGCCGACGTAAATCCGGCCATCCGTCCGATTGCACCACACATACCACTGTGACGAATGGCAGAAGAGGTAGACGCGGTCCTTGGAGAAGTCCCTCCACGCCTCCTGCGGGAACTTGAAGCCGATCTCGGCCGTAAAGCTGTTGACGGCGAAGGACCGCTCCACGTCGGTGACGCGCGATTCGTTAGAATAGTGTGCACCCAACCAAGAAAGCAGGTTCTTTCGAGAGGGGCCCGTTCGTCAAATGCTGT
>CAKURH010000124.1 GCA_934675625.1 uncultured Kiritimatiellota bacterium
TTTGCGTCCGTGCGGATCGTCGAGGCGGCGACGGGCGCCGACCGCACGCGGAACTACAACCTCGTGCTGAAGGAGGGCGTCCTCAGGATGACGAACGCCTGCATCCGCGCGGAGCAGGTCTTCGGGGCGGACGATATCGCGAAGGTCTACGACGGCGTGTCGACGCAGGTCGTGGTGACGGCGGAGCTGCTGCAGCCCGCGACAGTCCGGTACTTTGCGGACGGCGCGGCCGCGACAAGCGCGGCCCTCCCGGAGGATGCTGGGTGGAGCGGCGAGCCGCCGCGCTTCACGCACGCCACGAACGCGACGGTGCGGTTCACGGTGGAGGCCGACTACTACAACGCCTACACGGGCAGGGTGGACGTGGCGATCGCGAAGAGGGCGGTCACGCTCACGACGCCGACGAAGGCGAAGACCTACGACGGCGCGCCGCTCACCTTCGGCGCGGACGAGGTTGAATTGGTCGCGACAAGCGCGACCCTCCCGGAGGGACGTGGGGATGGTGCGGTCGCGACAAGCGCGACCCTCCCGGAGGGCGAATCCTTTGTGTTCTCGGATTTCGCGGCGATTACGGATGCAGGGCGCGTCCCGGCGCGCTGCGCCTACGTGGCGGGGGCGGGGACGCGGCTCTCGGACTACGCCGTGACCGAGGCCTGGGGGACGCTGACCGTGCTGGCGAGCGCGGACGAGATCACGGTGACGGCGGACTCGGCGACGTGGGCCTACGACGGCACGGCGCACCGTCTGCCGTCCTACACGGCGGAGAACGCCGACAAGCTGCAGCCCGGCGACGCGCTGGACGTCGCGTTCGCGCCGGAGAGCGTCGTCCTCACGCCGGAGGACGGCCCGGACGGCGACGGCGTGGTGTCGAACGCGATCGCGTCCGTGCGCGTCCTGCGCCACGGCACGGAGGACGTGACGCGGAACTACTCGCTCGCGTGGTACCCCGGCGTCCTGCGCGTCACGAAGGCGCGGATGGCGTTCGACGGCGCGGGCTCGGCCGATCCGTCCGGATTCTCGACGACGGCGACCTACGACGGCGCGGGGCACACGGCGGCGGTCGTGCCGCCGAGACTGCTGACCGCGCCCGTCACGGTGCGGTATGGCATTGCGGCCGATGCCATCGCGTCGGACGTCTCGCCGGCGTTCACGAACGCGGGCGTCCATACGGTCTTCTACGCGCTTGACGCGCGCCACTACGAGACGTACTTCGGGACGGCGACCGTCACGATCGCGCCGCGTCCGGTGACGCTCGTCTCGGACGGGGCGGAGAAGGTCTACGACGGCACGCCGCTCCGCTGCGACGCGGTGCGCGTGAAGGACGGCTCGCCCGGCTTCGTGGACGGCGAGGGCTTCGCGGCGACGTGTTCGGGCGCGCTCACGGACGTGGGGGCGATGGAGAACCTCTTCGACTACGCGCTGACGGGCGGGGCGCTTGCGGGGAACTACACGATTACGAAGGAGTACGGGTGGCTGCGCGTCACGCCCGCGGCGCTCGACCCCGGCGCGGTGTTCGGCGGCGGCGAGACGGACGCGGACGGCGGCCCGCTCTGCGCCCGCGTCTACAACGGCGCGCCCCAGCCGTTCGCGCCCGCGCCGGACTTCGGCGAGCCGTACCGTCTCTCCTACGCGCTCGTGCCGGGCGACGAGAGCGCCTATTCCGAGACGGCCCCGACGCGGACGCACGTCGCCGAGGGCGACCTCGCGGTCTACTTCAAGTTCCTGTCGCCCAACTACGCGCCGTACTACGGGAAGGGGACGCTGCGCATCGTGCCGAAGGCGCTGACACAGGAGATGTGCGTCGCCGACGAGGACGCGGCGTGGTTCTTCGACGGGACGGAGAAGAGGCCCGCCGTGACGGTCGTGGACGGCGACCCGAACATCGCGACGGCGGACGACTACACGCTCGCCTACTCGGGGCGGACGGGCGCGGGGCTCTTCCCCGTGACCGTCACGGGCACGAACGACTACTGCGGCGTCGTCACGAAGGAGTTCGCGATCCTGAAGCGCCCCGTCGCGCCGCCGGTGATCCCGTCGCGGGCGTACAGCGGCCGCCTCCAGAAGCCGACGATCGCGGCGGACGCGCGCTGGACGGTCGCCGCCAATCCCGGCGGGACGGACGCGGGCCTCTACACGAACGTCGTCCTGCGGCTCGCGAACACGGCGGACTACAAGTGGAACTACAAGTGGAAGGGCCTTGGCGGGGACGAGTCGGACTGGACGGGCGTCTTCGAGATCCGCCGGGGCGCGAACGGCTGGTCGACGTATCCGGGCATCCGCAGCTGGACGAACGGCGTCGAGGCCGCGGGCGCGCCGACGGGCCGCGCGCGCTTCGGGACGCTCTCGGTCGCCTACCGGCGGCGCGGCGCGCCCGTCGCGTCCGAGACGGCGGAGAGGCCGTCCGCGCCGGGCAGGTACACGGCGCGGTTCTGGGTGGAGGAGACGAAGAACTACGCGGGGGTCGGGCTTGCCGCGCCCTACGACGTCGACTTCGAGATCTTCCGGGGGCCGGACGACCCGTCGGCGGGCGACGCGACCACGACGACGCCCGTTCCCGTCCCGTACGCCTGGCTTGACGCCTACGTCGGCCGGTTCGGCGGCGGCGACTACGAGGCGGCCGCGCACGCGCCGGGCGCGAACGGCGTCGCGCTCTGGGCGTCGTACGTCGCGGGGCTCGACCCGGCGGACGCGGCGAGCCGGTTCACGGCGAAGATCGCGATGGACGCGGACGGCAGGCCCGTCGTCACGTGGTCGCCCGACCTGCGCGCGGCCGATCCGCCGCGCGCCTACACGGTCTACGGCAAGCCCGACCTCGGCGCGGCGGCGTGGACGCCGGTCACGGACGCGAACCGCGCGGCGATGCGCTTCTTCAAGGTCGAGGTGGAGATCAGGTGATGGACGGATCTTCGCTTTCAAGGCTTGGCCACAGGGGCTGTCGTCTCACACGGAGGCACGGAGACACGGAGTTTCTGCTCTCCGTGGCTCCGTCACTCCGTGTGAGACCTTGCGTCACGCAGAGGCGTCCGGCGAATCTCTGCTTGCGGCAAGAAGACGAAGTCTAGGACAAAAGGCGGGGCTGTTTTTGAGGCAACAGACAAAGGAAAAACAAAAATGATACGACCAAAACGAAAACAGAGAATCAGGCAGGCCGCGTGCGCGCTGTGCGCCTGCGCGGGCCTGGCGGCGTCCGCCGCGACGATCGCCTACGCGGCGGACGGGACGACGGGCGAGTACTGCGGCGCGGGCTACGGCATCAGCGTCACGGTCTCGACGCCGGCGACGGGGGCGACGGTGAAGTACGCGGAGAGCGCCGACGGCCCGTGGCTCGACGCCGTGGCGTACACGAACGCCTGCACCGACAGGCCCGTCTACTTCCAGATCACGGCGGCGGGCTACGAGACGGTGACGGGTTCCCGGAACGTGACGGTGACGCCGAAGGACATCGAGGGGCTCGTGTGGCCGATCCTGCCGGCGGAGGACTACGTGTACGACGGCACGGCGAAGACGCCGGACGCCGGGTTCGGCGACGGCGAGCCGTCGATTCTCACCGCGAACGACTTCGATGTCACTTACGTTGACAACGTGGACGCGGGCACGGCGACGATGACCTTCACCGGCAAGAACAACTACACGGGCACGGACGAGCAGACGTTCGAGATCCGGAAGGCGGAGAACGCCTGGACGACGCCGCCCGCCGTCGCGGACTGGACGTACGGACAGGCGGCGTCCGAACCCGTCTCGGCGGCGAAGTCCGGCGTCGCGGCGGTGACCTGGTCGTCCGGCGCGAAGCCGACGCTGCCGGGGCACTACACGGCGACCTTCACGGTTCCCGAGTCGCGGAACTACAAGGCGCTCACGGCAACGGCGCCATTCACGATCCATGCCGCGACAATCCGCTATGCGGCGGACGGGACGACGGGCGAGTACTGCGGCGCGGGCTACGGCATCAGCGTCACGGTCTCGACGCCGGCGACGGGGGCGACGGTGAAGTACGCGGAGAGCGCCGACGGCCCGTGGCTCGACGCCGTGGCGTACACGAACGCCTGCACCGACAGGCCCGTCTACTTCCAGATCACGGCGGCGGGCTACGAGACGGTGACGGGTTCCCGGAACGTGACGGTGACGCCGAAGGACATCGAGGGGCTCGTGTGGCCGATCCTGCCGGCGGAGGACTACGTGTACGACGGCACGGCGAAGACGCCGGACGCCGGGTTCGGCGACGGCGAGCCGTCGATTCTCACCGCGAACGACTTCGATGTCACTTACGTTGACAACGTGGACGCGGGCACGGCGACGATGACCTTCACCGGCAAGAACAACTACACGGGCACGGACGAGCAGACGTTCGAGATCCGTAAACGCCGGCTCACGCTCACGTCGGGCGACGGCTCGTGGCCGCACGACGGCACGGCGCACGCGGAGACGACGGTGACGGTCGGCGGCGACGGCTTTGCCCCCGGCGAGGGCGCGACCTACGGCAACTTCGCGACGCTCGCGGACGCGGACAGCGTCCCCAACTCGTTCGACTACACGCTGGACGCCGGGACGTCGGCGGGCAACTACGAGATCACGAAGGTCTACGGCACGCTCACGGTCACGCCTCCGCCGGTGACGGTCCACGAGGAGTCGGACGCGGAGACGATCTTCAAGTGGGAGGCGACGGGTGCGGAGACGGCGAAGGTCGTCGGCTTCAAGGACCCGAACCGGCGGATCGCGAACGTGGTCATCCCCGACAAGATCGAGGGGCGCTTCATCACGGCGATCGCGCTGGATGCCTTCGCAAACTCGAAGAGCGGCATGACGGCGCTGTCGCTTCCGCTCTTCTGCACCGAGATCGGCGGCAGGGCGTTCTACAACGTCAGGTCGCTCACTTCGATCACGTTCACGGACGTCCGCAAGTGGGACGCCCCCAGAACGTCCGCCACGCTGTCGATCGGCAGCTATGCGTTCTCGTCCTGCCTCGGGCTGCGGGAACTGACGGTCGGCGAATCCGTGGGGCAGATCGACGACTACGCCTTCCTCAACTGCCGCAAGCTGGCGAAGATCATGATCCTCGGGAAGCCGTCCGTCGGCAGGCAGGTGTTCCGCTCGGCCGGAATGGACGCCACGCCGCAGGGCGTGGAAGTCCTCATCGACCCGGCGCTCGCGTCCGACACGGACTACATGGCGGCGCTGAAGGGCGGCATGCCGTCCGTGACGGTCAAGGACGATCCGATCGTCTCGTCGCTGAAGACGCAGTCGGTCAGCCTCGAGTCCGGACGGGTGACGATGACGCTCTCCGTCCGCAAGGCCTCCAGCTGGGGCGCGGTGGACCCGGCCTCGGTGAAGGTCAGGTACTGGGCGTCCCTCTCGGAGCCGGCGGAGACCCTCTCGCCGACGGCGGCGACGGACAACGGCGACGGGACGTTGACGGTCGAGGTTGCCGTCCCCGAAGGGAACAGCGGCTTCCTCCAGGCGGTGATGGAATAATGATTTAAGGAGATTTGATATGAAGAACCTTGTGCTGATGACGATAGGAATGGTTTCGCTGGGTGCGCTTGCGGAGGCGGCTCCCTGGCAGTTCACGGTTGGCCCGGCTTGGCGGGCGCGCGTCAAGGGCTCTGTTTCGGGCACGACGCAGTCCACCTACGACAAGCCGGATCCGGGCACGAAGACGAGCTTCGACGCCGGTGACGTCGAAGTCGTGCAGGATCCGGACTATCCGAACGATCCGACCATGACGAAGTACGCCTACGCGCGCACGCAGTCGACGACGGTGACGGGCGGATCCGACACGGACAGTCCGCTTGGCTTCAAGGCCAACCTGTCGCGCGACCTCTTCGAGACGGGGGACTTCTCCCTTGGGCTTGCCGCGACGTTTGCCGCCTACTGGCGGATGGAGTCGGCGATTTCCGGGCTGACTCTTCGCCGGAAGGATCTCTATTACTTCAGCGGCGGCCCGATACCGCCGGCCCCGGTCACGCCGCCGTTCCTTCCTGACGCGACGCCGGTCAGCGAAACGCTGGCGAGCGAGGCGGTCGGGGTCGCGGCGCGGCTGCGGAGCGATCTCTACCAGATCGGCCTGGGGCCGCAGGCGACGTGGCGGGTCTGCGACGGACTGGAGGCCTACGGACGCTTCCAGGCGCTCTGCAACCTCGCGCACGTGGACTTTGACGCGGGCGCGGCGAGCGCGTCGGACACGAAGTGCCTGTTCGGCGTCGGCGGCACGCTCGGCCTGTCGGCCTTTCTTACGGAGAGCATCGGACTCTTCGCGGAAGTGGGCTACGAGTGGATCGACAAGGGCGACATGGGCCTTGGGCAGACGGGTGCGGAGCTCGAATTCTCGTCGTTCGTCGTCTCCGCCGGGGTGGTCTACAGCTTCTGACCGCCGCCGCGCGTCAGTTTGCAGTCCCTTCACAACGGCCAGCGCAGCGAACCCTCGCATTTATGTAAATGCGAGGGTTCGGCTATCCCTATTGCCTTTAACGCGGCAGAAATGCTACAATACCGCCATTCACCGAAAGAAACCTCACCACTCATGAAAATTCTCTTTCTCAGTGACATTCACGGCGTGCCTTCGACACTGGAGGCCGCGTTTGCGTCCGCCGACACGCTCGGCTACGACCGCATCGTGCTGCTCGGCGACCTCCTCTATCACGGGCCGCGCAACGGCGTGCCGCACTTCTATGACCCTGTGCGGGTCGCGCACCTGCTGAACGCCCGCAAGGACAAGATCATCGCCGTGCGCGGCAACTGCGACGCCGAAGTCGACCAGATGATGTTCGAGTTCCCGATGATGGGCGACTACGCCGTCGTCGAAGCGGGCAACGAGACGTTCTTCTGCACGCACGGACACCTCTGGAACGAAAACCGCCTGCCGCCGCTCGGACTGGGCACGGTGCTCGCCCACGGGCACACGCACATCTCGGAGCTGAAGAAGCTGCCGTGCGGCCTCACGGTCTTCAATCCGGGCTCGGTGTCGCTGCCGAAGGGCGGCACGTCGCGCTCATTCGGCTACTTTGACGGCCAGGTCCTCCGGCACTACACGATCTAAAGCGGTCTGTCGGAAGAAATGCTATAATGTGACGCAAGACGGGTCGGTCTTTGAGCCGTGGCGTCACGGCAGACGGTGACCCGGCGCCAAACAGAAAGGAACCAAGCAGATGGAACTCAAGGGATCGAAAACGGAACAAAACCTGATGACGGCCTTTGCGGGCGAGTCGCAGGCGCGCAACAAGTACGACTATTTCGCCTCGAAGGCGAAGAAGGACGGCTACGAGCAGATCGCAGCCATCTTCCAGGAGACGGCGCTGAACGAGAAGGAGCACGCGAAGATGTGGTTCAAGCTCTTTGCGGGCATCGGCTCGACGCCGGAGAACCTGCTGACCGCCGCCGCCGGCGAGCATGAGGAGTGGACGGACATGTACCGCCGCTTCGCCGAGGAGGCGGAGGCCGAGGGCTTCGCGGAGATTGCGGACAAGTTCCGCAAGGTCGCCGAGGTCGAGGCACACCATGAGGCGCGCTATCGCAAACTCTCGCAGAACATCGAGACGGGCGAAGTCTGGGTGCGCGTCGGCGCGAACAAGTGGCAGTGCCGCAACTGCGGCGCGATCATCGAGGGCGAGAAGGCGCCCGAGAAGTGCCCCGTCTGCGACCATCCGAAGGCCTACTTCCAGCTGGAGCAGAGCAATTTCTGATCCGTCACGCGGTTCAGGTGAAAAAGAAAGCGGCACAAACAGGCTGTTTGTGCCGCTTTTCTGTTAGATAAGAAAGAAACTGAAGAAAACTGCGGGAACCCCCTTGCGCGGCGGGCCGGAAAAGTGGTATACTATGCACCCGTTCGCCCGAAAGGACGGACGCGTTCTTTGAAAACCGGGAGTTGGAGATTAAAGAGAATTACAACTCATATACGAGACGAAATCCGGGGCGGGTCAAA
>CAKURH010000125.1 GCA_934675625.1 uncultured Kiritimatiellota bacterium
CACCCGCATTGGCTCCTTGGCCTTCAATTCGTGTAGCAAACTTGTGGGGGACATCTCGACCTTCTGTCCGCCGTCGGTTGAGGTCGTTGCCACACGTGCATTCGAGGGCTGTTCGGGGCTGACGGGGTCTCTTGTGCTGACGAATCTGCAGCATTTGGGCGATGCGGCGTTTGCATGGACGAAAATCCAAGACGTCGAGTTGCGCGGCCCCATCACGCAGACCGAGTGGAAGAACAGCTCCTATGGGGATGGAGTGCGGTTTTCGGGCGTGACGACGCTGACGAATGCCGTCTTTGACCTGCCGAACGTGACGTCTCTTTATGTGCACGACTTTTTCAATTGCTGGGCGTTGAAGAGCGTCTATTTCTGGCGTAAGCCGTTTAGTGCGGAATCCCTGCGCTATCTGCTCAACGGCAAAGGTCTGTCTCCGATGACGTGCACGCTCTACGTCTCGTCCCAGCAGTGGCCGTGGGGCGATCGGGCGGCGAGTGGCTGTCGCGCGCTGACGGCCGATGAGAAGACGGACGAGCGTCGGCCCGAACGGTGCCTGGGCATGTGTGACGTCGGCGACCCGAAAGTTCCCGAAGGTGATGGCAAATGGACGCAGCAGCGGCTCGCGTGGTTTGCGCGGTGGCCGTCGCCGTATGACGTGCCGCTTGGGGGCATTTTCGTCGTGCGCTAATCGGACGGTTGCCCATGCGAACGATTCTTCCTCTCCTGTTGGCGTCGCTGGTTGCGGGCGGCGGTGCGTGGGCCGAGCCGGCCTTTCCGCCCTACGCGAGCGACGACTTTGTTCCGTCCGTCACGGAGGCGGCGACGGGGTTCTTCCGCGTCGTCCGCCGCGCCGACGGCAAGTGGTGGGCGATTGATCCGCTGGGGCGCGGCACGTTCCTGCGCGGCATCGACCACATTACCTATGGCGGGCACTGGTGTGCGTTCACGAAGCGGAGTCCGTACCACGAGGCGAACAAGGTGCGTTTCCCCGACAAGCGCGACTGGGAGGACGACACGATCGGCAAGCTTCGGGCGTGGGGCTTCAACGCGCTCGGCGCCGGCTGCGATCCGACGCTGGGGCGCGGCGGCCTCATCCGCACGGGGTTCGTCTCGATTGGCGAGGGCTTCTGCCGCACGACGGCGGGCGGCTGGACGGAGACGTTCATCTGTCCGTTCGAGAACACGCCCTGCTCGGCGTTTCCGAACGTGTTCCATCCGAAGTTCGCCGCGTGGTGCGACGAGCAGGCGCGGCGGCGGTGCGCGGCGGGGAAGGACGATCCGTGGGCCTTCGGGCACTTCATCGACAACGAACTCGCGTGGTGGGGGCGGACGTTGCCGGCCGACTCCGGCACGGGGCTGTTCGACGCGGTGACGAAGCTGCCGGCGGAGCACTCGGCCCGCGTCGCGCAGCAGACGTTCATGGCCGAACGCGGGCGGGACGTCGGCACGGCGACGGCGGCGGACAAGCTCGACTTCCTGCGGCTCGCGGCCGAGATCTACTTCCGCGAATCGACGACCGCGATCCGCCGGCACGATCCGAACCACCTTGTGCTGGGCGCGCGGTTCGCGGGGATGGACGGGGCGCATCCGGTCGTCTGGGAGACGGCGGGGCGGTATTGCGACGCGGTCACGTTCAACTGCTATCCGTGGGCCGACCTCGAGCGCGGCATCGTGTGGACGGCGCGTCCGTCGCTGGGCGAGCCGATCGACGCGGCGTTTGCGCGTCTCCACGGACTCGTGAAGAAGCCGCTGATCGTGACGGAGTGGAGCTTCCCCGCGCTTGATTCGGGGCTGCCCTGCCAGTATGGCGCGGGCCAGCGCGTCCGCACGCAGGACGTGCGCGTGCGCGCGACGGAGCTCTTTGCGCGGACGATGCTCGCGTCGCCCTATTTCATCGGCTATGACTACTTCATGTGGGTTGACCAGCCGCCCGAGGGGTTCAACACGGCGTTTCGCGAGAACACGAACTACGGCCTCCTGACGAATGCGGGCGAGCCGTATGCGGGCCTGACGGAGATGTTCGCGCGCCTTCACCGGGAGATCGGGCCGGCGCGTGCCGCCGCGAGTCCCGTCGCCTCGGCGGGCGAGCCGGGCGCGACGCGGTCGGCGTCGCGGTTCCTCGCGGCGTGCTTCCCGAAGCCGACGGCCGAGGGCCTTGTGCGCCGCACGACCGACGACGGGGCGCTCGTCGTCTCGAACCGGGCGGGCCTCGCGCTCACGTGCCGGCCGGGCGACGCGGCGGTCTTTCGCGACGTGCGGCTCAAGGGCGTGACGATCGGCTCCTTCGGAGGGTTGGTCCGGGTTCGCCGTCCGGACGGCGCGCTCGCGTGGCACGCGGTCGAGACGACGACGTCCGCCGCATGGCGCGTGAAGGACGGGTGGCCGGTGCTGGAGACGGCGGGGACGGGCGCGGCGGGCGAGACGGCGTATGCGGTCGACCAGGAGTTCATCGTGCATCCGTTCCGTCCGTGGGTCTTCTGCCGGCTTGTCCGCGTGCGGAACGTCGGAACGGCGCCGCTTGTCCTGAACGGATGGTTCTTCCGGCAGAAGCCGGCGTTCGAATCCGAAGACCCCCTGGCGGTGCGGCGCGCGCCGCACCTCTATGCGTCCGCGCTGCGCGCCGCCTGGATCGAGGCGGAGGGGACGCGCTTCTGGGGCGGGCTTTCGTTTGCGGCGTCCGCCGAGCGGTTCAACTACTTCCTCGGCAACGGGCGCGCGCCCATGCCGGACGCGATCTTCGCGCCGCAGGGCGGTGTGCGCACGTTCGCGACGGAGGAGGCGAAGGGCGCGCCGACGGCGATTTGGTATAATGCGCCCGGTACGTGCACGCTGGCGCCGGGCGCGGCGTGGGAGCCGGGCGACGACGCCTGGATGCTGGCCGTGTGCGGGGACGACGGCCGCGCCGGCTGGTCGCGGCTGGTGCGCGCGTTCGAGCGGCGGGCCCTGGGTCTGGGGACGGAGCCGGACGAGGGCGGGCGGACGAAACAGGACTGACGAACGACAACACGAACTGACGAACGACACGAAACCGAAAGGAAACGAGAGCATGAGCAGAACAAACACGGGAACAGTCCTCGGCGCGGCGGCGATTTGCGCGGCCCTCTGCGGGACTGTCGGCGCGGGCGAGATCGAGAGCGCGCTGGTCGGTAAGATCCGCTACGACGAGACGCCGGGCTGGACGCTCGCGACACGGGTGGAGCGGCTGCCGGACGGGCGGGAGAAGGTCGCCGTCCGGTTCACGGCGGACGAGGCGCGCCAGCCGCCGCGCACGGCGTTCACGCT
This sequence comes from uncultured Kiritimatiellota bacterium, assembly GCA_934675625.1. GTDB lineage: Bacteria > Verrucomicrobiota > Kiritimatiellia > RFP12 > UBA1067 > UBA1067. The sequence continues at coordinate 3,277 of CAKURH010000125.1, forward strand.
CCGCTTCCCGCTGCGCGACGCGGTCGGGCGCTGGCACACGGGCGCCGGGCTCGGCAAGAACCTGCGGCCCGTGTGGGGGTGCGGGCTGACGGGGTCTCTCGCGGACCAGGCGCCGGTCGTCTCGGTGTTCTCCGACTCGAACCGCAACCGCGGGCTCGTGGCGTGCTCCGAGGCGCTGCGCCGCGTCCACTACTACATGGGCGTCGTCGAGGAGACGACCGAGATCGAGTACCGCGCGGTGCTGTTCCCCGAGCCCGAGGCGCCGCTCGCGTCCTACGAGACCGAGTTCCTGCTCGACTTCCGCGACGTGTTCTACGCCGACGCGATCCGCGACACGTTCGCCTGGTACGCGCAGATGCCGGCGTACCGGGTCGGTGACGTGCCGGCGGCGGCGTTCGACCCGCTCTACTCGTTCTGGTACTCGTACCACCAGGACGTGTTCGCCGCGCCCGTCGAGGCGGAGTGCGCCGAGGCCGCGCGCTTCGGCATGAAGGTGGCCATCCTCGACGACGGGTGGCAGACGGACGACCACAACCGGGGCTACGCCTTCTGCGGCGACTGGAACGTCTCGACGAACCGCTTCCCGGACTTCGCCGCCCACGTGGCGCGGGTGCAGGCCCTGGGGCTGAAGTACATGATCTGGTATTCCGTGCCGTACGTCGGCGTGAAGTCGGCGAACTACGCGCGCTTCAAGGGCAAGTACCTCTGGTTCAACGCCGAGCACGAGGCGGGCGTCCTCGACCCGCGCTTCCCCGAGGTACGCGAGTTCCTGATCGGCAAGTACGAGGCGGCGATGCGCGACTGGGGGCTGGATGGGCTGAAGCTCGACTTCATCGACGCGATGCACTTCCAGGGGCCGGACCCCGCCGTGAAGGAGAACTACGCCGGGCGCGACATCAAGTCGCTGCCGCTCGCCGTGGACCGCCTGATGACGGACGTCCGCGCGCGGCTGCAGACGATCAAGAAGGACGTGCTGGTCGAGTTCCGCCAGCCGTACATCGGCCCGGCCATCCGCAAGTACGGCAACATGCTGCGCGCCTGCGACTGCCCGATGGACCCGCTGATGAACCGCGTCCGGACGATTGACCTGCGCCTCACGTCGGGCGAGGTCGCCGTCCACGCCGACATGCTGGAGTGGGACGCGGGCGACACGCCCGAGGGCGCGTCCAAGCAGTTCTGGAGCATCCTCTTCTCGGTGCCGCAGATCTCGGTCAGGCTGGCGGAGATCCCGGCGTCGCACCGCGCGAAGCTGAAGGAGATGCTGGACTTCTGGATGGCGCACCGCGACACGCTGGTGAAGGGGACGCTTCGCCCGATGCGCCCGGACCTGAACTACCCAGTCGTCCACGCCGAGGGGAAGGGCGAGCAGGTCATCGCCGTCTACGACGCGGGGCAGGTCGCGGACATCGACCGCGCGCGGGGGGAGGACGTCTACCTCGTGAACGCGACGGACGCCACGCGCCTCGTCGTCCGCGAGGACGGCGCCGTGCGGGAGGTCGCCGTCCGCCCGTGCTCGGCGCTGCGGCTTGAGCGGCCCGGCAAGTGAGCGCGCGCGGATTCCGAACGAAACGGCACAACACAGAAAGGAAGGCAACGAGATGAAGAAGGGCATGCTGCTGGTGGTGGCGTCGTGCGCGGGGCTGGGCCTCGTGGCGGCGCCGGAGTGGGCCGTGACGGTTGACGTGCAGACGGTGCGCGGGCCGGTCAAGGCGATGAACGCGGTCAACAACGGGCCGACGAAGCCGCGCAGCGACCAGTCGCGGGGCAACTTCGACGCCTACGCCGCGCTGAAGATCCCCTATGCGCGCGTCCACGACGCGAATCACTGCTCGGCCTACGGCGGGCCGCACACGGTGGACATCACGGCTGTCTTCCCGGACTTCGACGCGGACGTCGAGAACCCGGCAAGCTACGACTTCGTCCACACGGACGAGTATCTCGCCAGCATCCGCGCCGCCGGCACCGAGCCCTACTTCCGCCTTGGCCAGTCCATCGAGCACGGGCTCAAGAAGTACGGCGTTAATCCGCCGAAGGACTACGCGAAGTGGGCGCGCATCTGCGAACATGTCGTGCGCCACTACAACGAGGGCTGGGCGAACGGCTTCAAGTGGAACATCACGTACTGGGAGATCTGGAACGAGCCGGACGGCAACAAGCCGCGCGCCGACGGCCGGCAGGGGCCGACCTGGACGGGCACGAACGCGCAGTTCCTCGAGCTCTACAAGGTGGCGTCGCGCCATCTGCGGGCCTGCTTCGGCGACACGATCAAGATCGGCGGCCCGGCCTTCTGCTGGTGGGGCGCCTGGACGAAGGAGTTCCTGCCGTTCTGCGCGAAGGAGAAGCTGCCGCTCGACTTCTACTCCTGGCACTGCTACTATTCGGACGCCGCCGCGCCCGCCGTCGATGCCCGTCGGGTGCGTGCGCTCCTCGACGCGAACGGCTTCACGAAGACGGAGAGCCACCTCAACGAATGGAACTACGTGCGCGGCTGGGGCGACGAGTGGGTCTACTCGCTGGAGTGCGAGAGCGGTCGCTTCGCCCAGAAGGGCGCGGCGTCCATCGCCGCCGTGATGATCGCCTGCCAGGACGCGCCGGTCGACATGCTCATGTTCTACGACGCGCGCGTCAACACCAACATGAACAACATGTTCGACACGCTCACGCTCTTGCCGAAGAAGGGCTACTATCCGTTCTTCGCCTGGCGGCGGCTGTGCGAACTCGGCACGCAGGTGCAGACGGCCGTCGCGACGCCGGACATCAAGAAGCCGCAGCTCTACGCCTGCGCGGCGAAGGGCGCCGCCGGGCGCGGGGCGCTCTTCCTCGCGCGCTATTCGGACGACAACAACATCGTCGAGACGCGCCGGGTCAATGTGGCGCTTCCGGCGGGCGTCGATCCTGCCCAGGTGCGTTGCCACCTCACGGACGCCGTGCGTACCTACACGGAGACGCCGCTCATCGTCCGCGCCGATGGCACGGCGGCGCTGGACCTGCAGCCCAATTCCTTCGCGCTCGTCGAGTGGTAAGCGTGCGCGTGACGCCAATCGCCGCCGAGCCCTGTCCGGGACTCGGCGGTTCTTGTTTTCGGGCGCGGAGTTTCCACGGCGTGTAATCCGTTTTCGGGCGCTTTTACACGTGCTGTTGGGCTGGGACGCGGTCGAGAGGGCCAGGACGGCATGCGGCTGCGCTTGTGCCGTTGGCATGGGGTTTGCAGGGCTTCACGAGAATGAGAGGAGCGAGAGGATGACGACGAGCGAATATGCGGCGAAATGGCGGGCGGAGCGTGAGCGGAAGGCGTTTCTGGCGCTCGCGGACGGGGCGGTTTTCCCCGGCGTGGCGTTTGGCGCGCGGGTTGACCGGTGCGGGGAGGTTGTCTTCAACACCGGCATGTGCGGCTACCAGGAGATTTTGACGGATCCGTCCTACGCGGGGCAGTTCGTCACCCTCACCACTGCCGAGGTCGGCAACTACGGTGTGAACCCCGAGGACGTCGAGTCGCGGGGCCTTTTTCTTTCGGGGCTGGTGATCGGCGACTTGACGGAGCCGTCGAACTACCGTGCGACGCAGTCGCGACGTACAGCCCGACGTAGCGGATCTCCATGAGCCTTCCGACCTGCGCCTTGAACGTCGGCGTCTCGGCGAGCTCCCTTATCTGCTTCTCGTAGGTCTTGATGGTGACGGCCAGCTGTTCGAGGTTCTTCAGCATCGGCCATGCGATGTCGCGGAACCCCTCCGGCCACGCCTTCTTGTCGAGATTGTGGAAGCCCGCGGCCTGGCACTTGGCGATCCTGAAGCCCATCGACTTGGCGACGGCCCTCAGCTGGACGACGATCCCGGTGCGCTGCTTCACGAGGAGGTTGCGCATCTCGTGGAGGTTGAGCATCCTCTGGTGCTCGGGTCCGCGCAGCTTCACCGGATGGAGAAGCCCCGGATCGGAGAGCGCGAGCCGCGCCAGCATCCGCGCGTCGTTGACGTCGTTCTTCGTCTTCGACTCCGTTATCATCCTGAGGCGGCAGGGGTTGGCCACGTACACCTTGAACCCCAGCCCCTCGGCGACCTCGTTCATCCATCGGCAGTGCATCCCCGTCTCGAACGCCACCGGCGTCGACCGGTCCTGCGTCGAGAGGAACTTCGCAAGCCCCTCCTTTGTCGTCGGAATCACCGTCTCCATGACGATCTTCGGCGACGTCCCGTCCTTGGCCATGACGCAGACCTGTGTCTTTCGGTCGCTCACGTCCATGCCGATTGTGGTATAATGCGCGTTGTCCATTTTGATCCTCCTGTCTGTCTGTGTCTTTGCACGGACACCGTGGCCAGTGCGCTTCAAATCACATTGTATCAGATAGGAGGGTCTTTTGCATTGGGGGAACGGCATGTTTGCAAGTCGCTTTCCGTCCAGCCAGTTGTCAAAGAACGCATCCTTTCCCACCGTTGAGAAAAGGCTCGTTCTACATTATACCTCTGCGGGAGGTTTATAGACCACCGACGGACGCGACGGAGCGCGTCCCTCCCCTAGATGCGGAATCTCTGAAGCGACGTCGACCGTATTGGGTGACTTGTAAAGGGGGTGGGTCAGCAAAAACCTCTTAAGCCACTTTGGCCAGACGTGAATCGTAAGCATATGCGG
>CAKURH010000126.1 GCA_934675625.1 uncultured Kiritimatiellota bacterium
GGAGGACGTGCGCCTCGCCGGCCTTCGCCCACGTGAGGCGGTAGATGGCCGCGCGCCTCGCCGCCGCGATCTCGACGGTGAGGCCGTCGTCGGGCTGCACGACGCGGTAGTAGCCCGGCTCCGCCCGCTCGGCCGCCTTGTCGATCGCGCGCCGCGCCGGCAGCGCGCCGAGATCGCCCGAAAACGGCAGCACCTGGATGTCGTTGTAGTCGGGGCAGCCCGTCCCCGAGAGGTGCGTCTGGGAGTAGCCCAGCACCGACCTGTCGCGGTACTGGTAGCCGGAGCAGTAGGCCCAGTCGCCGAAGCCCGTGTCGGGCCCCGCCTGCACCATCCCGAACGGCACGCACGCCGACGGGTGCGTGTGCCCCGTCCCCGCCGTCCCCGTGAACGGGTCGACGTAGGACGCGAAATCCTCCTCTGCGCGGACGGCAAGCCCGCCGCACATGACAACACCAACCAACAGTTTCTTCATTTTCATTTACCTGATTTCCTCGCTTGTGAGTTCTTTCTTGTTTTCAAAGACGACGCGCCAGCCGTAGGGGCCGAGCACGTAGGGGCCGACGGCGCGCGTGACGTCGCCCAGATTGACGTAGACCTTCGTTCCGCCATATTGCGCAACGACCGTGCCGTCGTCCAGCGGCGAATCGGGGGCGATGTCGTCGCGCGCCTGATGCAGTCGCGGCCGCCCCGCCGTTTCGACGGGCTTTCGCCGCACATTCTCGCCTGTTCTCGTCATCACGCGAGAACTATACCATATTTCTTGACCCCTGCACAACCTGTAAATACAAGTTTTTTCGACTGCGTTCACCTTGGCTCGACCACTGCGAGGCGCTCTCCAGCGAGTCTGTCTGGGCGGTTCGCCCGAAACTTTGGTATAATTCGACCCATGAAGGCTCTTGCGGCACTCTTTCTCATTCCACTGACGGCGCTGGACGTTGCCGTCCCGCCGTTGCCGTTTGACGCCTCCGCCCTTTCGGAGATTCGGTGATGGTCGCGCCTGTCTTGCGAGAGCCGGCGTTCGTTTGGTCTTGTGTGGCCCTTGCGGGCGGATGCCTCGCGGCGGCGGTTGCCGTGCGGGCAAGGAAGTTCTTGCGCGAATTGTCGGAACAGTTCATCAGGCTGCCGCCGTCCGGCAAGGCTGTGTTGGCGGCGACGGTCGTCGTCGCGACAGTCTTCGCGCAGAAGCCAACGAATGTGTCCACGAACCAACACGAATCGACGCGAGCGGAAGTGACGATGCCTGCATATCCCCCTGCGAAGCAGCCCGAAGGGGCCGCTAGGCGGGGTGCGCTGAACACAGAGGAAACGGAGGGCGGAAGACACGGAGAGGGGCATGAGGTTTTAGACAGGAGTGACAAGATTGACAGGATTAGTGAGGCTGACGCATCGAACCCTTCAAATCCTATGAATCCTGTCAAAGAAACTCCGTGTCTCCCATCCTCCAACTACTCCGTGTTCAGCGTCGCAGACACCCCACCCCTCTCGTCTAACGACGTGGTGCGCGGCTACCGACTCGAAACGGTGCGGACGAACGAGGCAATCTCCTACACGCGCCCAACGAACGCGCGGCTCGTCGGCACGTGGCACCTCACCGACGCCTACAGGGGGCGAGCGCGAGTCCTTTTCCCGTCCACGAATCTACACGAATCTGCACCAATCTCAATTCGTGACGATTCGTGTCAATTCGTGGCTAACTCACCCCGCCCGTTTCGTTTCCCCCTCGGCGGGCACGTCGTGACGTCACTCTGGGCGCACACGTGGGGCAAGGTGCGTCCGCAGCTGCGGAACGCCTCGAACGAAATCTTTGTTATTGGCGCGCCGATGTTCGCGCGGCACGACCAATCCTTCCTCTGGACGGCGGCGAAGGCGAACGGCTCGGCCTTGCTGACGTGGGAGAACTTCTTCCTGGGGAATCCTTACGAGAGACTATCCACGAATCTTCACGAATCAACACGAATTTCAATTTGTGAGAATTCGTGTCAATTCGTGGACAATCCGCCTGTCAACGCACAGCTTGAACTTTTCCCAAACGGCGACTTTATCGCCCGCTCCAACAGCGTTGAGCGCGTCTACCGCCGCGTCAATCCCGACGACTGGGACGACGACGGCATCACGAACGGCGCGGACGACGCGCCGCTCGTCCCGTCGGACACGCCCCAGTTCGGCCCGCACCAGACGCTGCCGGAGGGCGCGAACGCGGACGCCTACTGCTGGGTCGATCTCGTCGTACGACAGGCCAACGCCCAGGTGACGTTCACGGGCGACGGCGCGTCGAACCTCGCCGACCCCGCGTTCATCGCCGAGGCGGACGCGACGAACCATGTCACGCTCCTCATCGGCAAGACCTACCGCGTGACGTGCCCGATGCCGTTCGAGATCGCCGCCAAGTCGAGCGACGACATCGAGGACTCGTGGGAGGAGGATCGACAAGCGCTCTGGCTCCACTGGCCAGTCGCGATAGCTCGTAAGCCTAAGCCTACGGCGTTCAACACGGAGGGTTTTGAGGAACGGAGGCACGGAGAGGGAATGGATGGTTTAGACAGAATTGACAAGATTGACAGGATTAGTGAGTCTGACGCATCGAACCCTTCAAATCCTGTGAATCCTGTCAAAAAAACTCCGTGTCTCCCGCCCTCCAACACCTCCGTGTTAAGCGCCGCAGGCTTTTCCGTGTTCAGCGACAGCAATACCTCCCTCTCCTCCTTCACGCTCTTATCTTCCTTCCAAACATTCTCCAAGCCTTCCAGAACGTTCACCATGCAAGTTGTCCCCTTAGGACTCGGCGAGGTGTTCACGTGGACGAACGTCTGCTGCCGTGTCTCCGGGAGCGACTACTCGTTCTCAATCACGTGCGGCGACAGCTGCGCCTGCGGCGGATGCAGCGCGACGGGCTACCTCGAATACGAGGGCTACCGGCTTCCGGCCTACGGCGGCTCCTGCGGCTGCAGCGGAAGCGTCGACCACCCCGGCGACGACCAAGACCCCGACAAGGACCCGCCCCTGCCGGGCGCGTCGGCGACGTTCTCGAAGCGCGTCGTCTTCTTCGAGGACGAGTACGAGAACGCGCCGGGCGAGACCGTCCCGTGGCGGTCGACCGAGACGGAGCTCGACTGCTGGGCGTACGGCGGCACGCGCGGCGGGCACGTCCGCATCGAAATCCGGGGCGCGGACGGCCTCGTCCAATACGGCGGAAGCCCCCTGCCGTTCGAGTGCGACCTTGAGCCGGGCGAGGAGGTCACGTTCAAGAACACCTACCGCGCCGTCAGGCCGAGCGGCGGCGAGGACGACATCATCGTCACGGCGACGTTCACGGAGAACGAGACGGACTGGTCGCAGACGACCATCGACAAGGCGACGGCCATCCGATTGAAATTCAGGGTAAACGTTCTTGCCCCAGAGAATGACTGTGACTATCGGCATCGCTATGGCGTTCGTGAGAAAGTCGAGTGTTCAAGCGAACCATCGGAGCCTAAAGTCACTTGGGTCGCAAAAGGAAACGGGTTTGTGCGTGGCGGGGAATTCTCGTGTCCGTTGACTGCCGCTTCCGATCCTTTGACGGCACGTTGCAACGGCGTAGAGTATATGCCCAGCATGGCAGTGGTTGAACCGACGGGCGTTGAAGCCCGGAATGTAGGCGCTGTCGTCTACAAAGTCCCAATCGGCCACGCCGGAGGAATCGGGATGGAAATTCCGTCTTATGCCTTGCCGCTGGATGTTTCGTTTTCCCAAATTGCCATCGAAGAAGTCCCGAATGACGGAGGTTCCGCCATAGGTTATTTCACGCACAGTGACTTTCGGAACTGGTGGCATCATGACGAAAACACGGGGGCGGGGAACTGGCTGGACGTCGATGTACACAACAAGATCGGGATTGACTATCCAAGGCTTGAAAGCGAATTGTACCGGATGACAGACGACGGGCTTTTTGTTGATGACCCCCGCTATGGGTGGCGCTATGGCGAATTGAACTGGGACAACCCCTTTGGATGGAACGAGCAGGGAACGGCCAAAGGCACGCCCGCACACAAACGCTTTGCCGTTGACGAAAAGCAGAAAATGGTCATCTTCGAGACGGGGCGTACGGGCGTCTGGAAATTGAGAAACGTGGTGACCCGTGACATCGACGGAACCGTCTATTTGAACGGCGTGAAAGTGAGGTGAAGAAATGAGCATGATGAAAAGCAGCACAGCAATCTTGCTGTTGGCCTGTTTGGGATGTGGGAAACAAGAATCCGGGATTGACGTTCGCCTGTCCGAGTGTGTCAATGCCGTTGCCCAAAGCGAAGCGTTGGGGGTAAACGGCTACAGACAAGCCGAAACCATGTTGGGTGAAATCGTCGCCTTGACGAACGTCGAGTCGCGCATTGAACGCCTGACAGCATTTGCAGAAGCCCTGTTGTCGGCACGACTGGGCGCTCGCGGCTATCGACAATGGGATCGGTCTCTGTCTGCGATTCCGCCGCTTGTGAGATCCGTTTGCAACGGACTCTCGTGGTCTGGTGCGAACATTGAACAGGTCTACGACATGCGGTTGAAGCTGCTGACCTGGCATCGGCGACAGCTTGAGCTGCTGGAGTCGATGAATCCGAATGGAAAGGGGCTTGCTCATGATGAGTCACAGGTCGCTTGGCGCAGATGTCGCGAGAAAGTCTCCGCTTCGCAGGAAATGACGTTGGATTTGCTTGAGAGCCGATTTGATGACGAGACGCGGACTCTTGTCGCAGAACGGCGCGATGCAATCAGGGCGAGAATAGAGGAATTCCTTGGGCGCCCGATGCGGTCTGCGGCAACCGTGCGCAAGGAACGAGGCAGAAAAATGAACTGAACCGGACCCATGACCTACGGCGGCATCATACTCATTCGAGAAGCTGATCGGATGATCCTTTCACGGGATAAGTATTCATTCACGGGATAAGCTATGATACGCGCACGCGAGGTTTGAGAAAAAAAAATGTCGATCCTCGCCGAATCGGCTTTCAGCGCAGCTGCTGGTCGATCGCGCGCTCGGCGCGCCACGCCGTCGCGAGCGTCGCATCCGTCGCCGCCGTGTCGAACGTGTGCGTGAAGAAGCCCTCGTAGGCCTGCGCGCCGTTGAGCCCCCGCAGCGAGAACGAGACCTTCTGCGTGCCCGCCGGGACGCGCCCGACGATCTCGACCGTGCCGCTGCGGTAGAGGTTCCGAAGCACGCGCGGATACGCCTCGGCCTGCGCGTCCGCCGCGAAGATGACGCGCAGATCCGACAGCACTGGGTCGCGGAAGCGCTCGGAGAGTCCGTCGATGCCCTCGCCCGCCTTCCAGCGCCAACCGTCGAAGATGAAGCTCTCGCCCCGGTTGCCGCGCGTGAGCGCATCGATGAGCGCGCGGTTCGCGGACGACTTGACGCCGTACATGTAGACGGAGATGAGCCCGTCGTTGAGCGCGGTAAACTGCGACAGGATGTCCGCATTGTCGCGCACGCCCGCGTTCGCGTCGCCGTCCGTGACGACGAGCGCGATCAGCGGACGCGCCGGGTCGCGCGGCAGCGTGAGGACGGACGAGATCGTCGCGAACACGTCCGTGCGCCCATGCGCCGCGAGGTTGTTGAGCCACCTGTCCGAGCGGTCGAACGACGCCTGCGTACAGTCCTGCCACGTGCGGAACGCATACGCGAAGCGGTCGCGGAACGCGACGAGGTTGAAGCGGTCGCCCGTGTTGGTCGCGCTGCGGAGGATGCGCTTGGCGGCCTTGCGAATCGAGACGATGCGATCCGACCCAATCGAGCCGGAAGCATCCAGCAGCACAACGACGTCCTTCGGCACGACCGCAAGCGACGCGCGCGGCGACACCATCACCTTGAAATACGTCCACGCCCCCTCCGTCTGCCGCGTCATCGCCGTGTGGACGAACTTCGGGAGTTCGACCGCCTGGTCGGACTCGACAAGCGCCTTGACGGCCGCCTTCTCCTCCTCGACGATCTTCTCGTCGACCTTCTCGTAGACTTCCTCGGACGGCACGAACGTCGCCACCGGGGTCTCCGCCGGCGCCGTCACGCGCGCGAGCTGCGTCGGCAAGAACGCGGAATCGGGGTCTGTCCCCACGGACGGCGTGAGCTTGAGGAGCGGCGCGGCACTCGCCTCGGCGCGCGGCACGGCCGTCGGCGCCGCGAGCGCGGGCACGTCCGTGACGGACGGCGTCTCGATCTTCGCGCGCGGAATCTTCGCCGAGACGACGGCGTCCAGCCGCAGCGGCTCCGTGTCGAAGACCGGCGCGACCGCCTCGACCGTCGGCGCGGGCGGCGTCGAGGCGACGGCGGCCTTGACGGCGACCGGCAGCACGTCGGGGGCTTCGGACGGCAGCGGCTCCGTCGCCGCGACCGACTCAGCCTGCGGCGCGTCCTTCTGCGCGGCGAGATCCTCGACCGCGTCGATCTTCACGGGGTCGGGGCGCGGCACTTCCTTCGTGACGCGCATCGGCGCGCGTGTCGCGAGACGCGCGCCGCCAGACGCGACGTGTGTCATCACCTTCGGCTTCGCATAGAGCATGACGCCGATGTGCACGAGCGCCGAAACCACCAGCGCCGTCACGATCAGCTCGCCTTTCGTCTCGCGCGTCATGAGGGGAAGACCTCTTCGAGGCGCACGAGGTCGCGGCCACGGAACTCATAGCAGATGAAGTGCACCGGCGTCCCGCCCGCGAGCGCGGGGAGGTTCGGGTCTGCCGCGTACGCCTTCAGCTGCGCCAGCGCCTCCGCGTGCTTCGCCGCGAGCTCCGCGTCCGTGGCGTCCGCCTTCGAATGCTTCATCTCGATGACGTAGCTCTGCTCGGGGACCGAGCTTGCGGGCAGCATGCGGTTCGGGAACAGCGCGTAGTCCGAGTAGCCGCACGGGTGCGACAGCTCCGGCTTCACCATGTAGACGCTCTTCATCGTCAGGTACGCCCGCAGGTAGCCGTTGATCCGCGCCTCGCCGTAGAGCCCGTCGCGCGGCGAGCCGTTGTCGCGGTACTTCTCCGCGAGGTACGTCAGGAAGTCGCGCCACTCGCCGTCCCACGCGAAGGCGTTGAACTTCGCCGTGAACTCCGCCGTGTCCACCGCGTTCGGGCGCGAGGCGTACTGCGCGCGCATGTAGTCGAAGATCTGGCGGCGGACGCACTCGTTCGGGATGCGGAACATCAGGTCGCCGCGGTAGAAGCGCCCCATCGTGACGATGCCGTAGTAGTAGTAGAGCGACTTGAAGTTCGCCTCGTCGAGGATCTTCTCGATGGGGAACGACTCGACGAGGCCGAAGCTCGTCTCGTCCGAGTCCGCGAGCTCCTCCGTGAGCGGCAGGACGCCGTCGAACGTCTCGGCGTGGCGCTGCGCGGCGAGGATCATGTTCAGCTTGCCCCAGTCGCTGCGGATGTTGCCGTCGATGAGGTTCCGGGGCGCCTCGCCGTTGGCGACGAGATAGCCGAGGTAGTAGAGCGCCATGTCGCAGTTGTAGAGCGACTCCCTCCCGACGCACTCCTCCGAGAAGCAGTAGCTGTCGTACCACGCCTTGACGACCTTGAGGTGCCTTTCGGCGTCGTCCGCGAACTGGCCCGTCCCCTGGAAGTCCTCGAAGAGGCGCCGCGTCTCGTCCGCCGTGAAGCCGACCATCGCGTGGAAGCCCGCCTCCTGCGAGATGTTCGTCGCGATGTTGAAGCCGCTCGTCAGGTCGTCCATCGTCACGGGCGAGACGCCCGTCATGAATATGCGGTCGCACGTGCCCTTGAACTTCTTGAACCAGCCCCGGTAGAAGCCCGTGCCGTGCGTGATCTCCTTGTAGGG
>CAKURH010000127.1 GCA_934675625.1 uncultured Kiritimatiellota bacterium
GCGACATGCGCCAACCCCGCGTCGCCACTGGGTGAAAACGACTTTTTCAGAAATCAAACTGGCAAACTCGGGTTATACCAAAAATGACGTGCCGCGTTCGCGTCACTTCGCCAGCTTGATCTCGATCGGCACGAAAACGTCCGGGTTGGCGGCACGCCGATGGATCTTGTCCGCATACTCGTCCGAATAGTAGCGGTCGGTCTCCGTCCGGTCCCGGCGTCCGTTGTAGCGGCGCAACGCCTCCCGCCAACCGTCGAAGGAGCCCTTGGGCCGCTCCGCCGCCGGACGCGCGGCGGACGAGAAGCCCTTGCGCGCGAGGTAGCGGATCGCCGCGCGGACGTTCTGCTCCGCCGACCCCTCGTTTCGCCGCGCGGGCTTCTGAAGCCCGACAAGCTCCTTTTCCGCACCCCAGTCGCCCGGCACGTTGACCTGCAGCGGATCGACCGCCCAGGCCGCCTTCGAACGCGGGCCGTTGCCGCCCGACTCCTCGATCATGTGCGCCTTCACGAGGGCCGGAGCGAGATCGGCAATCGCCGCCGCCTGTCCGGGCGTTCCGCCGCAGCCCTCGGCCTTGTCCGCGTTGAACTCGGCCGTCAGGCGCGCGATCAGCCCGTCGTGCATCTGGTAGCGCGCATCCTCGAAGCCGCAGAAGACCGGCAGTCCCGCCGCACCGGACGCCCGGCGCGGACGCGGACGGCTCTTCGCCTCCTTCGGAAACCACTTTGCGATCCAGCGCTCAATCGCCCGGACGGTCTTCATCTCCTCGTCCGTCACGAAGCGCCGGTCGATGTAGAGCTCGCCCCAGTCGTTGAACGCCAGCTCGCCAAGCCCCGCCGTGTCGATGACGTGGCGCCGCCCCGCGCTCGGCGGCACCTCCGCGACGCCCTTCCGCTTCAGCTCCGCGTCATGCGCCGCCTCGCGTGCCGTCGCCCGCGCGAAGACGTCCGCCGCGTCCAGCGCAAGCGGCAGGATCTCCATTACGGCGCGCGAATCGACCGCGACCGCAAAATCCTCCGCCTGCACCGTCCCGCCCAACAGGGCCACAGCCATCAGGATGCGTCTCATGTCCCGCCGCAACACGCGGAAGCCCCGTCGTCAGCGGCCTCAGTTCTTTTTCTTCTTCGCGTCGCTGCGGATGTCGTCCTCGGTGCCCATCACGCCGTCCTCGCCGGCCGACTTGATGATGACCTTCTTGCCCTTCGTCTCCATCTCGTACTTGTTGTCCCACGGGTCGTAGAGCCCCTTGTCGCTTTCGAGGATCGGCTCTTCGCCCTCCGTGAGCTGGTCGAGCGAGGTCGGCAGCCTCTTGTGCTGGATGTAGTACGTCGTGCACGCCTCGTGCAGCGACTGGACGCCCTGCTCGGCCGCCGTCTGGCGCGCCTTGCCGATGTTGCCGATGACGTTCTGCACGGCAATCGTGCCCAGGATGCCGAGGATGGCCACGACGACCAGCAGCTCGACGAGCGTGAAGCCGGCCTTCATCGACTGGACAACCGCGTTCTCTTCGTTCTTCTTCATCATTTTACTTTGCCTCCGATGTGTTGGGGACGGACGCGGCAACCGCTGCCGCGCCCGCGTTCTGTTGTTGCTGACATTTTTCCGATGCGCCGAAAAGCCCCCACGCCGTCCACCCCAGCAGGGCGACGACGAGCGCGAGCAGCAGCGCGTAGAGGGCCGCGTCCGACGTCTTCGCGCACTTCGTGAAGCCGCGCGCCCGCTTCATCGAGAAGCGGATCGGACGGTTCACCGCCCAGCCCGAGGCGTTCAGGATCGCGCCGAGGTCTCGGCGGCGCAGCTTGAACCACGTGAGGATCACGCTCGGCAGAGAGACGACGAGGACGATCGCCAGGACGGCCGCGAGGAACTGCCACGGCCCCATGCCGCGCACGACCGCCGCGACGGACGCCACCGCCGCGCCGGCCATGCCGACGCCGATGCCGATCGCCGCGACCGAACTCGCGAGCGCCGCGCCGCCGGCTTCGGCCGACGCCGCGCCCTTCTGCACCTTCTCGACCGACTTCGCCTGTCGGTCGCCGAGAAACTTCTTCACGGCGGCGGCAAGGCCCGCGCCCAGCTTCTTCCACGGCGACCAGAACGCCTCCGTCAGCGAGACCTGCGACTCGACGACCTGCGTGACGACCGCCTCCCAGTTGCCGCCGTCGCGATCATAGAAGACGCCGTTGCGCCCTACGTAGAGTCCGCCGATCGTCCCCGCCGTCACGACCGCGCAGATCGTGCGCTCGGCGCCGTCCTGCGGACGCTTCAGCTTCAGGTAGAGGACACAGCAGTCGGACTTGCCCGAAAGCGCGGCGTGCGCCGCCTCGCTCTCGACGTGGAAGCAGAGGTCGAGTTCCTTGCCGTCGATCCGCAGCGTGCCCGTCTGGAAGATCGCCGACGCCGTCTCGTCGTAGAGGCGATCCATCGTCACGTAGTTCTGCAGGAACTCGCCGAGAAAGATCCGATAGCGCAGCAGTCGCTCCGTCTCGACGAGCGCGGCCTTCGCCTCGGCATGGACGACGGGCTCCGCCGCGCGCCAGGCACGGAACGGCGCGAACGCCGCCTTGACGGCCTTCCAGTCCATCCGCGTGAGCGCGTCCTTCTCGCCGAGGACGGGCCTGACGCATTTTGCCGCGAACGCGCAAATCGCCTCCACGTGCTTCGGGTTGAGGTGATCCTTCAGCGGCAGCACCTTGTCCGGCTCCTCCGTCACGAGCGGCAGGTCGTCCGGCGGCGTGAAGAACGCCTCGACAATCGGTTCGACAGCGGCGAGCGCCGCCTCGGCCGCCGACGTCTCCGTCCCGCAGATGGCGACCGCCGGATCGCGCCCCTGCGCCTCCCAGTCGGCGCGCGCGGCCTTCTCGGCCTCGGTCAGCTCCAGCTGTTCGAGGTCGGCCTGTTTCGCCAGATTCTCGGCAAGGGCCTTCTCGTCGGCCGCGTGGTCGCCGAAGAGGTCGTCAATCGAAACGCCCTTCGCCTTCAGGAAGTCGAGCGCGGCCCGCACCTCGTCCGTGCGGATGCGCCCGTCGCCGTCCGCGTCCAGAAGCGCGAGCGTCCGCGCGTCAAACCGCAGTCCCTTGACGGGACAGGAAAGCGCATACCAGTCTTTCAGGTCTTCAGGCCATTCAAGCTTCGTCATGGTTTCCGGCTGTCCTTTCTCGTTCTTGTCATGTCACTCCCACTCGATGGTCGCGGGGGGCTTGGAGGAGATGTCGTAGACGACGCGGTTGATGCCGCGCACCTCGTTGATGATGCGGTTCGACATCGTCGCCAGCGTCTCGTAGGGGAGATGCGTCCAGTCCGCCGTCATCGCGTCGATGGAGTTCACCGAGCGGATCGCGCACGTGTACTCGTAGGTGCGCTGGTCGCCCATCACGCCGACGGACTTCACCGGCAACAGCACGGCGAACGTCTGCCAGATTGTCTTGTAGTCGGGAAGTTTCTTGACCTCCTCCTGCACGCGCAGGTCGGCCTGCTGGAGGAGTTTCACCTTCGCCTCGGTCACCTCGCCGAGGATGCGCACGCCGAGGCCCGGGCCGGGGAACGGCTGACGGTCGAGCAGTTCGTCCGCCATGCCGAGGACGCGTCCGACGGCGCGCACCTCGTCCTTGAAGAGGTCGCGCAGGGGCTCGCACAGCTCAAACTTGAGATCGGGCGGCAGACCGCCCACGTTGTGGTGCGACTTGATCGTCTGCGAGGGGCCCTTCACCGCGTGGGAACTCTCGATGACATCGGGGTAGATCGTGCCCTGCCCGAGGAAACGGCAGTGTTTGAACCGCCGCGCCTCGTCCGCGAAGACGTCGATGAACGTCTTGCCGATCGCCTTGCGTTTCGCCTCCGGCTCGTCGAGGCCCTTCAGCGCGTCGTAGAACTTCTGCGCGGCGCGCGCGACGGTGAGGTCGAGACCCAGCTTCGCATGGAACATCTCCTCCACCTGCTCGGCCTCGCGGTAGCGCAAGAGGCCGTTGTCCACGAAGATGCAGTGGAGGCGCGGCCCGATCGCCTTGTGCAGCAGCACCGCCGCGACGGACGAATCGACGCCGCCGGAGAGGCCCAGCACGACCTCGTCGTCGCCGACCTGCTGCTTCAGCTTCTCCACCGTGTCCTCGATCCACGTCGTCAGCTGCCAGTCGGCGTTCGCGCGGCAGATGTTGAAGACGAAGTTCGAGAGGATCTGGTTGCCATGTTCGGTGTGGACGACCTCCGGGTGGAACTGGATGCCGAAGAAGCGCCTCTCCACGTTGCGGATCGCCGCGTAAGGGCAGTTCGCCGACGTCGCGCTCACCTGGAAGCCCGCCGGAATCGCCGCGACGCGGTCGCCGTGGCTCATCCAGACGACGAACTTGTCGGGAAGGCCCTTGAAGAGCTCGTTGCCCGGCTCGACCGTCATCTCCGTCTTGCCGTACTCGCGCCGTTCGCCGGGCTGAACCTTGCCGCCGAGCTCCTGGCTCATGAGCTGCATGCCGTAGCAGACGCCGAGGACGGGCACGCCGAGGTCGAAGATCGCGCGGTCGATGCCCGGCGCGCCCTCCTCAAAGACGCTGTTCGGCCCGCCCGAAAGGATGATGCCCTTCGGCGCATAGGCCCTTGCCCGCTCGGCCGTGATGTCGAACGGGACGATTTCGGAATAGACGTGCTGTTCGCGGATGCGCCGCGCGATGAGCTGCGTGTACTGCGAGCCGTAGTCGAGAATGATGATCTTGTCCATAGTCGGTGCGTGTTAGGCGGATGCCCTCAAACGGCGCATATTATACCAATTTCTCGCGCCGTCCGCTTTCCCCTTCGCAGCGAAAGCGCTAGACCGCGAAACCGGCGGCGGCGAGCGCCTCTGCCGTGAGCCCCGGCCGCGCCGTGTTCTTCGCGAGATACTTGCCGACGATGTCGCCTTCGAGGTTCACCCCGTCGCCGACCCTCTTCGCACCCAGCGTCGTCTCGCGCGCCGTCGTGGGGATGAGGTCGACGCCCAGCCAATCGTCGCCAAGCGCGGAAATCGTGAGCGAAACGCCGTCAATCGTGACGGAGCCCTTGAGGACGGACTGTGCGGCGAGGACGCGTCCGCAGCGGACGCGCAGCTGGAAGTCTCGCCCTTTCGGCAGAATTGCCGTCACCGTGCCGCGTCCGTCGACATGCCCCTGCACGAGGTGCCCGCCCAGGGCCTCGCCGGCGCGTACGGCGCGTTCAAGGTTGACCTTGGCGCCGGGCAGAAGATCGCCCAGCCCCGTGCGCGATTCCGTCTCGCGCAGCACGTCCGCCGTGAAGCGGGCGTGCGCACAGCGGACGACCGTCAGGCACACGCCGTTGACGGCGACGGACTCGCCCGCCTCCAGCGGACGCACCCACGGCGTGTCCGCCTCGATCTCAAGGACGAGCCCCGCTCCGCGGCTCACCCGCTTCACCGTCCCCACGCGCTGAACAAGACCCGTAAACATGTTCGTCGCCTTCTTCGTCCCGCGCCGCCCCTCAGATGTGAGCCGGCGTCTCGATGCCGAGCAGGTTAAGGCCCGTCTTCAGCACCCGTCCGAAAAGCGCACAGAGCTTCAGCCGCGCATTGCGCACCGCTTCCTCGCTCTTCAGGATCGGCGCGTTCTGGTAGAACGAGCTGTACAGCTGCGCCGTCTGGAAGAGGTAGTCGGCGAGGGCGGACGGCTTGTACGCCTCCGCCGCGCGCACGACCGCCCCCGGAAACTCCAGAAGCGCCAACGCCAGCCGCTTCTCGGCGGGTTCCCCCACCCCAAAGGAACCAGTCTTCTCAAATTCCTTATCGAAGGGGCGCGGTGAAACCGGGGTTTCCCCGTCCGTTGCGGCCCCACCAGCCGCCCCCGCCTTCTCCAGCAGCGAGCAGACGCGCGCGTAGGCATACTGGAGGTACGGCCCCGAATTGCCCTCGAGCGCGAGCGCCTTGTCCCAGCTGAAGTCGATGTCGGTGATCGGGTCGTGCGAAAGATCCGAATACTTCACTGCGCCGATGCCGATCTGCGCCGCGAGCGCGGACGTACCGCCGCGATCCTTCACAATCTCGTACGCGCGGCGCTCGGCCTCGGACAGCAGCTCGTCGAGCTTGATGAGGTTGCCCTCGCGCGTGGAAATCGCCCGGCCCTGATAGCTCATGAGCCCGAACGGCACGTGGACGAGCTGCACCTTGTCGTAGCCCATCTTGCGCGCGATCGAGAACCACTGCCTGAAGTGCAGCTGCTGGCGGGCGTCCGTCACGTAGATGATGCGTTCAGGGTCGTATTCGCTCACGCGCGACGCGACGCACGCGAGGTCGGACGTCGTGTAGTTGTAGCCGCCGTCCGACTTGCGGACGATCGCGACGCCGAGCTTCTCCGCCTCCAGGTTGACGACGAGCGCGCCCTCGGACTCGACCGCGAGGCCCATCTGCTGAAGCTTCTCGACGACGCCCGGCATCATCGGGTTGTAGAACGATTCGCCGCGATAGGTGTCAAACGTGACGCCGAGCTTCTTGTACATGCGGTCGAACTCGCCGATCGAGATGTCGATGAACCGTTTCCAGAGCGCGAGGTTCTCCGGGTCGCCCTGCTGAAGCTTCACGAGCTCGCGCTTGCAGTCCTCCTTCCAGATGCCGTCCGCCTCCTTCGCCTTCGCCGCCGAAAGCACGTAGCACTTCTCGAGGCTCGCGACCGTGAGGTTGGCGCGCTCCTCCGGCGTGAGGCATTCGCGGTAGCCCTTGATGAGGATGCCGAACTGCGTGCCCCAGTCGCCGAGGTGGTTGTCGGCGATGACGCGGTAGCCGAGTGCCCGGAAGATCCGGTCGATCGCGCAGCCGATCACCGTCGAGCGGATGTGCCCGATGTGCATCTGTTTTGCGGCGTTCGGCGAGGAGTAGTCGATGACGACCGTCTTGCCCGCGCCCGTCTGCGGGATGCCGCAGCGCGGCTGGGCGTCAAGGGCCGAGAGCCGCGCGTTGAGCCAGTCGGACGAGACGGTGAGGTTCAGGAAGCCGGGGCCCGCGACCTCGACCTTCTCGAACGTCGCCTCGCCCGCAAGCGCCGCCGCGACCTTCGCGCCGATCTCGCGCGGATTGGCGTGCAGCTTCTTCGCGATCTTCAGCGCGTCGTTGCACTGGTAGTCGCCGAACTTGGGATCGGTCGCGGGCAGGACGCGGACAAAGGAGAAGTCTTCTCCGGGAAAGGCCTTCTGAAAGGCCGACTGGACGATTTCGCTGAGTTCCATGATGTGAGGTCGTTGTGTCTGTTCGAAAAAGTGCGGTAGATTATACCAAAAACAGCGAAGCCGTCTCAAATGCCACCGGCTCGAACGAGGGCTTCAGCATGAAAAAAGGATTCTTTCTCCGCAGGGCAGACAGTCGGTCGCATTTTGGCCCGTCGGCCCGACAGTCGGCGCGTCGGAGCGGGAAGCTGCTCGCTCGGTCTCGTCGTTCGGGTTTGCGCTTCTCGCCGAAGACAACCGGCCGGCTTCAGCCTGCCGTGCCTCGGCGAAACCACGGGCTGCGGGCGAGACCTCTCCGACGCCAGCAAACCCTCGCTCCTCACTCGCGCCACTTCCCGCCCCTCCGCGCGACACCGACGCTCCGCGCCGCATTCACCTTGTTCGCAATTCAGAGCCAAGATTTGCGACAATCAAGATGAAACTGATGAACAGGGAAAGACGTTGCGTGAGGAGCGGGCGGGTCGGTCGAGCGCCGAGCGGAGCGAGACGGGCGGACGCGGTTTGGCGCACGCGCCGCGAAGGACGCGCGGGGCGAGGAGCCGGCTCCGCGGCGACGAAGCCACGCACGGGGATTCGCGGA
>CAKURH010000128.1 GCA_934675625.1 uncultured Kiritimatiellota bacterium
CCCCCCCCCCCCCCCCCCCCCCCCCCCCCCCCCCCCCCCCCCCCCCCCCCCCCCCCCGACCTACGTCCAATCAGGGGCTCTTCTGTCCACAGGCAACTGGACGCCTTACCGCAGACCCAGCGCCTGGCGGACGGCCTTGCCGAAGGCGAACGCCATCGACTGCATGCCGAGGTCGTTCGGGTGGCACCCGTCCACCGTTCCCTCGTCGTCGCCCGTGAACATCTCGCCCTTCGGCAGGTAGACGAGGTTCTGCCACCCTTCAGCGACAAGCTTCTCGTAGAGCTTGCGGATGAACCGGTCCTTCTCGTTCGGCCCGTAGAGATGGACGTCGCACTGCTCGGCCATGACAATCGGCACGTTCGGACGCTTCGCGCGGAGGTTGCGAATAAACGGCTCATAGTTCGCCTCGACCGACCGGCCCGGATGGGTCTTCTCGCTCAAACCCATGTTCCAGAGGCAGTCCAGCACGTAGCAGCTCGCGTCAATCCGCGCCAGATGCTCGCTCATCTCGAGCTCCATTACGCCCGACCCTGAAAAGCCGAGCCCGACGACCGGCACGTCCAAGTCCCGTCCGACGCGGTTCACGAAGGCGAGTCCCGGACGCGACGCGCAGCCGCCGTGCGTGATCGACGTGCCATAGAAGACGACGGGCTTCTCGATGCCGCTTCGGTGCGCAACCGGCCGAATCGTCGCCTTCGGATCGATGCCCAGCGTGAAACTTTCCACCCCGTTGTACAGCGGCAGGTTGACGAGACAGGGCGTCCCCGGCGTCCAGCCAAGCGCAAGCGAACCGCCCTTCCGCGCGTCCGTGATGCGGCCGGTCGCCGCGTAGCGCCACCGGCCCTTTGCCGCGTCCCAGCGGTAGACGTCAATGCCCGAGACGCCCGTCGCCGGCATATGATCCATGGACAGGCTCGCGCTCGTGGGCTTCCAGCGGAACTGGAGCCTTCTCGAATCCGTGGCAAACCGGAAAAGCATGCCAGAGGTGTGGCGCTTCATGTAGCGCACGCCGCCGTTGACGTTCGTGGTCACGTTCGCGGGCAGACGGTCGTAGTAATGCTCCGTCTCGTCGAATGCGCGCCCTTCGAGCGGCAGGTTCCGGCCGTCAATCCACTTGACGCCGTTCGTGATCACGGCGTCCTTCAGCGCCATGCGCGCATCCCACTTCGCAATCTCCGACGCTTGCGCCGACGACACGGACGCGAGAAGCCCCAGCCCACACACAAAAAGGCAATTCTTCATTTTCATTCAGTTCCTTACTGCGAAAATCGCGACGTCATTTGCCGCGAGGACGATCTTTCCGTCTTCGACCGAGCCCCGGTAGACCTTCTCGACGCGCCCGTCGACGCGGATCGGGCACGTCACGGGCTCCGGGTCGTAGTTGATCGCGACGACGACCGTGCCGCCCTTTCCGTCCGGGTGCTCCGTGAGGCCCACGTTCGGATACGCGTCCGACTTCTCGACGACGCGCCGCACGCCCGCCAGCTGCGCCGCCGCGCGGTAGACGAGGTACAGCGGGTTCAGGCCTTTCCCGAAGTACGCGCCGCCCTTAAGGTAGCTGTCGCGCTCGATCGCGCTGTTCACGTACACGACCTTCCCCTTCCTGTAGTCGCAGACCGTCAGGTAGGCGTTCCCGTCCGCGTCCTTCGCGAGGACGCGGCTCCGCTGCGGAAGGATGCGCACCGTGCCGGCGGACGAGACGCGAATCGGACGGTCGGCGAATCCGTCCAGCGTCACGACCGCCGTCTCGCCGTCGTCGCTCGTCCAGTCCACCTCGTTGCCGCTCGCCTCCGCAAGGCCCGCCAGCGTCGTCCGGTTGCCCTTGCTGACGAGGAGGGTCGCCCCGTCGCGGACGCGCGCGTAGACCCTGCGGCAGGCCGTGCCCGTGTAGGGGTCGTACCCCACGCCCGACGGCAGGATGTAGAACGGCGCATCGGGAATCTCCCCCTCGGCGCCGGCGAAGCGGATGTCGAACCCGGCCTGACGCGCGAGCGCGAACGCGCCGAACGCAGCGGGGAGCGTCGGCGCCTCGCGCTCGCTCAGGAGGCAGACGGCATCGACGCGGCGCGGCGGCAGCGCGCCGAACGGCAGGGCGTCCGTCGTCTTCACGAAGTCCCTCATCGCGGCAAGGACGGGCTTCACGCGGAAGTCCCTGTCCAGAAGGCCCAGGTCACACTCGACGGCCGTCCACGTGTACGGCGGGAAGTCGAGGTGCCCCTGGTCGAACGCGCACCACCACATGTACGAGCCGAGGCCGTAGGCCCACGCCGAGTAGAGGGCGTTGCGGGCGTGGAGGCCCGCGCGCGCCTCCGAGCAGACCGTCCGCCCCATATCGCCGGCCTCCTCCGGGAAGCAGGGCTTCCCCGAGACGCCCGCGTACATCAGCGACTCGGCGACGGCGTGGTTGCCGTTGCGGAACGAGTTGAACGGCTCGCGGCGCATGCCGGGCGTCCAGAGCGGATAGGGGTGCGTCGTGAGGACGTCCATAAGCTCGCCCTGGTCACGCAGGTTCCAGGGGCGCGCCGGATCGGCGTCCAGGCTGTGCATGCCGCTCACGACGGGGCGCGCGGCGTCCTCCAGGCGGATTGCGCCGGCGATCGCGTTCATCCAGTTCCACGCCCGCGCGGGGGTGTCCGCGCCGACGAGGCAGTTGCACTCGTTGCCGAGATCCCACGCCGCGATAGCGGGATGCCCCTTCATCTCGCGGACGAAGTGCCGGACGAAGCGCACCTGCCAGACGAGCGCCTCGCCCTCGCAGAGGCGCTGGCCGTCCTGCAGGGCGTCCGGGACGAACGAGCGTCCGCTCATCCAGCCCGTGATGAGCCCGACGACGAGCTTCATGTCGCACTTCGCCGCGACGTCGCACAGGAAGCGGAAGCGGCGCATCATCTCCTCGTCCACGCCCGCCGGGTTCGGCAGGGGCCCGTCCCGGAACGCCACGCGCTTCGGCGCGTTGCCGCCGCCGTACTGCCGCGTGAGCGGCTGGAAGTCGGGCCAGAGCGGAAAGACGCGCAGGGCGCGGATGCCGTTCTCGCGCAGCGCCGCGAGGTCGCGTTCGACCTGCGCGGCGTCCCAGTTCCGCCACATCGTCATGCCCGCGTGCGAGGCCCAGTAGTTGCACCCGACGCGGAACTTCCCATCGTCGAAAAGGCCCGTTTGGCCTTCGACGGACAAGGCCGCGACGCAGGCGGCGCACAATCCCATGACAGCATGTTTCTTCATCTTAAGAGTCTCCTTGCCCGCTATTATACATTATTTTCCCTGTGCGCGGCGACACGGAATGGGGGCGCGCAAGATAGCCTTTCAATCGCGATCGATGTGGAACGCGCCGACGGGAAGCCCCACCTCGTTCATCAGGAAGCCCCGCCAGGGGGCGGAATGAAGGTAGCGCAGCGCGCGCGGTGCGCGCACATCCGGCGCGAAGACGACGAGCGTCCGGTTCGTGATCTGCCCCCGGTACTCGGGCCGCACCGAATCTGCCGCGCGCTGGAAGTTGCCGATCTGCGCCTTCACCCACACGCCGTCGTCGCCGGCGACCTCAAAGCCGTAGTCGCGGCTGTTCGCCGGATCCCGCTGCGTCCGCCAGTCCGGGTCATAGACGCTCCAGCGCGCGACATGGTCGAAGTCCAGAAAGAACTTGCCGTCCTCGACGCGCCACGACCGGAGGGTCGGCGAATCAGCCGCAAGGCCCGTGAAGCCGTAGTCGCGCTTGAGCGCCAGAAGCGCGAGCCGCAGGCCGACGACCTGCTTGTCGTTCGGATGGATGTCGTGGAGGTTGCCGACGTCGCAGAGGACGGCCATGCCCGCATCCGGCTCGGTGTCCGCAAACCGCTGCTGGGCCTCCTGCATCTGCGGGACGAGGGGATTGCCCCAGGGGCAGAGCTGGGCGAAATAGAGTTTGAAGCGCGGATTCCCGAAAACGCGCTTCCATCCGTACAGCAGGTCACGCATCTTGTCGGCGTATTTCGGAATCTCCGACGAAAACGTGTTGCTCTCGCCCTGATACCAGATCGCGCCGCGCAGGGCGTACGGACAGATCGGCGCGACCTTTCCGTTATGGTACTGCGCGGGCTGCTGGCCGTTCTTGCCCTCATGTGCCGGCGGACAGGGCGTCCGGCAGTCGGGAATCCACGTCTCGATGTCCGTCGCGCCCACGCAGGCGACAAAAAGGCCGATCGGCACGTTCAGCGCCTCCTGAAGGTGCCGCCCGTACCAGAACGCGACGGCCGAGATGTTCCCGTTCACGAGGACGTTTGGCACCGCCCGTTCCCAGACGATCTTCTCCTCCGTCTGCGGGACGTCGTCCCAGCCATTCTGCAATTTTGCGAACCGCAACGCCGGCCGTGTTGTCATCTGCCCGACCTGTCCGCCAAGGCGGTCACGCGCACGCGGGGAGTCGCCCCAGAGGGGAACGGCCATGTTGCTCTGGCCCGAGCAAAGCCAGACTTCGCCCACGAGGACATCCCGTACCACCCGTTCGTTCACCCTGAGGTCACGCCCTTCGGACGAGGCCGCAAGCGGTTTCAGGTCAACGCGCCAACGACCGTCCGCGCCGACGGTCGCCGTCCGTTCCTGTCCGGCAAACGCGACGCGCACGGCTTCGTCCGCCTCACCCGTGCCCCAGACGGGAACACGGGCCTCACGCTGGAGGACGACGCCATCCGTAAACGGCGCAGCCAGTTTCACAAGTGCCAACAGGAGAATGATGCTGTTCATTTTCGATCCTTCACCTCAGCTTTCCAGTGTCCACTTTCTTATCGCGCAAAGGGCCTCTCGAAGACGAGGCGCGCCGGGCCGACCCAGCCGGACGGCGCAAGGGGCTGGCCCTTCTGCGGCCCGCGCCAGCCGAGGATTGTCCAGGTCTGTCGCTGGGACTCCGGTAGGCCCGCATCGACAATCAGCCGATTGTGCCAAGTCGAGGTGATCTCGACGGCGACTTCGTTTTCGCCGTCCTTCAGCGCCTCGGTCACGTCGATGCGATACGGCGCGCACCAGAGCTTCGCGACCTCACGCCCGTTCACCAAGACCCGTGCGCAGCTCGACGCCACGTCGCCCAAATCGAAGACGATCCGCCGCGCATCGCCCGCCGCGAACGGACGCACCACCGTGCGGACGTACCGCCGCGTGCCGGAGAAGCCCTTCTCCTCGAACGTGCCCGGCAGGTCACGCCAAAGGCCCAGCGGACGCGACCAGCCCTCCAGCGTCTGTTCGCCGCAAGCCGTCGCGCTTTCTGCCGTGCGCCCCGTCTCGGGCGCCATCATGCGAAGCCGACCGTCCTTCACGTAGACGAAGCGGCCCTCGCCCGGCGCGAGCTCAAGGGCAATCGGCTCCGCCCAGTCCCGCAGGCGGACGACGCCCTTGAACGGCGTGCGGAAGTTCGCCAGGAAATAGATGCTCTCGTCGCCGTCACGCCGATGGTACCAGTGCGGCGCGCCCGCGACATCCGGCGCCCAGTCGGGCGTGAAGTCGCCACGGACGATGCGCCCGCCCTTCGCCGCCAGCGCCGCGAGACGACGTTCCGTCTCCGGCAGGAGATACGTTCCCGCCGGAATCCACAGGACGCGGTAGCTCATGCCGTCCGGCAGCACGAAACGCCCCTCGCGCACGTCCAGCCGCGTTTCGAGGACGTCGCGGTTGAGGTAGTCGCACTTGTAGCCGGGCCCCAGGCGGTCGCCGCGCTCGTCCGGCTTGTGCCCAAGCGCGTCGCCGAGATACCAAAGGACATCGACCACGGGCTTGCCGCGCTCCAGCTCATGCCCGCAGACCGCGAGATAGCGCGTCAGGCCGGACAGGAACGGCCACCACGTCTGCCGACGGAGGAACGGCGTGCCGATGCCGCAGCCAAAGCTCGATCCCGGCGGCAGGCCCCCGACGACGGGATTGTGCGTGTACGTGTGGAAGACGAGGTGCGTCACGCCACGGCAGAGGTGGACGTTCGCGTCCTCCTTGAGCGTCTGGAGCGTCTCGTCGAACGTCAGCCGCAGGCTCGTGAACGCCTCCGCGCTGACGCGGCGCTTCCCGTAGAGATGCGCGGCGGACACGCAGGGCCTGACCGGCTTGAAGTTGTGCGACGTCACGTAGCCGTTCGCATCGTCAAACGGGCTCCAGAACTCGCACATCGGCTCATCGGCATACTTCCAGAAACGCAGCAGGTCGCCGGGCAGGACATCGCCAAAGGCCGTCTCATACTGGGCCGTCAGCCCCTGCGCGTGCGCCAGCCGGGCGATCGTCCCGTAGTAGTTGTCCTCCACGAGGCGCGAGCATGTGCGCCGCCAGTCCAGGAGAAAGCGTTCGGTCTCGGCCTCGCTCTTGAGCACGTAGCCGAACAGGGCCGGCAGCCAAGGGCGAAGCGCGTAGCCGTTCAGGCGCCGGAATTCCGCCTCCATCTTGGGCGTCCAGCGCGTCGGGCCGCACTCCCAGCTGTCAACCACCAGGCCGTCGACGCGCCGTCCGGCCAGAGGTCCCGACAGCAGACGCCCGACGTAGCCGGCGAAATTGGCCTCGAATCCGGCGGCGGACATCTTGTCGCACTCCCAGCCGGTCGCCTCGTCCGGCGCCGGGCCATTGCGCCGCTTGGCGTTGCAGTGCCCGAAGACCAGCGTCCGCACACCGTCCGTCGCGACGGGCGCCGCGTTCGTGCCCATCGTCAGGCCGCGCAGGGCCAGCCCGGCCTTGGCCTCCCAGTTGTCGAGCCGCGCGGCGGCGGACAGCCGGATTTCGGGATACCGCTTCAGCGGATGGACGTGCGACACGCCGAACGTCCAGACCGACGCCGTGCGGACTTCCGGCGCGAACGTCATGTCGGCGTCATCGGACCACGCGCCCGGCGGACAGTCTCGGTCCAGCACCGTCTCGCCGTCGGCCTTCAGGCAAAAGCGGATTCCCGGCTCGTAGCACCAATCGTGGTTCAGGCGCTGCGGATTCGGCAGCGACACCGAGCGGACGGTCACCGAATGCCTGAACAGAAGAATCCGCATCTCACCGTTCGTCTCGACGGAATCCGGGACAAGCACCCCCTGCGCTTCGCCCAAAGGCGCGGGAAACGTCACCGCGCCGATTTCGCGATAGTCGTCATCCGAATCGAATGCGGGCTTTCGCCCGGGCGGAAACGCGACGAGCGTCCGCATCGCCTTCTCCTTCGGCACCCACGGCCCGCCGCTCATCGACCAGCCGGGACAGTTCTGCAGCTTGAACGTGAGGCCGTGCGCGGCACAGGCGTCAGCCAAATGCGCAACGAGGTCGCCCCATTTCGGGCTCAGGCAGGGAATCTGCTCCGACACGCCCGGCCAGGGCTTCGGATTGACGCCGACCGCACGCCCGTGGAAGAACTGAATGCCGCCGATCCCAGCCTCGGCAATCGCCTTCACGTCCTCCGTGAGGCCTTCCTTCGAGGCGTTGCCGCCGATGATGTGAAACCACGTCTCCGGCGCGTCGCGCGGCTCAAGGCGCACCTCAAGCGGCGCGGCCAGGCCAGTCGCCACAAGGGCAAGGGCGGCGAACATCTCGAAGCCCCCTTCCCTTATTTCTGCGGCGTCGCGCCGAAGTCCAGGAGGCGGACGCTCTCCGGCGGAATCTCCAGCACGGCAGCGCCGTCCGCAAACGCGCAGGTCGCGCCCGTCACGCGCTCTGCCGCCGACGCGCGGCCGGAGCGGAGCGTCACGCGCTTCGCCTGCCCGACGGACGAGTTGAACACCGTCGCGTAGCGGTCGCCGAACTG
>CAKURH010000129.1 GCA_934675625.1 uncultured Kiritimatiellota bacterium
AATGCAACCAGGCGACACGACAGAGTGAATGCGACTGCCCGCTTTGCGGGCAGTCGCATTCACTCTGTCTTCTCACCAACTTGACGTGAGGCCGAGAGACTGCACGTCGCCGTGCCGCATATGCTATAATACCACGCCCAATGAAGATTGTTCTGGCAGATGAGGCGGGGCTGACGGCGGCGGCGGACGTGCTGTGCGCGGGCGGTGTGGCGGTGATCCCGACGGACACCGTCTACGGGCTGGCCGCGCACCCGGATTTCCCCGATGCCGTTGCGCGGCTCTACACGATCAAGGCGCGCGACGCGCGGAAGCCGATTGCGCTCCTCGCGAGCGATGCGGACGGCGCGGCGAAGTTCGTCGGCGCCGAGGCCTCGTCCGTCGGGCGGAAGCACTGGCCGGGCGCGCTCACGGTCGTCGCGCAGGGCGAGGGTGTGCGCGTGCCCGACCACGGCTGGACGCGGCGGCTGATTGCGCGGTGCGGCGGCGCGCTGCGCGTCACGAGCGCGAACCTCTCCGGGCGGCGCGCGGCGACGGACGCCGAGGACGCGCTGAAGGACATCGGGCTTTCGGCGGATCTCGTCGTCGATGACGGGGTGTCGCCGGGCGGCACGGCCTCAACGGTCGTCAAGGTCGAAGGCGGACGGCTCACGATTCTGCGCGACGGGCCGGTGGAGTTCCTGACGCTCGCGAGCGGGTCGCCGCGTCGGGCGAAGATCCTCCAGTCGCTCGGCGTCGATTTCGCCGTCATCAAGAGCGATGCGCCGGAAGTGAGCTATCCGCACGATCCCGAGCGGACGGTGCGGGAGAATGCGCGCGCGAAAGGCCGGGCGGTGTCCGCCGCGCACGTCCTGAGCGCGGACACGATCGTCTGGTTCGCCGACAAGATCTACGGGAAGCCGCGCGACCTCGACGAGGCGAAGGCCTTCTTGCGCGAACTCAGCGGGCAGACCCACACGGTCTTCACGGGCGTCGCGTACGACGGCGATGTGCGGGTCGTCCGCTCGGACGTCACGTTCCGTCCGCTGTCGGACGCGCTGATCGACGACTACGTGGCGCGCGTGAAGCCGACGGATCGGGCGGGGGCCTACGACATCGACGAGTCGGGCGACCTGATCGTCGCCTCGTACACGGGCAGCTACGAGAACATCATGGGGCTGCCCGTGGAGCCGCTGAAA
This sequence comes from uncultured Kiritimatiellota bacterium, assembly GCA_934675625.1. Lineage (GTDB taxonomy): Bacteria > Verrucomicrobiota > Kiritimatiellia > RFP12 > UBA1067 > UBA1067. The sequence continues at coordinate 1,176 of CAKURH010000129.1, forward strand.
GAATGGGGTATCGTGACATGACGCTGAAACTGAACGGCATCGAAGTCCTCTGCATCATCGGCGAGCGCGCCGACGAGCGGCATCGCCTGCAGAAGCTGCGGGTGGACGCCGAACTGGCGATTCCTTCGGCGGCGGCCGAGACCGACCGGATTGCGGACACGATTGACTACGCCGCGCTGACGGAAGAGATTCGCGCGGCGCTCGTCGCGGCGAAGTGCCAGATGATCGAGCATGCGGCGAAGGTCGTCTTCGATGTCTGCGCGGCCGCGTGTCCGGCGTCCGTCGGTGCGCGTCCCCTGTGCGTGACCGTCACGAAGTCCGGCGCAATCCCCGGCCTCGAGTCGGCCTCGGTTTCCTATCCGTAACGACGATGGCAGACGCAAAGACCTATCCGCATTACACCGTCACCTCCCTGACCGAGGGGATTCGCGCGGTGCTCGAAAAGCCGTTCGCGCGCATCATCGTGGACGGCGAGATCAGCGGCTGGCGGCGCTATCCGTCCGGCCACTGCTACTTCACGCTGAAGGACGCGGGCGCGCAGATCTCGGCCGTCCTGTTCAAGAGCTCGTTCGAGCGGCTGGCCGTGCGGGACGGCCTGAAGGACGGCGCGAAGGTCTCCGTCTTCGGCAACGTGTCCGTCTACGGCCCGCGCGGCAGCTACCAGATCACCGTCCTCTCCGCGAAGCTCGCGGGCGTCGGCGACCTGATGCAGCAGTATCTCGCGCTCAAGGAGAAGCTGACGAAGGAAGGGCTGTTCGACGTCGCGCGGAAGCGTCCGCTGCCCCGGATGCCGCGCCGCATCGGCATCGTGACGAGCGAGGCGGGCGCGGTCATCCACGACATGTGCACAGTGCTGACGCGGCGGTTCCCGAACCTCGAGATCCGGCTCTTCCCGTGCCTCGTCCAGGGCGAGGCCGCGCCGCCGACGGTCATCGCCGGACTCGCCTACTTCAACGCGGCGACGGACTGGCGCGCTGACCTTCTCATCGTCGCGCGCGGCGGCGGCTCGTTCGAGGACCTCTTCTGCTTCAACGACGAAAGCCTCGTGCGCGCGGTCGCCGCGTCGCAGATCCCGACAATCAGCGCGGTCGGACACGAGACGGACTTCACGCTCTGCGACTTCGCGGCGGACGTCCGCGCCGGCACGCCCTCGATCGCGGCGGAAATCGCCGTGCCCGTCCTCGCCGACCTGCAGGCGCAGCTCGCGACGTTCGGCGGACAGCTCGCGCATGCGCTGCGCGGACGCGGCGAGTTCTACGCCCAGCGCGTCGACCAGCTGTCGGACGGCCTCGGCGCGTCGCTGACGCTCGCGCTCGCCCGCGCCGAACATCGGCTCGGCGCGCTGACGCCGCGCCTCCGGCCTGCGCTGACGCTCTGCCTTCAGCGCGCCGTCGCGCGCTTCGAGAAAGCCGAGGCGAAGCTAGCGGCGTATTCGCCGTATGGCGTCCTCGAACGCGGCTACTCGCTGACGACGGCGGCGGACGGCTCGGTCGTGAAGGACGCTGCCGCGCTCAAGGCGGGCGATACGCTCGTCACGCGCTTCGCGAAAGGGCGCGCGACCTCCGTCGTCGCGTGAATTTGGTATAATTCACGTTTTCACCAACACGAACACACACCAGATCAAGGAGCTTTCATGGGCGGCTTTTGCGGCGTCATCTCGAAACAGGACTGCGTCAGCGACCTTTTCTTCGGCACGGACTACCATTCGCACCTCGGCACGCATCGCGGCGGCATGGCCGTCTGCGGGGCGGGGGGCTTTCAGCGCGCAATCCACAACATCCAGAACGCGCCGTTCCGCTCGAAGTTCGAGCATGACGTCGGGCAGTTCGCGGGCCGCGTCGGCGTCGGCGTCATCTCCGACACCGACCCGCAGCCGCTCGTCATGTGCTCGCGCCTCGGCACGTTCGCGATCGTGACCGTCGGGCTCATCTCCAACATCGAGGAGCTGAAGGACGAGCTGTTCCGGACGAACTCCGCCCAGCTCCAGTATTCGACGACGAGCGGCATGGTGGGACCGACGGAAGTCGTCTCGGCCCTGCTCGCGACGCAGCGTTCGATCGTCGAGGGCGTTCGGTACGTGCAGCAGAAGGTGAAGGGCAGCTGCTCGCTCCTCATCGTGACGGACGACGGTCGCCTCTTCGCCGCGCGCGACCGCTTCGGGCGCACGCCCATCGTCCTCGGACGCAAGGATGGCGCGACGATTGCCCTCATGGAGTCGTGCGCGCTCGCGAACCTCGGCTACGCCTACCTGCGCGATCTCGGCCCCGGCGAGATGGTCGAGCTGACGCCGGAGGGCGAGACGACGCTTCTTGCGCCGCAGGAGAAGATGGCGATCTGCTCGTTTCTCTGGGTCTACTACGGCTACCCGGCCTCGTCCTACGAGGGGCGCAACGTCGAGATGGCGCGCTACCGCTGTGGCGCGGCGCTCGCGAAGCGCGATGCGGACATCACGGCCGACGCGGCGTGCGGCATCCCTGATTCGGGCACGTCGCACGCGCTCGGCTATGCGCACGAGCGGGCGATCAAGTACTGCCGTCCGTTCGTGAAGTACACGCCGACTTGGGCGCGGTCGTTCATGCCGTCCGACCAGAAGCAGCGCGAGCGCGTCGCGTCGATGAAGCTCATCCCGATTCCCGGCCTCATCAAGGACCGCCGCCTCGTCTTCTGCGACGACTCGATTGTGCGCGGCACGCAGCTCGGCCAGCAGGCGAACCGTCTCTACGGCGAGGGCTGCAAGGAGACGCACGTGCGCATCGCGTGCCCGCCGCTCCTCTACCCGTGCCGGTTCATCAACTTCTCGCGCTCGAAGAGCGTCTACGACCTCATCACGCGGCGGTTCATTCGCGAGCAGGAGGGCGAGAATGCGGACGTCTCGAAGTACAGCGACCCGAACGGCGCGCCGTACGCGGCGATGGTCGACTACATCCGCCGGAAGCTGAATCTCACGACGCTCAAGTTCCAGACCGTCGACGACCTCGTCGCGGCAATCGGGCTGCCGAAGGATCGGCTCTGCACGTACTGCTGGACGGGCGAGGATCCGTCCATGCCGGCCTCGTGCGCGCATGGCTGCGCGGGGTGCCCGCACCAGTGCCCGTAACGAGATATTTCTACTCCCACGGTTGACATTCGCAAGCGGAATGTGATATACTACGCGCTGTTTTCCTACCACAGAGGTTGAAATAAAACAGAAAGGAAGCAAAGACATGGCTAAGATGGCAAAGACGATTTTGGAGAAGGTGGGCGGCACGCCGCTCGTCGAGATCTCGAACAAGCTCAACAAGGGCGGCGCGCGCGTGCTCGCGAAGGTCGAGTTCTTCAACCCCGGCGGCAGCGTCAAGGACCGCATCGCGCTCGCGATGGTCGAGGACGCCGAGAAGCGCGGTGTCCTGAAGCCCGGCGCAACGCTGGTCGAGCCGACGAGCGGCAACACGGGCGTCGGCCTCGCGCTCGTCGCGGCGGTCAAGGGCTATCACCTCGTCCTCACCATGCCCGAGACGATGAGCATCGAGCGCCGCAAGCTCGCGGCGGCCTATGGTGCGGAAATCGTCCTCACGCCCGTCACGGAGGGCATGAAGGGCGCAATCGCGAAGGCGAACGAGATTGCGGCGACGCGCGGCGGCATCATCCTTCAGCAGTTCGAGAACCCGGCGAATCCGGCCTACCACCAGATCACGACGGGCCCGGAGATCTGGGCGGACACGGACGGGCAGGTCGATGCGTTCGTCGCGGGCGTCGGCACGGGCGGCACGCTGACGGGCACGGGCAAGTACCTGCGCTCCGTCAAGCCGGACATCGCCCTCTACGCCGTCGAGCCGGACACGAGCCCGGTGCTCTCGCAGGGCAAGGTGGGCCCGCACAAGATCCAGGGCATTGGCGCGGGGTTCGTCCCGAAGGTGCTGGACACGAGCCTCATCACGAAGGTGATCACGGTCTCGGCGGAGAACGCGGGCCAGACGGCGCGCGCGGCGGCGGCGCAGGAGGGGCTGCTCGTCGGCATCTCGTCCGGCGCGGCGCTCTGGGCGGCGCTGGAGCTCGCGAAGACGCCGGAGTACGCCGGCAAGACAATCGTCGCGCTGCTCCCCGACACGGGCGAGCGGTACCTGTCGACGTGGCTCTTCGCGTGAGCCGCGCGAAGGGTTCCCAAGCGGTCGCCTGTGGCCGCGCATGCGCAGGCCCGTGCGGCACGTGACGATTGACGTCTTCGCCTTCGAGGGCACGGACGTCATCGTCGATTTCTTCTGCGAGGGATCGACAGCCCCCGTTCAGTGACGGGAGGCGTTTCGCCAGTCGCGCATGGTCAGGCCGAAGCGGCGCTTGAAGGCCGTCTGGAGCCACGGCACGTTTGCGAAGCCGCAGGAGAGGGCGATGGAGCTGATGGGGCGTTCCGTCTTCTGCAGGAGGTCGCAGACCGCCCCGAAACGCGCGCGGGCGATCATCTCGCGCACCGTTCCCTTGCCCTGCTCCCTGAACCTCAGGTCGAGCAGCTTCCGGGAGATGCCGAGGTGCTTGGCGACAGCCTCGACCGTGACGTGTCGCCGCGCGTTCTGCCGGATGTAGTCCTCGGCTGCGGCGAAGAGATGGGCGGACGGCGCAATCGGGATGGACGAGTCGCGCTCGCAGACCTGCACGGAGGCTGAGACCTCGGCGCGCCGCTTCGGCGGCTTCCCGCTCGCGAGCCGAAGGGCGGTTTTGCGGGCCGCCGAGAATCCGAGGCTTTCGTAGGGCAGGACGACGCTGGACACGCTCGGCTGGACGAACGCCGTGGCGACGGGATCGTCGTCGACGCCGAGCACGGACACCTGCCGGGGCACGTGAACGCCGTTTTCGCGGCAGCATCGGATGAGTGCGGCCGCGTCGCGGTCATAGGCGCAGAAGACGGCGGCCGGCTTGGCGAGGGCCTTGATCCACGCGCTGGTGTCGGACGGGCTTTCGCTGTGTTCGCACGTTTCGGCGGTTCGTCTGCGCTTCGAGAGCGCCTGCTTGAATCCTTCGCGCCGCTGCCGGATGAAGCTTTGCCCGGAGGCGTCGGAGTAGAAGCCGAACGACGCGAAGTTCCCGAGACCCAGGAGATACGCGGCGGCTTTCTGTCCGATGGCCGTGTTGTCCGTCGAATAGGAATAGATGTCCGGGTCGTCGCCTAGGGATTCGCGCGGACGGCCGAAGACGCAGATGGGCGGGTGTCGGTTCCCGTAATGCGCGAGAATGTCGGGCGCAACGTCCTCCTTGGCGAAGATGGCGTCGAAGGGCTTGGGACTGTCCGCGAACGCCGTGCGCGCTTCGGTGACGTCGGCGACGGTCACGTCCCAGGACGTCTTGCTGCGGGTGAACCGCGCGATTCCTTGAAGAAACCGGCGGTTGGACTCGTACCGCAGGTCGAGAATGATGAGGATGTTCGTCTTGTCTCTTTTCTTGCTCATGGTGAGGGCCCTGTTTCGTCATCGGTTGGAAAGTATAGCCGATTCGCCCGAAAGGTTCAAGGCCGCTTGTCGTTCATACAACCATTGAATCGGTATTGCTTCTAACCAACGTGGAACTTGTCTCTCTGCGGGCTGAAAATGAGAACGCAATGCGGAAAATTCAATTTGAACGACCTTTCCGTTTTCGGCACGGCGAGATATGATATACTATCTGCTATGAAATCTGAGCAGATACCCTACGGCGTCAAGGACTTCAAGCGCATCCGCCTGGAGGACTTCTACTACGTCGACAAGACCGCGTTCATCCGCAAGATGGAGGCGCGCGCGAACTTCCTCTTCTTCGTGCGGCCGCGCCGGTTCGGCAAGTCGCTCCTCTGCGAGACGCTCAGGTGCTACTACGACGTCGCGGAGAAGGAGAACTTCGACCGCCTCTTTGGCGGGCTCGACATCGGCAAGAGCCCGACGGCGAACGCGAGCCGGTACTTCGTCCTTTCTTTCGATTTCTCCTTCGTCGGTCGGTGCGAGGGAAACAGCTGGAGCGAGAAGTTCGCCCGCTACCTTGATCTCACGCTTGAATCGTTCATCCGTGCGCATGCGGAGGTGCTGGCGAAAGACCCCGACGGAAAGGACATGCTGGAGAAGGTGGGCGCGGACGCGAAGTATGACGCGATTGTCTCGGCGGCGAAGCGCCTCGGCTACGGCGTCTACGTGATCGTGGACGAGTACGACAACTTCACGAACGAGATCGTCTCGACGGCGGGGAAGGTGCCCTACAA
>CAKURH010000130.1 GCA_934675625.1 uncultured Kiritimatiellota bacterium
CTGTCTGTCTGTCTGTCTGTCTGTCTGTCTGTCTGTCTGTCTGTCTGTCTGTCTGTCTGTCTGTCTGTCTGTCTGTGAGCATTGTCACATGCCCGCCAACGCTTGTCAAGAGGGAATTTTCAAAATAATCACTCGGTATCGCGTCTGTGTACGGGACTTCCAGCGCGGGATAATTGTCATACATCCGATAGCCGACGCCCTTGATCTCTTTGTGCTTCGAGTACTTTACGTTGTCGCGAAGCGTCAGGAGGTTGATCGGCTTGTGCCGTCGTCCATGTTCCATGTTCGTGAACCATCGAACGCCCTTGACCCGAATGAATTTTCTCCCGGACTCATCAACCCCACAAGTGGCCGCGTTCAGTTCGTAGAAATCGGGAACTCCAAACTGGCGATCTCCGCTATGGATGCTCTCGCCGAGCCACATCCTGTTTTTCATGATGAGCGGGAAGACCTCCTTGTAGGTGATGGCATTCATGTTCCCGATGACGGCGAACTTCTTGTCCGCCTCGACGATCCAGGCCAGGAACTCGCGGAAAAGCGAGAACGGCGGATTCGTCACGATGATATCCGCCTCGTCCCGCAAGGCCTTCACCTCGTCGGAGCGGAAGTCCCCGTCGCCGTTCAGGTAGTCCCATTTCAGGTCGGCGAGGTCGATGCGCCCGCTGCGGTTCGTGTCCTCATCGAGGACAAATATCTTACCGCGCTGGCGCTCCTTCTTGCGGTCGAACTTCGGCGAGGCGCGGATCACCTCGGCGGTCAGGCTCTCGAAGCCCGGCAGATAGGCGACCGAGATCTTCTTTGCGTCAAAGGCATAGCTCGTCGAAATGAGTTTCTTGAGGCCTATGCGCTCGAAATTCTCGGCGAAGTACCGCGTAAAGTTGCTCCACTCTGGATCGTCGCATGGGAGCAGCACAGTCTTGCCGTGAAAGGCATCCGCGTCATAGTCGAGATACGCCTCCATCTCCCGCGCAATGTCGGCGTACTGCGTGTAGAACTCGTCCTTTTTCGCCTTCTTCGCGGCGCTCAGGTTTGCATTGGCCATCATGGTCTCCTTGCCACGCATTATACCAAAAACCGTGCGGAGCCTGTTCCCCATACCGTCTTCCAACACAGAGTGGTCTACGACCGAGCGATTTGAGGCGTCTGGGAGATGCGCTTCGCGCGATCCGGTCATCTCGTTCGCACAGTGGGAAATGCAAAAACTTCGCGGCATTGATCACTCGTAAATACCACCGCATTTATATAAATGCGGTGGTTGTTCTAATGCTCAAAGATGCAAAACGGCTGAACATCAACACGGCGAATGGTCTGCGAGATGGGCGAAATAACAAATCGCGTGATGACAGAAGTTTCTTGTATCCACATTTTTCACCGCCGACAGCAGACGTTAATGCGACCAGCTAAATTTGTCACACAGTGTGTGACAATTCGTCGCGTTCGCTACTTCTCATGTCCGCGCTTCCGCGTAGATGTGCGCGAGGTCGTCGATCAGGCGCGGCCAGGCGTAGGCGCGGGCCGATCCGGACGGCGACGGCCAGCCGACCTACGCCGAATACCTCTGCGGCACCGACCCGACGGACGGCCGCGACTTCCTGCGGGCCTTCATCCACCTGGAGGGGGGCGAGCCGGTCATCTCGTGGAGCAAGACGAACGCCCTCGCGCGCTACACCGTCCTCGGCGTCACGAACCTGAACGAGCGGACGTGGACGGAGACGAACGCGGCCAACCGCGCGGGGATGCGCTTCTTCCGCGTGCGCGCGACGCCGCGCGATTAGGGGCCTTTCAGGTCGGCGGGAACGGCGGACGCGGGGCGCGAGACGCGCAGGCGGTAGAAGCGCGCCGGCTCGGCCGCGTCGCGCGCGTGGCGGAAGCGGACCCGGCCGTCCGCCGTCGTCTCCGGCGCGGCGTCGAGAACCTGCCAGCCCGCGTCCGGCGCGCCGAGGTCCGTCGTCGAGAGCAGCTCGTAGGTGAAGCCGCTTTCCCGCCTGGCGCGGCCTACCAGCTCCACGGCCACCCCCGACACGTCCACCGAGCCGATCGCAGCATGCTCCGGCGCCGGATCGGGGTCTGTCCCCGGCGTCAGGCGCGGGAAGGACGGGTTCCCGTCCCTGTCGACGAGATACTTGTCGTCAACGCTCAGGAACGTGACGTCCTCCGGCTCGATAATCTGCTGATTCCAGGAGTTTTCTTCCGCGTTGTAGATGCCGCGCTCGAAGAAGAGCGAGCCGCCGTTGTAGGGGGAGTACTTGGCCTTGAAGTAATGTAGCTTCTGTTCAGGTCTGTCCGTGTTGTCCGGGAACGGGTCCGTCGCATAGATGTGCGTGATCTTCTTCGTCTCCGTGTCGTAGCCGACGCCGTAGAGCGTCCAGGCATGGTTGCGGCTGGCGATCGAGGCGATGCACGTGCCGTTGGTGAAGCCGCCGAGAATGGCCGTCTCGACCTTCGCGTCGATGGAGTCATAGCAGGGGCTGACATAGAGAACCGTGCGGTTCTCGGAGTCCAGGGGCAGCACGTAGTCATAGGTTCCCGGACGCGGAAGCGCAACGGTCTTGACCGTGTTCGTCATCACCCACTCGATTGCCTTCCACACGTAGTCGCCGCCGTTGCCGAAATAGGGATTCGTGTCGTATTCCTGAATGAGCTCTTCGTTCGTCCAGATTTTCGTCATGGCCGAGGTATCGTACTTTTCCCTGATGCGGTCCTGCCACCAGACGAACATGTCCGTGGAACACCCGGCCCAGCAGCCGTTCCGGAACTGGAAGGTGTTGTACCAGCCGTTCGTCTCGCTCACGCCGGGCGCCCAGTATTCGACGATCTTGGCGCGCAGCGTTCCGCCCGCCAGGACTGCCGCCAACAGCAGCAGAAGCCGCCCGCCGCGCACCGCTCTGGTTTTTCTGATCTGCATTGCCGTCCTCCTGCATCGGATGTTGCCCTCAAGATTATGTGCGCATTATACCAAAAAAACAGCCGCCGCCTCGATCGCCAGTAAGGCAGAATGTTGTCGTTCTAAGATCTTCGCCGGACGCGCCAGAGGACCAGCGGGTAGTAGAGATACTTGAAATAGGCCCGTGCGGGGAAGTCGAGCAGCGGATGGATGCCGCAGATGAGCACGAGCGGTGCGGCCAATTTCTTCGGGAAGCCCGCGTGGCGCGTCAGCTTCAAATACGCGCATCGGCCGCCCTTCTCCAGTACCCGCCGCAGACAGGCCGTCCGCACGTGCGCGGGAAGCGCATCTGACGTCCGGAAGAAGACTCGCTCGAAGAAGAACGAGAGGACGAGCCGTGCCCAGGCACGGGCAACCGGCCTCGGAAGGCGACGTTCGGAAAAGAAGAACAGAAGGCTGCGCGCCACGACCGCCGTGTGCTGACACGCCTCTTCCAGACGTTCGCTCGTCATGACGGAGCCGGCGCGGCGACGGTAGACGTAGAGGTCGGCGTCCAAGACAAGGAGATGCGGCGCAAGCGTGAGGACGCGCGGCGTCCATTCCTCGTCCTCGTGCTTGAGTCCGGGCACGAACAGCAGGTCGTGCGCACGCAGGAAGTCCGCGCGGCTCTGGCGGTTGAAGGTCATGGCGCGGCCTTTCTTGCATGGCCGAGACGCCGGACAACAGAGGCACAGAGCGCGTCTATGCAGCGGCCGATCCGGCTCGGACGCCAGGTGGGGGCGTCACGTTCAGCAGACGGCATGCTCACTTGTCAACTCCTGAAGATGAAGAAGACCGCCGCGAAGATGCAGACCGCGGCCGCCAGGTAGTTCCACGAGACGGGCTGGCGCATCACCAGCACCGAGAACGGCATGAAGACGAGCAGCGTGACCGCCTCCTGCGTGATCTTCAGCTGCTCCAGCGTCATCGTCTTCGCGCCGATCCGGTTGGCGGGGACGGCCACGCAATACTCGACGAATGCGATCAGCCACGAGACGAGGATCGCCCTCCAGACCGGCGCGCCCGACAGGCTGCGCAAGTGGCCGTACCAGGCGTAGAGCATCACAAGGTTCGACACGCAGAGAAGCCCCACGGTCATCCAATTGACGTTTGACACAGGTTAAACTCTTTCTTCCGAATGGTTAGTTATCAACAGTTTTCTGCAATGGGGTCAGCCGGCGCGAAAAGCGGCGCGGCTCAAGCAGACCGTCCGAGAACCGCTTGGCCGAAGTCGAGAGGAAGGTGTCGACAGACTCCTTGGAAATGCGGGCATCGGCGGCATAGCACTTGCACTGCACGGCCCAGTAGTCGCCCGTGACGGTCTGGGCGACAAGGTCGATGCCGAGGTCATGACCCGAACCGAAGTCGGAACGATACGGGAAGTCGCGCCAAAGCCAGACGTTCGCAAGCAGGCCTTCGTATTTCGGCAACGCCAGCAGATAGGCACGCATCAGCCGCTCGAACTTCGCGCCCTTCTCCGCCTCCGAAAGCGATTCGGCGCGGTAACGCGCCAACAACTCGTGGAAATCCGTCATTTTGTATCGCCTCCTATCTTTCCTCAACATCCATGTCGATTCTTGTATGTGCCATTATATCATTTTCATGACGGTTACGTTACGTCCGCACGTACCATCCACCCGTTCGCTTCGAGCCGCGATACTCAATCTTCGACGCGCTTGACAACCGTTCAAGCGAGCGACGTACAGATCGCGTTGAAGTCCTGACTTGCAAGAAGATTCCGTCCGCCTTAATCCCCGGACAATCTTGAATTGCACGCAAGACAGCGTCATCTTGACTTTTTATGTCGTATGAATGGACATTTTTTATCTGGCCACTTTCAGGGTTTATCTGGCCACTTTCGCCCTTTATCTGGCCACTTTCAGGGTTTATCCGGCCACTTTCGCCCATTATCTGGCCACTTTCGGGGTTTATCCGGCCACTTTCGCCCTTTATCTGGCCACTTTCCAAAGACTTTGCAATAATCGTCACGCGAAATTCGGTCTTCTTGTTGACATCAAACTGCGCGGGACGATTGCCGTTCTGCTCCAATTCACGGTTGACCTTGGCGATTCCCCTGTTATACTTGTTCACAAAACCAAGCACCTTCATCGCTTCCGCCAGCAAAGGATATTTCGACGGGAATACAGTCAACACGACAACATCGCCCTCTGGGAATGTCATCTTCTCGACCGACATGGAAGGTGGCGGAAATAGATTTCCATCCGATTTCAATCCACCCAACGACGCGAGTTGCTGATCTTCAATTCGCCGCCCCGCTATTGTTCCATCATTATCAACGCCAAGCAGAAGGATACCTGCCTCACCGCTATCGGGAAAATCATTTGCGAACGCACAGACCGCTTGGCCAATTTTATCGGCCTTGTCAAACGCACGGGTCATTTCGACTCGTTCGTTCTCTCCTCCTGCGATGATTGTTCGCAACTCATCAGCTGTCATATTCCGTTTCCTTATCGGACTCTATCTAGTTTTATTTACTCTGTACCTATGGCTTGTCTTTCTTGAGCTGTCGATTGCTCGACCTCATGTCCGTATTATACCAAAATCAGTCGCTGCTTCGGCCTCACCTCGTAATCGCACTTAGGCTGGAACCCATTCTTGATACAACGTATCCGAAAAACCGCTATGCCTGTCGCGTGCCACGGCATTTCGGATATTTGGAACAACCGTAGAACGCCGCCCCGTCCGACTTTCGATGCCGAAGAACCATCTTCGCGCCGCATTTCGGACATTTGAGTTCGCCGTGTTCACAGGCGACCGCCAAGAGTACCGGATCGTGGTTCGCGTGAAGCCTTCGGATCGGGTTCTGAAAATGGAACTTCTGCGGGCCACTCCAACATCCGCCCTTGAACGATTGCGTCCAGATACGCTGGTTCTCACCGCCGAATATCCAGCCATTGTAGTCTTTCGTCTCAATGACAAAGATGCCGTAACGGCTGACGACAACATGGTCGACCTGCGTTGTTTCCCCATCAACTGTCGGTAACATAATGTCGTTGACGGTCTGGTAGTCCTCCTGCGGCAACTTCGCGAGTCTCCTCGCCACACGCCCCTCACCGCCGCTGCCATCGCGTCCGAACGACGAGACAACAGCCACGAGCAGCCAGACAAGCGCCACAGCAACACAGGCAACGATCAGCATTTCCATTCTACTGTACTGACGCTTCTCTCTATGAAACGGCCATTGACCATCCTGCCTGTAATATGCCTTCTGTTACTCCGGGACAATTCCAGAAATGTCCGAATCTTTCAGATAACGGCGCTTATGCTCTTGCGAAATCGCCTCGCAAAGAGCATTGACCGACCCCGTTTCCAGGGCATTCCACACCGTCCAAGAGTTCATGAACAAGCCGATCGGCGCCAACGGAAGCCAATTCAGACAGCGGATTTCCTCTGCCTTTGCCGTCGAATAGAGAGGCTTGCCCTGTAGCGACAACACCGCCGAACCGTCAAATGTTAAGACCTCACCCGTCGGGACTAAGAAAAGCGTATAACCGGCAAGAAGCCCGACCGCCATTGACTGGTCTCCGCGCATCCCAGACTGACGGAACGAGAAGTCGATGTGATAAGAATCCTGTCCCCCCTTGGCGCCATATGAAACTTCCGAGAACATGCCCGTAGCCAACAAAGCATCTTCTATCTTTTTGCGAAGTCCCTTTACCTCCGGCAATGCAAAAACATCGTCACGTTCCGCGCTCATGGACACGCTGTACGTGATCGGAAACTTATCGGCTGGCGGCACCACATACCGTGAAACCGGCTTGTTTTCGGTATAGCCGGCGTCCCAGATCACACACCCGAACAAACCGCCCAACAAAGCAAGAGACAAGAGCAATGGCCCAAATGCCTTACTTTTCATCTGCCACCTCCACACTCGTAATCAATTCAGGCGCGTTCGCAAACGCAGCAACATCCCTTCGCGTACGAATGGCTTTCCCGTTCACAGCCTTGACGATTTGTCCGCGTCTAATCCCATCACGCTCCGCTTGCGTCCCACGGAAAACAGCCATCACGCGAACCTGTATTGGCTCATCTGCTTTCTCGGTCGGCAAAGGGTGCAACGAGATATTTATGCAGAGTCAAAGGGGTTTAGCCGCAGAGAACGCAAAGGACGCAAGGCTCATGCC
>CAKURH010000131.1 GCA_934675625.1 uncultured Kiritimatiellota bacterium
TGCGGGAAATCCGCACGTCCGGTTTGATGAGGGGGAAGTCGCATCGGCGAAGCCGAGGCGTGGGTCTCTACTCTACACAACCAAGAAAAACTTGACCTCAACGCCGTCACCTCCGCGTTCAGCGCACCCCGCCTATCGGCCCCTTTGGGCTGCTTCGCGGGGATATGCAGACAAGTCCTGTTCAGCACTTGGCGCAATTCTGGGGATTTTGTCCTTGTGCGGGACGGCGTGGGCGGTCGACATCACGACCGACACGCGCATCGACGAGACGAACGTCGCTTCGACGCGGGACCTTTTCCTGACGAACGCGGCGCTTTGGCAGACGCCGAAGGCGACCCCGGTCAAGTCCCTCTCGCGGGACGGCGTCCGGGCAATAATGATCGACGGCGAGCCCTGGCGAGGTCGTCCGACCCGGTTCTTCGCCTACTACGGGCTGCCGTCGAACGCGACGGCGGCGGCGAAGGCCCCGGGGATCGTGCTTGTCCATGGCGGCGCAGGGACGGCCTACGACTCGTGGGTGCGCCTCTGGAACGCGCGCGGCTATGCGGCAATCGCGATGGACAACTGCGGCGGCGTGCCGCCGCGCGACCTCGCGATCGGCCGCCTGTCGCATCGGGATTCTGGGCCGGACGGCTGGGGCGGCTTCGACAAGGTGAACGAGCCGCTGGCCGACCAGTGGCCGTACCATGCCGTCTCGACGGTGGTGCGCGCGCACTCCTTTCTGCGGGCCCTGCCGGAGGTCGATGCGGCGCGCCTCGGCGTCACGGGCATCTCCTGGGGCGGCTACCTGACGGCCTGTGTCGCGGGCGTCGACGGCCGCTTTGCCTTTGCGGTGCCGGTCTACGGGTGCGCGTTCCTGCTGGACCACTCGGTCTATACGTCGCGGATGCGGCGGCTTGGCGCGGACGGGACGCGCTGGGACGCATTGTGGGACGCACGTAACTTCCTACCGTTCGCGAAGATGCCAGTCCTCTGGTGCACGGGCACGAACGACTCCTTCTTCCCGCTGGACTCGCTTCAGCGCGGCTGTGACCTTCTGCCGCAGCCGCCGTCGCTCTCGGTCAAGGTGCGGATGCCGCACGGGCATCCGCCGGCTGGCGACCCGAAGGAGATTGCCGCGTTCGCGGATTCGGTCGTCTTTGGGCGTCCGCCGCTGCCGAAGGTGACGGCGGCCGAGATGCGGGACGGCTCGCTTGTCGTGTCGTGGCGCGCGGACGGCCGCAGGGTCGAGCAGACGTTCCTCGTTCGGACGTCCTCCCGTGACGGGAACTGGTCGAAGCGGGAGTTCGTCTCCGAACCGGTTGCGTTTTCGGGCGCGTCCCTGACGGTTGCCGTGCCGTCCGACTCGGAACTCTGGTACGTCAACCTCGTCACCGACGACGGCCTCGTCGTCTCCACGCGGCACTTCACGCGACGCGAAGCCAGAAATGAGTTTTGTTCAATGGAAGGAATGATGCCATGACACTGAAGAAAATGCTTGATCCTAACAAGCCGTCAGACGCGATGGTTCACGCAGAGCCGCAGAGGTCGCAGCGCGCGAAACGTCTTGCTTCTGGCGTGGTTATGGCACTCGTCACCCTATGCGGTGCGGCGTGGGCGGTTGACATCACGACCGACACGCGCATTGACGAAGCGAACGTCGACGAGTATGCGAGCGAACCGATAGCCGTGGCGGCGGACGCGACGCTGACCATTGCGCTTGCGCCAGCGACCGCCGAACAGACTTTTTCGGGTGCCGTTTCGGGCGCGGGCAAGATTGTCGTCGCGAACACGGGCACGAAAGCCGTCATCTTCAGTGGGTCATTTGAGAAGTTTACCGGGAATCTGTCGGCCTCGGGAGATGTGCGTATCCGCAATCTCTGGTCGGCAATCATGCTGAACGGAAATATGTCGGGTGTCTCGGTTGAAGGCGCGGTCTCTCGGGAAATTACGTTTTTCGGACAGAATGTCTTTGGCGAGGATGGGGCGGCACTCAATCCCGGACATCAGTCGACACCGAGATCGACGATCAATCTCAACGGCTTTGACCAGACGATCTCCCTTTTGACGTTCCTGGGCAGTGCGTATGTCGAAACCGATTCAAACTACAAAAAGCCGACCTATACGCTGAAAAGCGACACGTCCGCCACGTTGACGGTTCGTGACGGCTTCTGCTGGGCGACCGCAGGCGGCCCCCATCCGAAAGACCATTCGGGGCTCGTCCAGGTGAACGGCGCGCTTTCGCTCGTGTTCGCTGGCGCGGACGAGACCTCGTTCACGTTCCACGGGCCCTCGACGACGACCGGCGGCTTGACGGTGAAATCGGGCGAGATCGTGTTGGCGGACGATGCGACGTTCAACAACCTCTCCGCGCTGACGGTCGCGGGCACGGGACGCATCGTGCTGGAGACGGCGGCGGTGAACGCGGCGAACCTGGCGATAGACATCGCGGACAGCGGCGCGGTGACGCTTTCGTCAGGGGACGTGTTTCGCGTGAAGACGCTGAAAGTCGACGGCGTGTCCGTCGCGCCGGACGAGTATTCCGCCGAGGCGATCACCGCGCTCACGGGCAACCGCCTCACGGGCGCGGCGGTCGAAGTCCTGGTGCGCGAGATCGGCGAGACGAAGACGTTCACGTGGATCGGCGGTGGCGCGGATGATAGCCTGACGACGGCGGCGAACTGGCGGGGCGGCATCGCGCCCGCGCTGACGGGCGGTGACGAGATTCTCGTGTTTGCGTCCGGCACCTCGGCGACGGTTCCGGCAGGGGCGGACGTCTACGGCCTTGAACTCGTGACGGCGGGCGACTTCACCCTGCGCGGCGAAACGTTCCGCCTCGGTGCGGGCGGGATTACGTGCGGCGAGACGGAGGCGGCGCGCGTCTGCCAGTTCGAGGCCGTGCCGCGCACGGCGGGCGAGCAGACGTGGCGCATCCCGGCGAATACGATTGTCGAGCTCGCGGCCGGATGGGCGGGACATTCCGCCGTCACGCTCGAGCGCACGACGGGGACGGGCGACATCGTAAGATTCTCGTCCGACGAGACGCCGGCGTTTGCGGGCCGCCTGACTGTGCCGGGGGATACGGCAGGCGGCAACGTGCTTGTCCTGTCGGGACGCGGCGGCATCGGCGCGGCAGGTGCGCACGTCCAGCTGAACGGCAAGGCGGGTGTACGCGCGACGGCGGCCTGCGTGACGAACCGCGCGGCGATCACCTTCAACCACGGCCCGGCGCTGAACCTCGCGCCGGTGGGCACGGAATTCGTGCAGCTCGGCGCGGTGACGAACCTTTCGGCAGGGAACTACGGTTCGGCTCTTGTCGTGAACGGAACATTGCGTGTCGGCGGTGGCTTGGGCGAGTCCGCCGCGCATCGGAATAATCCGAAAGCCTATGAATGGTGGATATGGCAATACAAGGTCACGAAAACGGGGACTCTTTGGATTGAGGGCGAACCGATCGATGTCGGGGCGTGCCCCTTCAGACTTCATGGCACGCCAGATGGTGTGGGTGAAGTGCATCTTTCCGCGCAGGGGAATGTGTATGGCGTGCTGGCGCTTGGCTACGGAATGAAAGCCGTCTGCGAAGGGGTTGATGTCCTGTCCGACGTGGGAGACCTGGGGTTCTACAGCGGACATGTCGGGTCGCTTAACCTCAATGGTTTTGACCAGACGGCGCGCGATGTGCTGGTTGTCGGAGCTACCGGATTTGAAGAGCAGCATCCCGGTTATTCGGCCATGTACGTGACGAGCGCGACGCCAGCCACGCTGAAGCTGACGGGTGCGGGGACGTATGCGCCGCACAACCTCAACTTCCGGGGCGAGGCGTCGCTCCACTATGCGGGCACGGGACGGCTGGCGCTGACGAACACGGCCTCGACGACAACCGGTTCGCTGACGGTGAGCGGTGGCGAGGTCGCCTTGCTTGCGGGCGCGACGTGGGCGAACTGCACGAACGTCGTCGTCTCCGGCACGGGCAGGCTGACGGTCGATGCGGGTGTCGCGGCGAAGGGCGCGTTTTCGCGTGAGGCGACGGTATCCGTTTCGGATGCGGGGACGATTGCGATTCCCGCCGGCGAGACGGTCGTGGTCAGGTATCTCTGGCGGGACGGCGAGCCGACGTTCAGCGGATTCTACCGGGAGGGCTTCGTGACGGGCGGCGGCACGCTCCGCGTCCGCAAGTCCTCGCGCAAGTCCGGCCTCCTTCTGCTCATCAAGTGAGAATTTGCGCACATGGGTGATCTGCGGGCGAGAATACTCTTGGCGACTGCGTCGCTGACCACGAAACGACGCGAGCCTTACGTCGATTGCACGAAAGCGCTTCGCGATTCTTCTCGAACGGTCAATCTACGCAAGGGGTCAGTTTGCCCAGCGCTTGATGGTGACTTTGGGATACGAACCGAAGTTCACGAGCAGCCCGAGCCTGCATTTCGTGAGCCTGAGGTAATTGCCGAGCTGAGCAAAGTGTTCAGACGTGATTGCCTCGACGGCCTTCAGCTCTACGATGATGGCGCCATAGCACCACAGGTCTGGGATGTAGGTCTTCTCGATGGGTTCTCCCTTATAGAAGATGCGAAGTTCCCTTTTTGCCTCGTATGGGATCTTCCACAAGGCCAGTTCGCGCTCCAGGCATTGCTGATAGACCTCTTCCCTGTAGCCGTTGCCGAGCGTCCTGTAGACCTCGTAGACGGCCCCCTGGATGGCATACACCTCGTCCTTGTAAAGCAAATCATCGCGCATGGTGGTAGTATAGCATATCCGCCGCATTCAAGCGGGAGGCCGGCGTCAACGAAGCGTCGAGAAAAGAGCGAGAGCCTTTTCGTGGATCGACGGACAGCCCGCCCGCTTTCGTGTCGCACCCCAGGTGCGCGTTCGTGCCGACGCGGCCGCGAAAACCCGAAGGGTGAGGACGCGGAAGCGATGCTGGGCGAAAACGAAGTTTTCGGCCCCAGCGGCGCTTCTGTGGACTCAATCGCGCAACGCGCGATTTCGCGGCGTCGTCGTTTCGTGTTCGCGCGTAGCGCCGTCACCGTTGGCAAGACGCTGTTTCCTCTCGCTGCTGTCAAACAATGAGTAACCAAACCAAGATGAAAACAACATCGTTCAGTCTCCTCACATTGTCGTTGGCGTTTTTGCCCTGCCGGGCGGATATGGTCTTTCAGGACGTGCTTCTGCACAACGTGTCCGAGCTGGTCGCCGAGCCGGACGGCTTGCAGCGCTTCCGCCGCGTGCCGCAGGCGGTCGAGCCCGCGCTGAGCGCGCAGGGACGGCGCATGAACGCGGGCAGCACGGGCGTCGAGATCCGCTTCGTGCTGAAGGGCGAGAAGGCCGAGATCCGCCTCGGCGGTGCGACGGACGACGCCAACGCGACGTGCCTCGTCTACTACGGCGACTTCATCGCCGACTGGCCGGAAACCGAAAAGGTCGTCCGGGGCCGCGACACGACGCTGACGATCCGCCCGTCGCCGCGCAGGGACATCCTGCGGCGCGTCGCCCAGGAGCAGGGCTGCCGCTTCGATCCCGATGTCGTGCGCATCGTCCTGCCGCAGGCCGCGCTCGGCATCCGCCGCGTGTCGGGGGCCGTCGCGCCGCCGTCGCCGGAGCAGCTGCCGCGCAAGGTCTATCTCGCCTATGGGTCGTCCATCACGCACGGCAGCGTCGCGACGCGGCAGCCGATGACGTATGCGAGCCTCGTCGGCGCGCGGCTCGGCGCGGATGTGCGGAATCTCGGTTTCGCCGGCAGCTGCCGGCTGGAGCCGGAGATGGCCGACTACCTCGCGGCCCAGCCGTTCGACTACGCGACGATCGAGATGGGCATCAACATTCTCGGAAAGGATCCCGTCGAGTTCGAGCGGCGCGTGCGGTATCTGCTCGACAAGGTCACGGCGTCGCATCCGCAGGCGCTGATTCTTGGCATTGACGTCTTTCGGACGGTGGGAACGGAGCAGCACATGAAGGATGCGGTGCAGTATCGCGAGATTGTCGCGCGCGTCATCCGGGAACTGAATCGTCCCAACCTCGTGCATGTGGACGGACTGGCGGCGTTGCCGTCGCCGACGTTGCTGTCGGAGGGTTTTGTGCATCCGGCGCCCGAAGGGCACCAGGCCATCGCCGCGTATCTTGTAAATGTGATGGCAAAGTATCGTGATAAACTCCGATGATTGATGCTCTCGCTACCGCTCCGCAGACGACATCTGGCTTCGCAGAAGCCAGCCACAAGACAATCACTTAGAGGGTCGTGAAGTGCGAATGTGCAACCTTGGGCAGAAACATTCTGCGGAGCGGTAGCGAGAGCTGCACGAATCGGAGTTATCTTCACACAGGGGAGGATCAACCTAATTTATTGCCGCATCTATAAGAAACAATAAAAGACAAGAGAAAACATGACCAAGATGAAGATCGATTCCTTTCTGTCTGTCGCGCTGTCCGTGTCGCTCGGCTTTTGCGGCGCGGACGCCCGTGCGGCGGCGCTGAGCGTCGCCTCGCCGGACGGGCGGCTGTCGCTCGGCTTCGAGACGGACGCGCAGGGGATGCGCTGGTCGCTCGCGCGCGACGGGCGCGAACTCGTGAAGCCCTCGAGCCTCGGCGTCGCGTTCGCCGTGGGGAGCCCGCTGGAGAAGGGCGCGGAGCGTCTCGCCGAGATGCGGGTGCGGAACGTCCGCCGCGCGTCGTCCGACACGGCGTGGACGACGCGGCTCTCCCGGCGCGAGACGGTGCGCGACTGCTACAACGAGCTGGCGGTCGAGCTGGAGGAGGCGGAGGCGCGGGCGGCGCGACGCTCGCGCTGTGCGAGGCGGCGCTCTCCGGCTGGGCGGGGATGAACTTCCGCGCGGCGGGCGAC
>CAKURH010000132.1 GCA_934675625.1 uncultured Kiritimatiellota bacterium
CCTGCCGGCGATTGGTCGATCGTCCGCCTCGGCTACGCGGCGAACGGGCGATGCAACCATCCGGCGTCCGAACGCGGCATTGGGCTGGAGGTCGACAAGCTCTCGGCGCGCGCGCTCGACTTCCACTTCGACGCCTACGTCGCGAAGCTCTGCGACTTCCTCGGCCCGCTCGCGGGCGACGTCGCGCACGGCCTCAACAGCATCCTCGTCGACAGCTACGAGGTCGGCTCGCAGAACTGGACGCAGGGCTTCGAGCGCGAATTCGCGCGGCGGCGCGGCTACGCGATGGCCCCCTACTACCCCGTCTTCACCGGGCACGTCGTCGGCTCGGCGGACGAGACGGAGCGCTTTCTCGCCGACTTCCGCCGCACCGTCGCCGACCTCTTCGCCGAGAACTACGCGGGCGCGCTCGCGAAGAAGTGCCATGCGCGCGGGCTGAAGCTCTCGCTGGAGCCCTACGGCAGCTGCCCGGCGGACAACCTCCAGTACGGCACCCCCGCCGACATCCCGATGGGCGAGTTCTGGAGCAAGCCGGGCGTTGGCGTCTCGACCGTCGGCAACGCGCGCTTCCCCGCTTCCCTCGCGCACGTCTGGGGGCGGCGCATTGTGGCGATGGAGGCTTTTACTGGCAATCCGGCAGAGGGTGTCGGCCGCTGGCAGAAGACGCCCTACGGCCTCAAGGCGCAGGGCGACCGCGTCTTCACGGAGGGCGTCAACCGCATCGTCTACCACCGCTTCACCCACCAGCCGTGGCCCGCCGGCAAGTACCTGCCCGGCATGACGATGGGCAAGTGGGGCATGCATTTCGACCGCACGCAGACGTGGTGGCCGCTCGCGAAGGACTGGATCTCCTACCAGTCGCGCTGCCAGTTCCTCCTGCAGGAGGGCAGTCCCGTCGCCGAGGGCCTCTTCTACTGCGGCGAGGGCGCGCCGAACGACGGCGGCAACACCGACGGCGCGACGGGGCGCCCCGCGACCCTGCCCTACGGCTACAATTGGGACATCTGCGCGCGCGACGCGCTGATGCGCCTCACGGTGGACGCGCGCGGACGCGTCGTCGCGCCGGGCGGCGTCGCCTACGAGATCCTGATCCTGCCGGCAAGCGAGACGATGGGCCTCGACGTCCTCCGCAAGGTCGACGCGCTCGCGGAGGCGGGGGCGACGGTCGTCGGCGCCGTCCGCCCGGCGCGGACGCCGGGCCTCGCGGGCTACCCGGCGGCGGACGGCGAGCTGCAGGCCCTCGCGGCGAAGGTCTGGGCGCGGCCGAACGTCCTCGCGTGCACGCCCGACGAGGCCCTCGCGCGGCGCGGCGTCGCGCCCGACTTCGCGTGGACGGGCAAGAGGGGCCGCGACCTCGGCGGCGGCGACGTCGCCTACATCCACCGCGACTACGGGAAGCGGGGCGAGGGCTACTTCGTCGCGATGCCGAACCCGCAGGAGACGGAGGTCGAGGTCAGCTTCCGCCAGGCGGGACGCGTGCCCGAGCTGTGGGACGCCGAGCGCGGCACGGTCCGCGACGCGCCCGCCTGGCGCATCGCGGACGGGCGCACCCACGTGCGCCTCCGCTTCGACCCGTCCGGCTCGGTCTTCGTCATGTTCCGCCGCCCGACGGCGGCGACGCGCAGCGCCCGCGCGGACCTGCCGAGGGCGGAGACCGTCCGCGCGCAGAACGTCGAGGGGCCGTGGACGGTCGCGTTCCCGAAGGGATGGGACGCGCCCGAGAGGGCCGTCTTCACGAACCTCGTCTCGTGGACGGAGCGGCCCGAGGACGGCATCAGGTACTTCAGCGGCACGGCGACCTACGCGAAGAGGGTCAAGGCCGCGAAGCCCCAGCCGGGCGAGCGGCTGATCCTCGACCTCGGCGACGTGAAGGACTTCGCCGAGGTGCGCGTGAACGGCAGGGACTTCCCCGTCCTCTGGAAGCCGCCCTTCCGCGTGGACGTCACGGACGCCGCGCGGAAGGGCGCGACGCTCGACCTGCGCATCCGCGTGACGAACCGCTGGCCGAACCGCCTGATCGGCGACGACCGGCTCTACGCCGAGGACTGCGCGTGGAAGAAGGCCGACTTCCGCGAGGCCATCGTCGAGCTGCCGCAGTGGGTGAAGGAGGGGAGGCGGAGCCCGACCGGGCGCCACACGTTCACGACGTGGAAGCACTGGAACAGGGATGACAAGCTCCTGCCCTCCGGCCTCCTCGGCCCCGTCGTCCTCCGCACGACCCGCGAACGGTGATCCCCTCCCACGTCGTTGGAGGAGAGAGGTGGCCTAAAGAAAAGAACCCTCGCATTTATAAAAATGCGAGGGTTCGGCATGCCTGCCGTCGTCCGGCGGCTACTCGTTGGGGCCCCAGTCGCCAAAGTCCGTCCACTCTGTGATCTCGCAGCCGTCGGCGTGGACCTTGCCGTCCGGCGAGACGCGCATCGTGACGTCGACGTGCGCCGTGGCGAGGCTGCCGATGACGAGCGGGACCTCCGCCTCATAGAACCTCTCGCCCTCTTCTTCCCAGCGCTCGATGACGATCAGGTCGCCCTTGAACGCGAACCTGTCGCGGAATGGCGTTCCCCTGTCGACGCCCTCCTCCACAAGCGTGGCAGAGACGCCGCCCTTCTGGTCGAGGACGAGCGTGATGGTCGACGTGCCGTTCTCCACCTCCTCGTCGCCGTGGATCTCCATCGTCCTGGAGACGACCGTCTTCTTCTCGGCGAACACGGGCAGGTCCCCGAAGCCCTTCACCTTCCAGACGTTCTGGTAGAGCGTGACGTCGGCGCCGCTCACGTCAATCATGCCGCCCCCGATGCCGGCGTCGCCGCCGTTCCGCTCGATGCGGAGACGGCACTCCCGGCTCTCGACGACGGTCTTCCCGTCCCTGAAGGCAAGCGTCACGTCGAGGAAGTAGCAGCCCCCTTCGGCGTCATGGCCCGTCAGGGCCGGCGCGGAGAACGCGGACGTGAGCAGCCTTTCGTCGCCCGTGTCGAAGAGGAACCTGCCGGACACCTTGCCGTTCGCCGCGACCGTCACCGTCCCGTAGAGGTTGTCCTCGGCAAGATCATAGCCGGGGATCTCGCCCTCGCCGCACCCGACGAACGTGCCGACCGCCCACGACGGGAGCGGCGCGACCTCGATTGTGAACGTCGAGACGTAGGATGACTTGCCCGACTTCACCGTCGCGCGGACGGTGTACGTGCCGGCCTTCGTCGCGACGCCGGTGACCTTGCCCGTCTTCGCGTCGTACCTGAGGCCCGTCGGGAGCCCCGCGAGCGTCACCTTGTCGCCCGCGTCTGCGGCATTCAGGACGGGCAGTCCGTGCTCCGCCACGCCCACGGACATCACGTACCGCTCGCCGCGCCCGTTCATCAGCGAACCGGCGCCGCCGGCCGCGTCCGTCACGGCCAGGAGCCCGTTCGCGCCCGTCAGGTTGTCCACGACGATTCGGAACGTCTTCGCGATGGCCTTTTTCACCGTCGCATTCGTGAGCTTTGCCGTCACCGCGTACGTGCCGGGCTTCGTCGCCGTGCCGGAGATGCGGAGTCCCTTCGCATCGAACTTCAGCCCCGCCGGAAGCCCGGAAACCGCAATTTTCGGAAGCGAAAGGGATTTGACGGCCAGCGGCAGGTCGAACGAGCCGGACGTGTTGTAGACCTCAGCGACAAGAAGCTCAAGCGACGCGTCTTCCTCCGCCCGGGCGAACAGCGCCCGCACGGTCGTGTCCGTGCCCGTCGCCACGTACGGGAACGACGGCGTGCGCCAGTCGACGCCGCCCGCAAGCGGCTCGCCGTCCTCGGCGTACCACCCCGCGAAGACGAAGCCCTTCTGTGGCGTCGCCTTCAGCGTCACCCTCTTCCCGGCGGCGTAGATCCCCGCGCCCGTCGCCTTGCCCATCTCCGCGTCGCACGCGACCTTCAGGAAGCTCTCGCCCGCCGTGCGGTCAATGACCGTGAAGGTGACGTTCGTCGAGGCCGTCCGCTTCCCGGCGGTCGTGACGGTGAACGTCGCCGCGTAGACGCCGCTCCTCGTCGGCGTGCCGTAGACCGTGTTCGCCGCGTAGTGCGCAGCGGGCGCCGTCTTCGTCGCCTTCACGTCGAGGGCCTTCGCCGTGAACTTCAGCCCCGGCGGCAGCCCCTTCACCTTCACCGTCGGCAGCGACGTGCAGCCCGACACGTCCACGGCAATCGGCTCGATCGCGGTCTTCGGCGCGCACTCGTCGGCGGCCGCGAGGGACAGCGCCGCGCGGTCGTCCGCCGCAGGAACGAACTTCGCATAAGCCGTGACGTCGTTCGTCGGCATGACGTGCGAAAGCGACGGCGCGCGCCAATCCGCGCCGTCCGCCGGGAACGGCTCCTCGCACGCCGCGTCCGCGTACCAGCCCGCGAAGACCGAGCCTTTCGCGGCCGTCGCCTTCAGCGTCACCTTCCTGTTCGCGGCGAACGCGCCCGCGCCCGACACGCGCCCCGCGCCGATGACGTTCACGGACAGGTTCAAGAGCGGCCCCACGATGAACTGCGCCGTCAGCGTCGTCGCCCCTTTCCGCGTGAACGTCACCGTGACGCCCGCGTCGCCCGTCGGCTTCGTCGGCGCACCGGAGATTGTTCCCGTCTTCCCGTCGAGCTTCAGACCGGCGGGCAGCCCCTTCGCCGCGTAGCCGGCGAGGCCGGGAATCTCAATCTCGACCCACTCCCCCGGCCCGAACGGCCCGTAGGAGTCTGCGAGTTCCGGCACGTCAGGGTCGGTGGCCAACGGATTCTCGACGAGAATGGGCCGGACGTGAATGACCTTCATTTCCGACATCGCACCGCAGAACGACTCGGGCACGACGAACGAAAGCGTTTTCGCCTTCGTGTCCGTCCCGTCCGGGAACGAAATCGCAGACATCTGATTCCAGGAATCCCGATCCGTGATCTCCCAATGGTCGAGCTTCATCCCCGGCGCGACGTTGGCAACCATCGTCAGCTTCTCGCCGGGCTTGAACGTTCCGCCACCCGTCACGTAGCCGTTGACGTAGAGCGGATAGAACGCTTCGAACGCTTCGTCGATCGGATTCTCGCTGGCCGCATTTTCAACCCGGCGCGACACCACGAAGTCGCCGACGACATGAACCGACTTGGACGCCGCCGGATAGAACGCCAAGTCGTCCATATAGAACGCCAACCAGTTGTCCATTGTGAACTTGTCGTCCTCGTCATTCCGCAGCGTGACCGTCGTCGTGTCCGAGCAGTTGATCTTCAGCTGTTGTGCGCCGGATTCGTAAGAAACGCCGGTGCCGGATATCTGCCAAGCCGCCCAGTCGTGCATGTCGCCGAATTCGCTAGCCGTGATTCCGCGAATCGTCAGGAGGCCTGCCTCTGGGACCTTGATCGTCATGGACACGCTCTTGTCCTTCCGCGCGTTCCAGTCGAACATCCAAGAGGGCGTGATTCCCTTGCAGTCCTCGTCAGACATATAGTTTAAGCTACCATTCACCTTAAGCTTGAATCCCGACACGGAAGAGCCTCCGAGCTGTGTACACGCAAGGCCGAATATGCTCTTCGCATTGAACTTCGGCATGGCGTCTTCGTCCGGCTCGACATAATATGAGTCCGAGGCAACGTCAAGGCCCTTCAAGCGCACCGAGAACGCCGGGAGACCGCCCCAACATCCGTTCCCGTTCACACCGCGGGTAACTGGGACGATGATCCATTTCCGGCCTTCGTTGACCTTTCCGTCCGGCCACAGGGAAAATTCCCACTCATACTCTTTCCCGCCCGATTCGCTGGTCGCCATGTTCTCTTCGATCTCATACCCGTTCCGATAGACCAAGGCCTTCATCTGCGCATCCGTCTTCACGGAAGCTTTCCCGACGACCTTCTCGGCAACCGCATTCTCAAGAACGACCTCTGGGATCACGCTCGCGTTCTCGCAGCCAAGAACCTCGACCGCAACAGACATGTAAGCGCGTTCACACTCAATCAGCCTCGCCGTCCATGGCCTAGTCATGCTAATCTCATAGGGCCCGGCGAGATACTGATAGACCTCGCCTATGCGGACTTCGCCATGGGCGACCATCGCCAACGACGACAACGCTGCAACGGCCCATGTGAGACAGGTTTTCATTGTCTTTCTTGCTTGCATTCTGACTGTGTTCTTGCTTTATTTTTCTGCACCCAACTTACAAAAGGCACGACCGCCGGGCGCAGAAAAGGAACGGCGTGCCTTCACATCATGTTCTAATCGAGGCACGACCAAGCGCCTTAGGAAAACACGGAATAGAAGACACGCCGCGTGGAATGAACCACGCAACGCATCTCACATATTCGGCTTTCCTTGAAGATTTGGTCGAGTTTCGATTAAAGCCAAATACGCAAGAGCTGCGTACGTCTCGCGGGCCTCGGATGGGTTTCCGCGAGTCCTTCTCCTTTCGGCCCCAGTGTGCGACCGCAGGTAAAGGTTTTGCCGTCGGTTCCTTTGGAATCGGGCCCGCGAATCAGATTGCGATTCGACAGGCCTTGTTTCCGCCTGAACCTTCAGCCGGTGACTGACGTCTGTGCCCGTCAGCCGTTTCAAAGAGCCACCCAACCTTTCGGTCGTCATCGGGCAAGGCACATCCCGCCCGACGAAATCAGCGCGAATTATACCACGTTCCGCCAAAGCCCGTCAAATCGAGTCATTGATCTGACATGTTTCGGGGTGCACCGAGTCTTTTTTGCAAAAAGTTTAGATCTGGGCTTGATTTCAGCCGTATGTTATAGTATACTATCA
>CAKURH010000133.1 GCA_934675625.1 uncultured Kiritimatiellota bacterium
AGGGCTATTAGCTCAGTTGGTTAGAGCGCTTCCTTGACATGGAAGAGGTCAGTGGTTCGAATCCACTATAGCCCACCATCCATTTCTGTGCTAGACTGTTCCAAGAGCGGTGTGTGCCACCCGACAAAAAGGACACGGACGTTGGAATTATGCTATACTACGACGCATCGTAAGATGGGGTAGATAATTCGACGGAACATGACGGTACGATTCGACAGCATGACAGCCTCGACGGAACGGGCGCGCTCGGCTTTGCCGCCGTGGGCGGCATCGCCACGACCTCGTTCACGGTGCCGGCGGGCACGTGGCACTTGCGCGGCGCGGTGCAGCGTCTCGTCACCTACTTCAGTTCCAGCCTCGGGTTTTCCGCGTCGCCCGTCTTCCGGGCCACGCTCACGCGCGCGGACACCACCGACGCGGGCAACCTGATTGCCAACCCCGGCTTCGAGATTGGCCTGGGCGGCTGGGCGGGCTACACCGTCCCCGACCTGCCCAAGACCCTCAACGGCACGGCGAGCCTTGTGGCGTATTCTGACCGTCCCCAACACTGGGGGTACAGCGCATGGGAGGGCTTGCGCCGCCTGCGCCTCCAGAACGGACGCGGCGTCTGCCAGGATTTGCAGATTCCCCAGCCGGGTCGCTATCGCTTCAAGATGCATGTGCGTACGCGCGCCGATTCGCAGGTCTACGCGAACAACTCCGTGCGCGTGTGGCTCGCGCAGGGCGGCGTCACGAACGTGCTCGCGACGACGCCCTCGCTCTACATGCGCCACTGGATGGAGGTGTCGTATCTCGTCGACATCCCGACGGCGGGCGCGTGGCGGCTCGGCATCGAGGGGCGGGGCGGCAAGACGGACGTCATCGACGCGGCGACAACGCCGAGACGTGTCCCGCGTTCGTGACGGGGCCCGGCTCCTTGGAGGCGGTGTCCGACAGTGGCGCGCTCATCCTTGTCCGCTGACGGCGAATTTGATATTCTACGGACATGAAAACGATGCGAATGACGATGATGGCGCTGGCGGCGGCTGCGGTCGCCCTGTCCGGCGCGGCGGCGGACGTGACGATCCGCCCCGGTTTCCGCGTCAGCTGCGACGCGACGTTTCGGACGCCGCCGCGCGGCGAGACGATGATTCTCGCCAAGGACCGCGAGTATCTGCTGCGCTACGACCGCAAGGCGGGCGACGTCGGCTCCTTCGGCTTCTGGGTCTGGGTCGACGGCGGCTGGGAGCCGCGCGCCGCCGTCACGGCGAGCGTCGAGACGGGGCGCGTCTACCGCCTCGCTGGACGCTGGGACGGCCGCACCGTCACGCTGGGCGTCGACGGTCAGGAGAGCGTCGCGCGGCCTCGGCGCGGACGGTGCGCGGCGAATCCGAAGTCGCGCCTCGTGCTGGGCACGCCGGGGCGCGTGGCCGTCACGAACGTCGTGATCCAGAACGCGCGGCAGGAGATCGTCGAGTTCGGGCTCTTTCGGACGCGCGAGCTGATGCCGCGCGTCGGACGGCCCGCGACCCTGCGCGGCGTCCTGTGCAACATCGGCGAGGAAATCGGTGCGCGCACGGTCACGGCCACGGCGCGCGGCGGTGCGACGGTCGCGCCAACGACGGTCTCGTTGCCGAGGCTGTCGGCGGCGAGCGAGACGCCGTTGTCATGGACGGTCACCGCCGATACGAACGGCTTTGCGTTCCTTGACTTCACCGTGTGGCGCGCGGGGGCGGGGACGAATGTCGTTCGGCTCTGCCGCGCGTCGAAGCGCGTCGTCTTCATGCCGGACCGCGAGCCGGCCCTGACGGCGAAGGACTGGACGCCGCCGATTCGCGCGACGCGCGCGTTCCACGTCGATGCGGACGCGGGCGACGATGCGCGCGACGGGCTGACGCCGCAGACGGCGTGGCGCACGTTCCGCAACCTGAAAGGGCGCGTCTTGGGGCCGGGCGAACGGTTGCTGCTGAAGCGCGGGTGCGTCTTTCGGGACGAGCTCGAAGTCTCGGCGGCGGGCGCGCCGGACAACTGGGCGGAAATCGGCGCGTATGGCGCGGGCGGGCGTCCGCAGATCCGGCGGACGCGCCACCTGCGCGAACGCTGCGTCTACGTGCCGCGCGCGTCGTATCTCGCCGTGCGCGACCTCATCGTCTGCAACGCGGGGAGCGGGCTTGTGATCAAGGGCGGGGCGCCGGCGCGCGGACACGTCCTCGTCGAGCGCTGTCTCGCGCACCACATCGAGGGCGCTTACCGCATCAACGCGCACGGCATCCCCGAATGGCGGGACGTCCAGCCGGAGGGCGGACGTGGGCAGGCGTCCGCATTGATGGTGTCCGGCGCGCACGACGTCGTGCTGCGCGACTGCGAGTCGTACCAGTGTTCGGGCGGATTCAAGATCAGCGGAACGGACACGTTCGTGAACCGCCTGTTCTGCCACGACAACTACGCCCCCAACACCTCGCCGCATCCGGTCAACGTCGCGAGCCGGTCATGGATGACGGACTGCGTGTTTGACGCCTCCGGCTACCAGGCCTCGGCCGGCACGATGGGCATCATGCTCTACGGCAACGACGGCTTCGTCATGCGCGGCTGCCACTTCCTGAACCAGCCGGACGCCGGTTCGCCGGATCAGGGCGGCGTCGATTTCGAGGCGCAGGGCGAGAACTGCCTCGTCGACCGCTGCACGTTCCGCAACAACGCGGGCGCGGCCATCGAGATTCTCGGCCTGCACCGTCCGCAGACGCGCAACGTGGAGATTCGGGGCTGCAAGTTCGACCGCAACAACTGGGCGCGCAAGAACGGGCCGGCCGAGATCCAGGTCTGGGGTGGCCCGACGACGCCCGCCGACGTCGCCTGCTCGAACGGACGCATCGCGGGCAACGGCTACGTGCGGCTGCCGGGCGTGCCGTTCTACGTGAACGAGACGCGGTCGACGAACGACTGGACGCTCACGGACAACCGTGCGTTCGATTTCGCGGAAGACCTCGACGCGGCGTTCCCCTACGTTGACCCGCCGACGGTGACGGCGTGCGGCGAGATTTGGACGGACGAGCCGACGGCGGCCCTTTCGGCGACGGTCGACGACCCGAAGGCCGCCGTGCGCTGGGAATCCATCGAAGGGCCGACAGGCGTTGTCTTCGCGAATGCCGCCGCCGCGCGCACGCGGGCGACCTTCCCCGGCGTGGGCGACTGGCGCCTGAACGTGACGGCGGACAACGGAACGCTCTGGCGCACGGCGCGGACGGCGGTGCACGTCCTGCCGCCGGGTGCACAGACCTTTGGCGCCAGGGACTTCGCGCGGAATCTCGAGGCTCAGGGGTGGATGGCCGAGGCGACAGGCACCGACTACGAGTTCTTGGCGGCGAAAGACCCGTTCTGGAGCACGGAGTCCTTTCCCGTGGCACGCGTCTGCGGCGACTACTATGTGATTGCCGTGAAGGCAAGCGCCAACGCGGCGCTCGTCTCGCCGCGCGATCGCCACCTCGGCGTGACCTTCAGCGTGGCGCGGGCAAACGCCCTGCGCATCCGCCTGCAGAACCACACCACGTCGCGGCGCATGCGCGTCTGGTGGCAGACGGCCCGACAGCCGACATGGGCGCGCGCGCGGAGCGTCGCGTTCAACGTCACGCCCATGGACGGCGACGACCGCGTCTACACCGTGCCGATGCCGGCGATCGGCGGCGTGAAGCAGCTGAAAATCGCGTTCGCGGACGGCGAGCCGGTCACGGGCACGGTGCGCCTCGACTACATCTGGGCCGGACGGCTGCCCTAATTCTTCGGTAAACGTCCGCGTTGTCGATGGGGGGGGGGGGCAAAAAAGTGCAACTTTGTCAAAATGAAGCATTGCGCGCCGAGTGGGTTGTATGGTAAACTACCCGTCTCATTCTTCTCAAGCCAAGAAAGGACGATGACCCAATGAACGGACTGACCCTGCTCGCATCCCTCTGGACGACATTCGCGAACCCGCCCGCCGCCGCGAAGCCGTGGACGTACTACTTCTGGACGAACACGCTGACCGACCGCGAGACGATCACCGCCGAGGTGGTGGACATGGCGCGGCTCGGCTTCGGCGGCATCCTGCTCACCGACTCGCGCGGCTACTGGGACGATGACGACCACGTGCGCAACCCGCCCGCGACAATCCGCTGGGGCAGCGCCGACTGGCTCGACCTCGTCGCGCACACCATCCGCGAGGCCGACCGCCATGGGATGTCGCTCGTCCTCAACGTCGCGGCGTCCGGCGGACACCTGCGCGGCGACGTGGACGCCGGCGATGACGCGCCGAAGTTCCTCAAGTGCCGCAGCTACCTGCCGGGCGACGCCTTCGAGCCGCTGGCCTTTCCGCATGGGCGCGAGGTGGCCGTTTTCGCGGTGCGCACCGCCGAACCGGCCGAGCGCACGAACTGGGCGAACGCCGGCGACGGGCAGATGTCGATGGAGGGGAACGTCGGCAGGGGCGAGGACGTGACGGCGTTCCGTCGGCGCGCGGCTCTGGAGGTGCGCGAGCTGACGTCGCCGGACGAGGGGCGTGATCTCGGCGCGAACTGGACAATCCTCCGCTTCGCGCGCGCGACCGTTGCGGGGCGCGAGCAGGACATCGACGTGCTCGACCGCGCGGCCGTCTGCCGCCACCTCGACCGCGTCGTCGCGCCGCTGATTGCGCGTCTGCCGGGGCTCGTCGGAAAGGACAGGGCGCTCGCCGGGCTCTACAACGTGAGCTGGGAGGGGCTGATGCCGACGTGGAGCGCGACGTTCGAGGCCGACTTCGCCGCCGACGCGGGCTACGCGCTCCGTCCGAAGCTGCCCGCCCTCGCGGGCTTCGTGCCGCCGGGCGTCGATGCCGAGGCGTTCATGCGCGATGTCCGCCGGGTGCGCGGACGCATGATGGTGAAGCACCTCTACGCGGCGGTGCGCGACTGGGCGCACGCGCACGGGATGTTCGCGACGGCGGAGTCCGGCGGGCCGTGGGGACTGAAGCGCGATCCGCGCACGTTCGGCGAATGCGACCAGTTCGAGTTCCTCGCGGCGAACGACGTGCCGCAGGGCGAGTTCTGGCCGACGCACGAGAATGCGACGCATCCCGACGCGGGGCGCGCGAATCGCAACATCGAGTTCTTCGGGCGCGGCATCGTCGCGGCGGCGCGTCGGGCGAAGCTGCCGATCGCGGCGGTCGAGGCGTTCACGCACATGCACCGCCACTGGACGGTCGATCCCGCGTTCCTGAAGCCGCTGGCGGATGTCGCGTTCGTCGACGGCATGAACCGCATCGTCTGGCACACCTACACGACCTCGCCTGCGCAGTACGGCGTGCCGGGGTTGGAGTATTTCGCCGGCAGCCACATCAACCGCAATGTGACGTGGAACCGCGATGCCGCGCCGTTCGTCCAGTATCTGGGACGGTGTCAGGCACTCCTGCAGGCGGGCGAGTGGGTCGATGACGGCGAGTTCCTGCCGCCGGCGGGCAACTACTGGCCCTACGGACGCTTCCGCAAGGACGCGAACGCGCAGTTTCTGACGCTCCACCGGCGCATCGGCGCGGCGGACGTCTTCTTCGTGACGGGCGAGGGCGCGGGAACGGTATCGCTCAACGCCGTCGCCGACGGACGCGCCGTCGAGGTGTGGGATCCTGTCTCCGTCACGCGGCGCGCGGCGGATGTCTCGGCGGAGGCGGGCGGACGGACGGCGGTGCGCCTCGACCTGCCGCGCGGCGGCAGCGCATTCGTCGTCTTCACGGACAAGCCGTTGGGAACAGACCCCGCCGCAACCGTGGGGACAGGCCCCACCGCGCCCCTGGGGACAGGCCCCCGCCCGTCTCTGGGGACAGGCCCTGCGACGCGCGCGACGGAGATTGTCGGCCCGTGGCAAGTCGCGTTCCGCTACCACCCCGGCATCACAGTCGAGCCGCCGAAGGCGCGGACGATGAATCGACTCGTCGACTGGACGCGGCTGGACGCGCTCCGCCACTTTTCGGGCACGGGCGTCTACGAGACGTCGTTCGACGGAACGGGTGACAGAAAGGGGCGTGTCGTGCTGTCGCTGGGGTCTGTCCCCACGGGGCTTGCGCGCGTCTTCGTGAACGGGACGGACTGCGGCGTCGCGTGGTGCGCGCCGTGGGAGGTGGACGTCACGGCAGCGGTGAAGCCGGGGCGCAACGAGCTGCGCATCGAATACACGAACAACTGGCACAACCGCCTCGTCGGCGACTGCACGCGACCGCCGGAGGCGCGTGTCACGCATTCCGTCCTGCGCTATTGGGACTGTCCGCGCACGGGGACGGGGGCTTTTTGGAACCTGCGCCCGACCGTCTACTCGGGGCCGTCATCCGAGGATCCGCTCCAGCCGTCCGGCCTCCTCGGCCCCGTCCGCGTCTCTGTCTGCACGGCTCCGTGATTTCAACCGCTGCATTCCGGCCATGCCGAATTGTGCTATAACCCGAGTTTGCCAGTTTGATTTCTGAAAAAGTCGTTTTCACCCAGTGGCGACGCGGGGTTGGCGCATATCGCCCTCA
>CAKURH010000134.1 GCA_934675625.1 uncultured Kiritimatiellota bacterium
CAGTCCCAGCCCGGCTCGATGGCGAGGCCCCGGAACAGGTCGCGCCGCCCCTCGAAGAGGCACTGCAGGGTAGAGACGGCGAGCGACTTCCCGAATCGGCGCGGACGCGCGATGAAGAACTGCGTGCCGATAGACCCGTCCGCAAGCCGCTTCAGGATCGCTGTCTTGTCCACGTAGACGAACCCGCCCTCACGGACGCGCTCGAACGAATAGGTATCTGTCGCGATCTTTTCCATGCCGCGCATTATACCAAATCCAGGCGACCGGATGCGCAAGACAGGCATGATTCAACAGCCACATTCCTTCTACTTCGCCGTCTCGTTCACCTGAGTCGGCGCCAACTCGACTTCCAGCGCGGCAAATTCGCGCCGGGCGAGAACCAGCGCCTCAAGGTCGACTTCACGATCGGTCTCCAGATCAACCACCCGATGCACGGCAGAGGGGAACTTCAGCCGAAGCGGCACGTCCGCGTCCGCCCAGCTGCCGACGAGCAGTAGCAGCCTGTCGCCTCGGCGATACGTAGAGACCAGCACGTCCTTCCGCTCGCAGGCGACGGGGTTTGCACGATTCCAGTAGGCCGTGTAGACGCAATCCTTCTCGGCGACGCCGAACGCATGCATCTTCGCGAGCAGACGGTTGTAGAGGCGCACGTCGATCGTCTGCTGCAGCGTCGGGCGAATCTCGTGCGGCAGGAACGTCGCCAGCAGCGTCCGTCCGAGATGTCGCTTCTCCTCGGCGGAGCGCGTGTCGAAGATGCCTTCGAGACAGGTCGGGAAGAATCCGCCCTGAAGACCCTGGTTCACTGCGCGCAGGTAGCCGGTCGTGTAGCGGTCCTGGTGCTCGCTGTTGCCGTACTTCCACTCCATGCCCATCGTCGTGGTCGCGAAGGCGAACGCCGGCAGGAGGTTGGCGTTCGTCTGGTGGATCGTCAGCCACGGATCGACGCCGCGCTCGCACATGACCGTCGCTTCGCGGCGGCAGAACTCGCGCAGCGCCCAGATGGACAGGCTCGGATGCACCTCGCCCTTCTCGTCGATCCATGCGCGGCCCATCACCCAGTCATAGTTGCACCAGGCGTAGGAGTTGTCGTTGTAGACGCCGCCCATGCCCGCCTCGACCATCTTGTCGAGGTAATAGATTGCGTAGTCCTGGTACGAGCCGAAGACCTGCGTGTGCCGACCCCACTCGTCCGCCATGACAGGCCACTCGGGCAGCTTCATCGCCGGATCGCAGTCGCACGTGTAGTAGTAAAGCGCCGCATTCGGACGACCGTGCAGCCGCTTTGCGGCGTTGAAGGCGAAGTTCACGTGATCCTTCAGCGTCTTGTACGCCGCCGGCGGCGGCTTTTCCGCGAGAACCGGGACATCGGACGGACGCTTGCGGCAGGCCTCCATGCACCGTTCGATGAAGTTCGTCTGGTAGGCGCGGTCGATGACGCCCGTCCGCAGGGTCTCGGACAGCTTGCGGATGTGCCCGAAGTCTCCAAACGCCGGATAGCGCGACATCCACCCGTAGAAGGACTGCCATGACGCGGACGAGGCCAGGTTCAGCATCGTGCGCGAGCTCGGCCAATCGATGTACGTGTCCGCCCAGGTGCGCCAGCCCGCCGGACGGGGCTTCACCGGCGTCGCGCCCAACGCAAGCTCGATCTTCCGTCCGCCTTTCGTGAAGTAGGCTCCGTTGACGAGGTTGAGCCGCAGCACCGCCGTGCCGTCAGTCTCGCGCACGATTTCCACCGCGTCGCGCGTTGCCGTGTGCAGCCAGCCGCGATCGACGTCGCCCGCGTAGTAGACGCCGCGATCGTCCGTGCCGACCCAGCAATAGGGAATGAAGTTCTCAAGATGGGCCTGCGGAATGCTGCGCGAGCCGAACACGCGCCCCGGCCCCCTCGGAAGGTCTCCGGCCGGATTCGAGCGCGTCAATTCGCCGCAGGCGTGGAACAGGTCGGCGTATTCCGCCCGCAACGGCACGTCAAGATAGATCCGATCCCACACGCCCTTCTCCGGCAGCGTAAGGTCGAGCAGCAGAAACCCGTCCTGCTCAATGCGTCCGCGCACCTCGCACAGGCCGCCGACAGACACATAGGACGCTTCCGTCTCCGAGCATGATCCGAACGCGAGCTTTCCGTCCGTCGCCGCCGAACGCTTCCCGCCCTTCTCGAAGCTTAGGCTGGCCGGGCGCGCCAGGATCGACTGGCCGAGGGACTCCATGTCAGTCGGCAGACCGTTCGCGCCGATCCGATAGCGTCGCCCGACGACCGAAACGTCCGTCCCCGCGACCGTTACGGGATCAAAACCGGGCAGGATGCGCGGCGTCTTTCCGAGTTTCGTCTTGAACCACGGATAGCGCTTCGCCGTGAAAGACTTCTTCAGGACGACGTTCGTCTGTCCGGCGAGGCGCAGTTCGGCGCGGCATGGGCCTTCGGCAGGCGTACGGTCAAGCCGGCAGATGTCGTGGATGACGTAGGTCTTTCGCTTTCCGCCGACGACGGCAAACGTCCCTTCGCGCGGAAGCCTCCACGTTCCAACCGTCGATCCAGACGAATCATACGCAACGAGCGACAGGCCCTTTTGCGCCGTCGCCTCGTCGCAGACGAGCTCGGCCGCAAGCAGGTTCTCGCTCGGATACCACTTCAACGCACCGCTCACGCCCGTCTCGCCCGCCGCCTGGGACTTGATCTCCGCATCCGTCAGGCAACGGCCCCTGATCTCGGCGGAGACGATCTCGGCCTCGCCAAGCGCCAGCTCCCGAAGCGCATCCGCCGTCAGCGGCGCGTCCGGCTTCACCTCCCCCAGGCGGACGCCATCGACAAAGACGGTCACCTTGTCCGCCTCGACGTTCACGGAATAGACCGCCTCCTCTCCATCGGCGGGAAGAGACGCGGACGTGAAGTCGGCGTACACCTTGCGCGCCGACGCATGGTAGAACAGCTGCAGCAGCTGGCGACCATCGTACCCCGTCGTCCGCTGAAGCCCCAGATAGCCGTCGTTCGAGCTGCGCGAAGAGAAGATGCGACGCCGTGCGTTCGGCTGCGCCAGTGGCTTCGACAGCACGCGAAGCGTGACGTTGCCGGGTACGGGGAGGGAGATGCCGCGACCGAGCAGTTTCGGCACGCCGCCGAACGATGCGGACCTCCGCTTCTCGACAAGATGGAATACCGGGTAGTTCGCATCGACCTGATAGCCCGCAATTCCAGAAAACGGAACGAACGTCGCCTGAACCGATGGCTTGGACCGAAGATTGACGCATGGCAGGATCTTCCAGTCGCCGGGAACGATGCAAGACGCGCCGAACGCGCCGGCGGGAATCTCGATCTCGCAGTCCCATACGCCTTCATGGAGAACGCTCTTCGTCACGATGCCTTCAGGCTTCCACTTCTGCGACGACAGCCCATAGCCGGGATTGAACTGCCACGTGTGCATGCGCCCAGTCGCGTCCACGACCAGCTGGAACTGCCCGAAGCGCGCGAACTCGCCGACGCGCGCTTCCGCCGGCGGCGAGAACCAAAGCTCGACAGAATCGCCCAGCGCGGGATTCTGGAACTTGTCCGCGACATGCGGCTTTCCGTCGCCGGGGATCGCCATCCGAACCGCCACGTATATCGCGTGTTCGTTCCACGTCATCGCGCACTCGACCGGGCGCGGGTCTACCATCGGCTTCTCCTTCCGAACCACCGCGCCGCGATAGTCCGCCGCGCCGCAGAGCGTCACGGCGTTCGCATATTCGTCCGAGGCGATGACTCCATCCACTTTCGGCGGACGCACGGTCTTCGACATCAGGAACTCCGGCACGGCGCTCGCCGTCATCCAGCAACACAAGACGGCAGCCAGGATCAGCCCGTTCATTTTCATGCGTATGCGTCCTTCCCTTGCTACTTGACGATGACGATGGTGCCCCATTTCTTCCGATACGAGAACGTCAGCGCGTTGCCGACCTTCGCGACACTGCCGCCCACGATCTCGACGGACGGCAGGCTTTCGAGGTTCAGCGTACCAGCCGTCAGGAGCGTTTTCGTCTGCCGCCCCTCTTCCGGCAGGTTCCCGGGATCCGTCACGACAATCTTGACACCCGTGCCGACCGTCAGGCAATGTCGGAATGCCAGCGGCGTCCAGTCCTCCGACAGGAAATCGGCCGCCTTGACGTAGATCGTGCCACCATCAGCAAGCGTGACCGAGCCGGCGTTCGGGAAGGCGGAATTCGGTTCGCCCTTGATCTCGCCCTGGCCGCCAAGTGCGACGACGTGCAGCTCGTTCGTCCGGAGATTGAGCTGAGTCCCCTTTGCGAGAATCACGCCGGACGTTTCCGGGATGCCCTGGGGGTGCGTCATGCGGATATTGCCCGACTCCACGGTCGTCAACCCCAGATAGCTGTTGGCGGCCATCAGGTTCAGCGTTCCTTCGCCGCGCTTCGTGAGACCCGCACCGGATTGCGGCGCCGCCTTCAGCGCGAACGGACATTCATGGCGCGTCTTGCCGTCCGCCGACCAGATGTAGACTTTCGTCGTGTCGGCGTCCAGCCCATAGCCCGGCGCCGACACGTGCGGCACGAGACAGGCGTTCTCGAAATCCCAGTCCGCATACGCCGCCGCGCCACGGCCCGCGCCCTCGATGTCAATGACGGCCGGCCCCGCGTATGTCTGCCCTGCAAACGCCACCGTCTCCGGCAGCGAAACGGACGCCAGCCCAGCCCCCGCAAGAGACCTGAGGCTTATGTCCTGAATCGCCTCGCCAATCGACGTGCGCACGCCGTCCTTGATGTTCCGGCAGTCTGACGTGTCGATGATAATGCCCTTCTCGCCGACGAAGATGCCGTCCGGCTTCTCCGTGCTGCCGCTGACGTAGCCTACGCACAGGATCTTGAACACGCCGCCATCGAAGAAGAGAGAGGCGTCGCAGGTCCTCGCGGTGTCATTGTTCCCGTACATGAACTTGTGGATGGCAAAAGTTCCGCCGTCCCGTACGGAGACGACGATCCGCCCCGTCGCCTCGGCCGAGCCCCACCGGACGATGCCGGACTGATAGAGCGTGTTCGACCCCTCTACCTCGACCGTGACGTGTTCGGACGTCCGCTTGCCAAGCGGGTTGTTCTCGCCGAATCCGGCGGCGTTGTTGTCGTTCGTGCCGCCTGTCTGCCGCCAGACCGCAGTCCCGTACTCGCCGATCATCAGCGACAGGACACCGGTCGGACGCACGATCCGCCCGCCGCGCTGCACGAAGACGCCGCGCGCAGGGGTCGTGGCGGACGCCCCCGGCTCCAGGCAGGCGATCCGTACGCCATTGTGGGATAGCGTACCGCCCTCCAGATAGTAGGAGCTCATGTTGCCGTCGCCATGCCCGATGTTCAGGAAGTGGTTCTGCCCCGGCACAATCCGCACGTCGCCACCGGTCTGCCGGATCGGTCGCGTGTTCTGTCCCGTACCGTAGTCCGCATTGACGGTCGTGAAGCTGATGTCGCCGCCCGAAAACAGCGCACCCGCATAGGATGTCGCACTGCAGAGGCTGAAATCGACGTTGGTGACAATGGCGCCCGGCGCAAACGCAATTGTGCCGCCATTGGCCTGAAGGCGATATTGCAGGGCCGAATCCGAGAGCATTTCCAGCCTCCCCGCGACGACCAGCGTTCCCGGTCCCATCTTGCGGACCTGGTTGCTGATGACGGAATTCCCAGTCAGGGACAGGCTCGCGTCTGCGGACGCGGAAGAACCAACCTCGACCTCGAACAGACGCTCCTTCGCCGGACGCGACAGGAGGGCGCCCGCGCAGGCGTTCGCCCCAGATTCGGCGCGTATCTTGCCCGCCAAGTTGCTCGCCTTGTCGACCTCTGCGACCACGGACTGCGTCAACGGCTTTTCGCACTCGCGAAGCGACAGCACGGCACCTGGGCGGATGACAACGGTCGCGGCCCTGGCGGCTTCAGACGTACCGAGCGCATCCGCATCCGTAATCGCAAGCGTACCCCCTTCGATTAGGACGCCCTCTCCCACCGGTGAAAAGTCAGAGGATGCCTTGGTCAACGTCGCAGTTCCCGTGCCTCGCTTGACAAGCTGGCTCGCCGCCGGGAGCGGCTCGTCATACGTGACGTTCGACGAGATGTCGATCGTGACCACGCCATTCACAGGGGCCGGAATCGGCTCGGCCCAACCCGTCACCATAATGGCGGAAAAAAGCCCGGCAACGACTATTTTTTTTTCTTCATATCACTAATCTTTTTATGCGATAGAGCGGACATTACCTACACATACGGCGGCAATATAGCACAACAGGCGAACACGCGTCAACCGGCCGCGACTTCGATCTGGCGGTCGGTGAGGTTGCGCATCCCGGCGTCGAACGCCGCGCCGACGAGC
>CAKURH010000135.1 GCA_934675625.1 uncultured Kiritimatiellota bacterium
CCCCCCCCCCCCCCGTCTCCGTTAGCCTTGCCGCCTGTCTTGTCCTATCGGGGACGACTTGGGCGGAAGAGGCGGTCGCGACGCCCGTTTACGCCGTGACGGCGGAGGGGCACAATCAAGCCAACACGTTCGGCAACGCTTCCTATTGGGCGGACTATTCGACAGGGACGGCGGCAAAGGCCCCCTACGCCGTCAACAACAGCAACGCCACAGGGCTTGAATACATCATCACAAACAACTATAGCGCCCGAACAGGCGCGTCGAGTTCAAATGTGTTTTACGGACATGTGACGGTCGGAACGGTGGACTCTCCGGGAACGATTGTCAACAAGTGCTATGGCGCCACGATCTGCTATCTCGGAGGCCTGACCGTCGTCAACGGACAATATACGGCGACACGCGCCGGCGGTTCGGATTTTCATCTGGGACCCGAAGGGAACGCGGCACAGATCTCGGGCACGATTGAGGTTCTCTCGCCGAATGCGAGTCCTTTTCTGTTTGGCGGAAACAGCGGCTCTGTCAACAGCGTTCTGCTTGAGGCAGACATAGTGGGCGGGGAAGATGCAGGCGTTCTCCTCGGCAGTGAAGACTACACCTGGACCGCTTCCAAGATCATTGCGCTTTCAGGCGACAACTCCAAGTATCTTGGATCGATTGAACTTGGCAGGGGATCATACATCACGAACGTCATCGGTTCGGCAACGGCGCTCGGCGGCGCGCCGTCTGCGCTGAACGACGAAGCCGTCAAGATCTCGACCAAGGGGAATGGCGTGCTCGTCTTCCGTTCGTCCGTCGGCTCGTGCACGATTCCTGCGACGCGCGGCGTCTTCTTCAATGGCGTCGCGGGAGGTTCGCTTTATCCGCGTTACTTTGGCCTTGACCTGGAAGAGGGGGCGGATGTCGAGATCCTTGGCCCCGTGAAGGCCAGCGGCACCTGTTCCAACGGTCGTCGGGAACTCGCAATCGAAAAGCTTGGCAGGGGTACGCTGACCCTGAGCGGCCCCGTTACGCTGACGGATGCGGAAAAGTTTTCCTTCAGGGTTTCCGAAGGACGCGTGGTGCTGGGTTCAGCGACGGCCATGGCGCTCACGAATGAGCTGTCGGAGGCCGTCTGGCTCAAGTCGCCGTCCGCAGCGGAATATGCGGTTTCGGGCTATGCGCTCCGCGAGGGAGCCGGATTTGTGGTTCGCCACGAGAAGGGCGTGGCGGGCACGTTCGTTCTCGACAGCACCTGCACGATTTCCGCGACGCCCATCGGAATCCAGCTCAAGACGGACGAAAGAGGCTATGACGCCTATGAGGTCTGCGTCCTGAAAGTGCCGACGGCGGTGAAGACGCTGACGGCGGTGGACTTTGTGGACGTTGACGTCTCGGCAGACTATGACTACCCGAAGACGTCGTTTCGCGTCGAGGAGGAGGACGGGATGCAGCGCGTCTACCTCTGCCGCGCGGCGAACGACACGATTGCGCACCTCACCTTCGAGAACGGTTTCACGAGCCGCGTCCGCAAGGGAACGCTGAGCGCGGAACCGAAGGTCGTGCAGAAGGGCGCCGTGCTGACGAACGAGGTCAGGAACGTGCGTCTCACAGAACATGGCGATCGGGAGACGACCCTGCGGGCGAACGAGAAGGCACTGGGCGTGGGCGGCGGCATGCTGACATGGTCTGATCCAGGCGATCTCCTGCGCTACGATTCGATGACCATTGAGTTCTACATCAAGGCCGGCGCGCAGAGTCGCTGGCAGTGCGTATTCGACCTCCAGAACGGACGAGCTGACCGGCAGACGGTCTTCTCCTTCCTTTTTGACAGCGCCCTCAGCGGAAAGGTGAACACGGGACTCAAGGTCAGCCATGTCCTCCTGTCCGAAGACGGGAGCCTGTGCAATTCGGGGCACGTGATCGCCCCGCAGAACGTAGGTGACGACAAGTGGCATCACATCGCCTACACGATCAAGCCGAACGCCACGGATCCCGGAAAGACAGACCTCCAGTACTATGTCGACTACCGGCTCGTCGCTTCCGCGACCGCCGATGGGAGGCTGTGCTATGAGCCGGCCCAAGGCGCGACATTCAATGTCTGCGCGGACACCCGCTGGGCGAGCGGCAACAAGTTCTATGGGCTTCTGGACGAGATTCGCATCACGCGCGGCGTCCTGGGTCCGGACCAGTTCCTGCAGCTGCGCCGCGAACGGGGCGGCATCTGCGTCATCATCCGCTGAAGAAGAAAAGGAAGCGATTCATGGGCAAGACCATTCTCGCGCTTGCGGCGGCGGTGTCCGTCCTGACGGCGACGGCCGCCGAGCCGGACCTCACGCTGCACCTCACGTTCGACGACGGCACGGCCGAGGCCGCGTTCGCGAAAGGCGACGCGAAGCCAGTCCGCGCGGAGGGCCTGACCTTCGGCCCCGGCCGTTTCGGGCAGGCCGTGCGGCTGACGGAAAAGACGAAGAGCCTGCTCGCCTACGCGGCGAAAGGCAACCTCGACTGGAAGCGCGGCACGATGAGCTTCTGGCTGAAGCGCGAGGAGGGCTCGAATCGGCGCGTCAAGTCGGTGATCGAGCTCGAAAAGGGTGATCGTCCCGGACTCGGACGCTTCTCCTTCGCGTTCAACAGCACGCCCAACCGGATGCGCGCGATCCGCGATTCGGTGGGCGGGAAGCCCGCCGACCCGGAGTTCGGGCCGCTCGCGCGCGGCACGGGCGTCTGGGAACACTGGATCGTGACGTGGGGCGTGCGCAGTGGCGGGCTCCGGGCCTTCTGCG
This sequence comes from uncultured Kiritimatiellota bacterium, assembly GCA_934675625.1. Lineage (GTDB taxonomy): Bacteria > Verrucomicrobiota > Kiritimatiellia > RFP12 > UBA1067 > UBA1067. Next base: position 2,763 of record CAKURH010000135.1, read on the forward strand.
GCGGCGACGGCACGCGCGAGTTCTTCCCCTACGTGAGCGACGAGGAGGGCAACCGCATCCTGCCGAGGTTCGTCGCGAACGCGCCGAAGTTCGAGCCGGACGCGCCGCCGCCCGCCTACTTCCTGCTCGGCAGTTCGGAGTCGAAGGGCATGCGCCCGGTCGAGGGCTGGATTGACGAGGTGAAGATCTACGATCGCCAGTTCTCGTCCGCCGAAGTCAAGGCGGCTTTCGAGCGGGACCGCCGCGCGGTAATTGCGTCCGCGCCGCACTTCGCGCTGGCGGACGAGCCGGCGGAGTTTTCGGTCGACCTTGAGCCGCGCACGGCGGGGCTTGAGGACGTGCGGCTCGCGCTCGTGGACGCGAAGGGGCGCGAGGTGGCGTCCGTGTCGTGCGACGCGGCGGCGCGGCGAGCTGTGCTGAAGGTCCCGGCGCTCAAGATGGGGAAATACGAATACCGTCTGACGAAGGGTGGCGAAATCCTCGCGCGAGACGACTTCACCGTTCTGCGGGCGGAAAACCCCTACGAACTGCCGCCGACGGCGACGCCGGGCGAGCCGCGGGACCTGAAGCTCGTGAAGGTCGTCAAGCCCGATCTCGCGACGCTGACGACGAACGACTTCCGGGCGGTCGGTGTGTGCCGCATGGGCGAGCTGGACGGCCAGACCTACCTCGAAGGCGGCCGCAAGCGCCTCGACCGTTTCGCCGTCCGCTTCAGCCTGCCGACGAACGTGCCGCTCTATCTCGTCGATATCGTCTATCCCGACGACAAGTACCGGACGATGGACTTTCTCATTCAGGCGGCGGGCGGCGACGGGACGCACGCGACAGGCGTTTCGGGGATGAACGGCGACTACTCGTTCGCGCAGGGCATCTCGACCGGGAGGGAGTATCCGAACACCAAGAAGATGCGCCATCACCGCTGCCTCTACTGGACGGGCAAGAGCGAAGACCTCGCGTTTGTCGCGATGGCGTGGCAGGCAAACGCGCCCGCCGCCGTCTCGGAGCTGCGGATCTACGAGGTGACGGACGCGGCCCTGCCGGTGACGCGGATTCGGACGTCGGGCGTCGGCGACCCGATGGGGCGTCAGGTCGGGCAGTTCTGGGAAGACCCCTCGGTGTCGCTCGCACTGCGCTTCAACATGGCGACGCCGCAGTCCTTCAGCGAGCAGATCGACCGCTACGCGGCGATCATGCGCTACTGCGGACAGAATGTCCTGTCCTACCCCGGCGGCTGGTACAAGGGGCTGATCGTGCTGGGGAACGACCCGCGCCCCGGCACGCACGTCGGCCACTACCTTGAGGGCTACTACGCCAAGTTCGGACACGAGGGCCTCTACGTGATGCCCAGCATCGAGTTCTTCTTCCTTCCGAATCCGCCGGACATCGAGCCGACGCCTGCAATGGTCACGAACGGCTTCCTGCACGCCTCTCCCTATCCGATTCAGGCGTCGGGCCTGCCCGTCCAGAAGCGCGGCTCCGTCCTGCCGCCCCTGACGAACTTCTTCCATCCGCTGACGCAGTCCGAGATCGAGAAGATGGTTCGTGCGCTCGTGCGCGAGGGCGCGCGGTATCCGGCGTTCAAGGGGATCTCGCTTCAGCTCTACCGCGACAGCGCGCTCTGGTGGGGCGACATCGAGAGCGGCTACAACGACTACTGCATCGAGGCGTTCGAGCGCGACACGGGGATCCGGGTCCCCGGCGACCGTTCCGACCCGATGCGCGGCAGGGCCTACTACGAGTGGCTGATGGCGAACGCCCGCGACCGCTGGATTCGGTGGCGGTGCGAGAAGTTCACCGAGTTCTACGCGCGCATGGCGAAGATCCTGACGGACGCGCGAGACGACCTGCGGCTCTGGTTCATCGCCGCCCCGTTCTTCGACGCGGTCAGCGAGCTCGACCGCAACCCCGACTACTTCGGCGAGGACTTCGCGAGCCGGACGCTGAAGGACAAGGGCTTCGACGGCGAGATGCTGGCGAAGGCGATCCCGAACGCGATCCTCGGCGTGACGGTGCATCCGCAGCGCCACCGCAAGCGCTGGAGCTGGGCGCTGACGCAGGAGAAGATGGACCGCTACATCGGGATGCCGGCGGGCGAGGGCTACTACCGCGAGATCCTGAAGGGGGCGTTCCCGCACGTCACCTGCCGCGACGAGTTCATGGAGACGGACGTCGGACGGAATCCGCAGGGGACGCCCCTGAGCGGCGGCTGGCTGAAGGAGGTCGGCTGGCGCTGCTCGACGGTCAACGCGGCGGGCGAGCATGGGGTGCGCTACTTCTCGGTTCCGCTTCGCCACGGGGATGTCCTTGGCTTTACGCGCGGAAGCTTCCTTATCTGCGACTACGGCTACGAGCCGCTGGAGGCCCGCTTCGCGCAGGCGTTCCGCGCCCTGCCGCCGGAGAAGATGTCCGACTGGCCCTTTGAGAGCGACGCGCCCGAATACGTGCGGGTGCGGACGCTCGAAAAGGGTGGGCGACGTTGGTTCTACGCGGTCAACACCGAGGCGAAGCCCGCGAAGGTCTCGTTCAGGACGCCTGTCGCCATATGCGACACCGTCTCAGGCCGCCGCTACGAGAAGGGCGCCGTCGAGCTGCCGCTCGGCCCCTATGAGCTGAGAAGCTTTTACGGGAGGGCCGAATGAGAACCTTCTGCGGAATTCTTGTCGGCGCCGTGGCTGCGCTGTGCGGCACGGCGGTGGCGGCGGAGGCCGCCGCGTCCCCGGCGGATCTCGTCGACACGCGGATCGGCGCGCGCGTCGGACGCGGCTCGTGCCTGCTGGGGCCATGCGTCCCGCACGGCAGCATCCATCCGAGCCCGGACACGGTGTGGCCGTCGCCCGGGCGGAAGATCCCGCCGCCGAACGGGTTCTGGTACGGTGACAGAGTCGTTGGCTTCTCGCAGCTCCATGCGCAGGGGACGGGCGGCGTGCCGTCCTACGGGCTCTTCCGCGTGGTCTTCGGCGCGCCCTCGGACATGGAGATCCTGGAGGCTCATCCCTACCGCTTCCGCGCGCGGCTCACCGACTTGGGGACGGACGTCTCCGTGGCGGCGACGGCGAACGGGGCGATCTACGCCTACTCGAAGGGCGACCCGACGATCGACTTCCGCTGCAAGATCGGCCGCGCCGTCGCCAGCTCGAACGCGTGGATGAGGGCCGAGGGCGGGGCCCTGTTCGGCGGCGGCACGTATTCCGGGAACTGGAACCTCACGCCGTACGACTGCTGGTTTTACGCGACCAAGGGCGGGGGCGAGCTGCGCATCGCCGTCTCGTTCGCGTCGGTCGACGAGGC
>CAKURH010000136.1 GCA_934675625.1 uncultured Kiritimatiellota bacterium
CTTAAGAATACCTTAAGATTTGGCTTAAGATTTCTTAAGGTTCAGGCCTTGCCGACGGGGCCTGTCCCCATGATCAGTTACACGTCTGGCGGGGCCTGTCCCCACGGAAACGGCCGTTAATTGGACTTAAATTAAAGTTTATCAGCAATTTCGATGATGTCTTCTAGGGTCTGTCCCCTCTCCGGAAACGTTTTCACGGGTGACGTTCGGAAGTGGCTGTGGCAGCCCTAGCTGACATACATCAACGGCGGGCGAGCGTTACGAGCGTTTCGAAGCGCGCCGTGCGCGGGAACATGTTGAACCACCGGACGGACGTGACATCATACGACCGCGTGATCTCACACAAGTCGCGCACGAGCGTCGCCGGATCGCAGCTCACGTAGAGGATGCGCGGAGCCGCCGACGCCGCGAGGCCCTGCGCGACGCCCGGCTCCAGTCCGCCGCGCGGCGGATCGACGATGACGGTCGTCTGCGGCCCCATGGGCAGACGTTTCAGGCAACGGCCGACTTGTTCGGCGCGAAACGTCGCCTGCGCGGCTTTCTGCGCGGCGGCGTTCCGCGTCGCGAACGCGACCGCCTGACGGCCCGACTCGATGCCGAGCAGCTTCGGCGGACGGCACGCGAGCCCGAACACGCCCACGCCACAGTAGAGATCGAGAACCTCCGGCGCGACCGCGCGGCCCGTCTCGTATTCGGAGACGACCGCCTGAGCGAGCGCTTCGCCGACTTCGGGATTGACCTGGTAAAAGCCGTCCGCCGGCACCTCGAAGTCGAGGCCGCACGTTATCTCCTTCAGGACGAGATCCTTCGGCGCGTCGCCGACCCACCACTTGACGCCCGTCTTCCGCGTCCAGCGAATGGTGACATTCCCCTTGCGCGCCGTGTCGCGACGGACGGCCTCCGGCCCCGTCGTGAGGAGCGTCGTCACCGCGCGACGGATTTCGGGGAGTTTCGCGTTGATCTCGGGCCGCGCCAACGGGTCGTCCGTCACGTCGACGATGGCGTGGCTCGGCTCCGTGCGGTAGCCGATTACCCACGCGCCATTCTGCCGCACGAAATGGTAGACGACCTTGTTGCGGTAGTTGCGCATCGGGAAGGCCGTCGCGTCAAACGGAAGGAAGCTCTGCACGGGAATCCGAGCGCGGTCGAAGAACTCGCGGAGCTGCTGTTCCTTGGCGGCGCATTCGCCCGCCTCGGAAAGCCCCGCGTAGACCATGCCCGGCACGGCGCCCGCCACGGCTTCATCGCATCGATCCGGCGAGCGTTCGACGACCTCGACGAGGCGCGCCTTGACGAAGTGCTTCTTCTCCTCGACGATCTCGGCCTTGACCTGCTCGCCGGCCCACGCACCAGGCACGAACACGACGCGCCCGTCGCCGAGGCGGCCGAGGCCGTCCCCGCCGTAGACGTTCTTCGCGATGTAGACGGTCGAAATCATGTCAGAGCACCACGTTGTCGATGAGCCGCGTCTTGCCGCAGTACGCCGCGACGAGGACGCAACAGCCCTTCGCGATCTTCTTGCGCGGCTCCAGCGTCTCGGCGTCGACACATTCGACGTAGTCGACCTTGAGCCCCCCCTTCGCAATCGCCTTCGCGGCGGCGTCCGTCGTCTTGACCAGCCCGGCCTTGACGGCCTTCAGCGTCTGGGAGAGAACAAGGGCCTTCGCCTTCTCGTCATCCGACAGGTACGTGTTGCGGCTCGACCGCGCAAGTCCCGTCGGCTCGCGCACGATCGGCGCGACGACGACCTGCAGGTCGAAGTTGAGGTCGCGCACCATCCGCCTGATGACCTGCGCCTGCTGGTAGTCCTTCTGTCCGAAGACGGCGAAGTCGGGATGCGCGAGGTTGAAGAGCTTGGCGACGACCGTGCAGACACCCCGGAAGTGGCCGGGACGCCGCGCGCCGCAGAGGCCCTTCGAGAGGTCTTCCTCGGTGACGTAAACGGAGTGGCGTGGGAGGTACATGTTCGCCGGCGTCGGGAAGAAGACCGCCGTCGCGCCCGCCGCGCGGCACTTCGCGAGGTCGGCCTGCTCATCGCGCGGATACTTCTCGTAGTCTTCGCCCGGACAGAACTGCACGGGGTTCACGAACACGGAGACGACAATTTCGTCCGCCCCCTTGGCCTTGGCCTTCGCAATCAGCGAGAGATGCCCCTCGTGCAGGTAGCCCATCGTCGGTACGAGTGCGATTTTCGCGCCGGCGAGCTTGCGGGCCTTGGCCCATTTCTGGAGTTTCAGCGGTTCACGGAAGATTTTCATGGCGCATATTATACCATACGCCGCCAACGCCGCGTCATCGAAGCGAAATACGCGGAGACAATCACGTCCCCGACAGCCCTTGCTGACGCAGGAGTGCGGCGATTTCGGGGTCGCGTCCGCGAAACGCGCGGAAGACCTCAATCGCCGACTGCGAGCCGCCGAGCGCCAGCACCGTCTCGCGGTAGGCCGCGCCGATGCGCCGCACCGCCGCGTCGTCCGTGAGCCCCGCCTCCTCGAACGCGCCGTAGCAGTCCGCGCTCATCACCTCGGCCCACTTGTAGCCGTAGTACCCGGCGGCATACCCGCCCGCGAAGATGTGCGAGAACGAACAGAGAAAGCGGTCGCCTTCCACCATCGGCACGCCGAAATGCGCAAAAACAGCCGATTTAACGTCATTTTCTGACATCTCTCGTGGGGACAGGCCCCCCACGTCGGGGGTCTGTCCCCGTGCTTCTGACGGGGTCTGTCCCCCATTTTCGGGGGCCTGTCCCCAAATTCGGGATGGGTCATGCAGGAGGAGGTCGGTCTTGGCGAAGGCGAGCTGGCGGCGGCAGGCGCTCGCCGCGCGGAAGTTCTTCGCCGCGCGCACCTTCGCCTTCAGCTCCGCCGGCACCGCAATGCCCGTGCGGTCGTCGAGGCACCAGTTCTCCATGAACTGCGAGGCAACCTCCACTGCGTCCCACTCGACGAGGTTGATGCCGGCGGCATCCTCCTCGTCCACCCGCGTGAGCATGCACTGGAGCGCGTGCCCGAACTCGTGGAACAGCGTCTCGACCTCGCGGAACGGCAACAGGCACTTGCCGTTCGCGTCCGGTCGCGGAAAGTTCGTGCAGACGAGCGCGAGAGGCGCTTGTGAGAAGGAAGAGGGAAGAGGGAACAAGGAAGAAGTGCGGTTGCCGAGGCCTTTTTTTGTGTTGGACAGCACAGGGGAATCACTGTCAATTCCGCACTTTTTCCTTTTTCCTTCTTCATTTTTCCTTGTGTTTCTGTTCCTGAACTCGTTCATCCAGGCGCCGCCGTTCTTCTGCCCGTTGCGGACGAACGGGTCGAAGTAGAAATGCGCAATCGTCTCGCCCTTCTCCTTCACGGCGAAGAAGCGGACGTCGGGATGCCAGACGGACGGCTTGGCGACGCCCGTCACTTCCGCGACGTCGATGCCGAAGAGGAGATGCGAGATCTTGAAGAGTCCGCGCAGCACGTCTTCAAGCTCGAAGTGACGCTTCAGTTCCTCTTCGGAGTAGGCATACTTCCGCTCGCGCAAACGCTCCGCCAAGAAAGCGATATCCCACGGTTGAATGGCGGCGGACGCATCCGCCTCCTTCGCCTGCGGCCCATTCGGCTTCTGCGTCCTTGCGAAACCAAGCGGCTCATTCGGCTTCTGCGGCTGACCTGGGTCTTGCGACTGCGCCGAAGCGAGAAGTTCGGCGGCTTCGGTCTTGGCCGGTTCGGCGGTTGCCGCGTCGAGGTCGTCGATCATCCGGAGCGCCGCCGCGACAGACGGCGCGCACTTCGTCTGGAGCGAGAGGTCGGCGTACGACGTGAAGCCGAGGAGCGCGGCGAGTTCCGCGCGCAGCTTCAAGATCTCGCTGATGCGCGCGGCGTTTTCGGGCGCGCGCGTCGCCCGCGCCCGGCAGAGCGCCTCGCGCACGCCGCGGTCGGCGCAGTCGCGCATCGTCTCCGGGTAGTGCGCGTCGTCGATCGTGTAGGTCTTTCCGTCCTTCTCGAAGCGAAACGCCTTCGTCGCGTCGAGAACGGCGTTCGAGAAGTCCATCGCCAACTTCGCGAGCGCCGCCTGAATTTCGTTGAAGCGCGCCTTCCTCTCGCCGACGAGCCCGACGCCGGCGAGTTCCGCCGACTCGACCATCTTCGCGAGAATGCGCACGCGCACCGGCGCAAGGCCGTCCGCCCGCGCGAGAACCGCCTTCGCGGCGCGGTAGAGCGGCTGGGACTGCCCGACGCGCAGGGAGAACGCGACGACCTGCGGCTGAAAGTCCTCCTCGACCTTGCGCCAGGCGTCGGAATTCATGACGGACGTCAGGTGCCCGACCTGCCCCCACGCGCGATAGAGGCCGCGCGTCGCGTCGTCCAGCGCCCAGACGAGGCCCTCGTAGGTCGTCGGCGCGGCCGCCTCCAGCGCGGTGACGGCCGCCTCGGATTCCGAAAGAAGCCGCGGCAGTTCTGCCGCGGCGTACTCGGGCGTGAACCGCCCCCAGTCGGGAAAGCTCGCCGTCTCCATCACTTGACGACGCGCACCTTGATGACCGCCTCGCTCGCCGCGATGGCCTGCACGACATCCGCCGACACGGGCGTGTCGACGTCGATGAGCGTGTAGGCGAAGTCGCCGCGGCTCTTGTTCGCGACCGCGTCGATGTTGACCTTCGCGTTGCCGAGGATCGACGTGAACGTGCCGAGCATGTTCGCGACGTTCCTGTGCAGGATCGCGAGACGGCCAGGCTTCGTGGCCGGGCCGAGCGTGCAGGCCGGATAGTTCACCGAGTTGACGATGTTGCCGTTCTCCAGGTAGTCGCGCATCTCCTTCACGGCCATGACCGCGCAGTTGTCCTCGGCCTCCTCGGTGGACGCGCCGAGGTGCGGGATCACGAGGCAGCCCTTCTGGCCGGCCGTCGTCGCGTTCGGGAAGTCGGAGACGTACTTGCGCACCTTGCCGGACGCCAGCGCGGCGAGCATGTCCTTCTCGTTCACGAGCGCGTCGCGCGCGGCGTTGACGACGATGACGCCCGTCTTCATGAGGGCGATCGCCTCGGCGTTGATCATGCCCTTCGTCGAGTCGAGCGCGGGCACGTGGATCGTGATGAAGTCGCAGTCGCGATAGATCGCCTCGACGTTCTTGCAGACCTTGACCTCGGTCGAAAGCCGCAGCGCGGCGTCGACGGAGAGGTAGGGGTCGTAGCCGAGCACGTCCATGCCGAGGCCGACGGCGGCGTTCGCGACCTTCTGGCCGATCGCGCCGAGGCCGATGACGCCGAGCCGCTTGCCCTGGATCTCCGTGCCGGAGAAGGCCTTCTTCGCCTTTTCGGCCGTCTTGTTGATCGCCGGGTCGGCGGCATTCGCCCTGACCCACTCGACGCCGCCGACGATGTCGCGGCTCGCGAGCAGCATCGCCGCGATGACGAGCTCCTTCACGCCGTTCGCGTTCGCGCCCGGCGTGTTGAAGACGACGATGCCCTTCTTCGCGTACTCCGCGTGGGGGATGTTGTTGACGCCCGCGCCGGCGCGCGCGACGGCCAGCAGGTTCGCGCCGGGGACGAGCTCGTCCATCTTGGCACTGCGGACGAACGCGGCGTCCGCCTCCTCGAACTTCTCGGTGCGGGCGTAATTCTCGCCCAGGTTCTTCAGCCCGCATTCCGCAATCGGATTCAGGCACGTGTACTTGTAGTTCATGTTTGCTTTTTCTTCCGTAGAGTTTATCGTGGAATTTGCCGTCACGCATGACGACAGCCGCATATTATAGCACAATTCGGCATGGCCGGAATGCAGCGGTTGAAATCACGGAGCCGTGCAGACAGAGACGCGGACGGGGCCGAGGAGGCCGGACGGCTGGAGCGGATCCTCCCGAGTTTGCCAGTTGGCTGACTGACTAATCTTCAAAATGTTGCGTACCCTATTGACTGAAGTGAACCTTCTATT
>CAKURH010000137.1 GCA_934675625.1 uncultured Kiritimatiellota bacterium
AGGTTGAGCTGTTCGCGGCGGAAGTAGTCGAACGCGGCGGACGCCTTGGTCATCTCGTCCTCGATCCTCTTCTTGAGTTCGACGTAGGCGAACATGTCGCCGTTGACGAGGCCGTCCTGTATCTCCTTCTCCGTCGCATAGCCGACAAGCGTGTTGCCGCAACGGATGTTGAAGTCGATGTCGGGGAGCGGGTCGAGCCCGAGGTTCGGGTCGTGGCGGTCCACGTCCACGACGGCCACCATCTTGAGGAAGAGCCGCAGGCGGGCGATCTCCGTCGCCTCGTGCATGATGTCCACGCCGTAGAGGTTGCGCAGGATGATGTTCTTGTAGACGAAATACTTGCGGTTCGAGCGGAACTTGCCCGCAATCTCCTCCAGTTCCGCCTTGAAGAGATTCGGATTCGCCGCGTTCATCTCCTCCATGCGGTCGAGACACGCCTCGTAGAGCGGTTCAAGGATGTTGAGCGCGGCGAAGAGGAACGCCCCCGATCCGCAGGTCGGGTCGAGAACCGTCACCTCGCGCAGGGCGTTGTAGAAATGGAGGATGAAACGTGAATCATTGCTTTTGCGGATGACGTCCTCGGCGAACAGGCGGATGTCGAGATTGTAGGTGATGAAGTCGTGGATGTCGGCAATCTCTCCCTCCTCGATCTTCGCCCTGATTTCCGCATGCCTCTGCCGCCGCGCCACCGTCTCGCGCCAGATTTCCGTCGGAAGCGCGTACTTTTCGGGCGTCGGACGGTTCCACTCCTCCCGTCGCTTGCGGAGATCGGGCTTCGCCGTATCCACGCCTTTCTCGATTTCGGGCGGCAGGGGCAGTTCCGCGCCCTTGCGGACGGCCGCGAAGATGTAGCGGTCGGGATTGTCCTTCAGAATCCGCCACACAGGACCGTCCGCCGCGAACGGCTTCGCGTCCACTTTCTTCACCGCCTCGAAGAGATACGGCACGATGCAGTTGCGTCCAATGTACTCGGTGATGTCCTCCTTCGTGTAGTAGGCCCCCATCTGCGCACGGTCGTTGATGTACTGCTCGAAGATGTAGCCGAGGACGTCGGGGTTGATGTCGCGTCCCGTCGCCGTGAGACGGCTGTCGAGGTGCCACCGCCATTGGTCGAAGAACCTGAAAAGGTTCTCGAAGACGGCATCGGGGATGTCGAGATCGGGGTTCTTCTCCTCGATCTCGTGCTTCGCGAACATGCCGCCATTCAGGTAGGGGATGATGCCGTACTTCTTCCTGAACGCGGCGGAGCGCGTGTTCGCCGGCGCGTTCAGCCCTTCTCCGAAGAGCTGTTTCAGGAAGCCCTTGTAGAACGACGCATAGAACGAGGTCTTGCCGCGTTGTGCCTGAACGTCCGCCAACCTCTTGCCGAGATAGTCCGTGTCGCTGTCGAGGAAGCCCTTCTTCTGGATGAAGTAGCAGAACATGAGACGGTTCAGCATGACCGAGGCATACCATTCGCGGTCGCCCTCTTCGGGCAGATTCTCGATGCCCGCCACAAACGCCTTGTGCTGGACACGGAAACCGCGATAGAAGTCCTTCGTCACCTTGTCGGCGTTCACCAGAAACGCGGCGTTCACGCGATTCACCACGTCCACGATGGATACGCCCTCATCCGCATCGAACCCGAAGGAGATGTCGTTGACCTTCTCCAGGAGAAAGGCCGCCTGATCTTCCGTCTGGTATTCGACCGTGACGAGGTGGCGGCGGTCGACGCTCCGCACGGGAATCGACCACAGGTGGTGGAAATCCTCTCCCGCTCCCGTCACCCGGTAGATGACGAAATTGTCGTGGCTCAACTTTCCGAGCTTTGCGTCAAGCACACGGCGAACCGCCGAATCGGGAATCGTCTCGCCTACGCAGACATACACGCGGAAGCCCCTCTTCTGCGCCACTTCCGAAAGGACGTAGGGTTGCCCGTTCGCCTCAAGCGGAACCGGGTGGCGTGTCGTGGGATTGTCCCAGCCGCACTCGATGAAGAGGCGCGTAAAGTCGCCCGCCCGAAGACAGCCGAGGAATTCGTTTCGTGTCATGTCCTACTTCTCCCGGGAAAGTCCCATTGAACAGATGATGCGGGCGGAGGTGGGCGATTCGCCGTCATCCTCCGGCACAAGGCAGAGGTCGCCGTTGCGCTGCAGTTCCAGCACGGTCTGGATGATGTCCTCCGCCGGCACGCGCTTCTGGAGCATGCGCCCAAGTTCGTGCTTCGCCGCCTCCTTCATCGGATAGGCGTAGACGAGATCGACGGCCGCCTTGAGGTTCTGTTCGAGAAGCGGCATCGGATTCTCCTTGAGACGCGCGGAAAGGATCGCGAAGACCCTGTACTTGGTCGAGGCATGCGTCCCCAATACGCCCATGCCGGCGTTCGGGGCGTTCTGCAGATCGCGCAGCGCCTGCGCGACCAGCTCGTGGTGGTTCGGGAGCGGCGGGAGACGCGGCGTCTGCGCCTCACAGGCAAGGGCCTTGAAGATGCGCGTCGGGGACTTCGAGACGACACGCCCCGCCGCGTCGAGCCACGTCAGCACGTCGCTGTCGTTCCGCGTCCGGGCATAGGTGATGACGCCCTGCGGCTCATCCCCGCGCGGCTTCGTCGCGTAGACGACGTCCGCCAGGCCCTGTATGCGTTCGCGGAGGGCCGGGCTGCCCTTCGTCGCCGCCTCCCACACCTGATAGGCCTGCGAGGCGAGATCGACCTCGCCGTCGTCCGCCTCGTCGAGAATGCCCGCCTTCTCGTTGAAGATGTCCTTCAGGTTCTGGATGTTGCCCTCGAAGAAGACCTCGTCTGAACCGACCGTCTCGGCATTCGCGTTGATGCGGTCGTTGAGCTTCTTGCGGAGGTTGATCGCCTTGTCGATGCCTTCCTGCGGGAAGAAGGAATAGCAGTAGACCTTCTCGGCCCTCTGCCCGATGCGGTCGACGCGCCCCGCGCGCTGGATGAGGCGGATGATGGCCCATGGCAGGTCGTAGTTGACGACAATGTGCCCGTCCTGCAGGTTCTGGCCTTCTGACAGCGCGTCCGTTGCGACCAGCACCCGCGTCTGCCTCTCCGGCGGAAGGGGAAGCGGCACATGGTTCGAGACCGGCGAAAAGCGTTTCACGCGCTCCACCACGTCGTTCGTGCCGCCGTCCACCAGATCCACGTGCGTGACGCCGCGTTTCGCAAGTTGCGCCGCAAGGTAGCGGGCCGTATCGGAATACTGCGTAAAGACGAGAACCTTGTCGTTCCCGTGCCGGTGCGTCACGAGGTCTGCCAGCGCATTCAGCTTCTCATCCTCGGGGGGATTCCACACGCGGCACTTCGCCAAGATGCCGAGGATGATCCTGTTGTCCTTCTGGAGGGTCCCGGCAAGCGACCGCCTGAAGAAACGCGGCGAGATCCATTTCACCGACGCCTTGCGCCCCGGAGGGTTCTCCTCGACAATCTTTGCATAGGCCGCCCTGCCCCACTCTGCGTAGTCCTTCGGATCGACGGAGAACGCAAGTGGCGTAGGCTCCGACGATTCCTCTTCCTCGTAGCAGTCGCCGATTTCCGTTCCGGCGCCCAGCGGGAGATCGAGCCCGTTCTTCAGCGCGTAAAGATAGACCGCGTTGCGCACGGCGTGGCGGTGGAGCGTCATCAGGAAGGCAAGTCCGCTCGAATCCATCCGCTTGTAGAATCCGCTTCGGCAGAAGCCCATCATCCGCCGTCCGGCACGGGAAAGGTTCTTCAGGACGCCCTTCTCCTCTCCCGTGGCATCCGCACAGGCGCATTCGTCGATGTACTTCAGCAAGCCGTAGCGCGGCAGGGCAAGGTCGCCCATCGCCTCGACCACCTCGTCGCCATAGAGACGCTCGAACATGTCGCCGGGGACGGTCTTGAAGACGAGCGTCCTTGGAACGCGGTCCGGGAAGTAGTTGCGCGTCCCGTCGTGCATTTCAAGGTAGACGCGCCCGGATTCCGCATCCCGCGCGGCATAGTTGCGCCGGATGAAGGTGCGCGTCCGGCGCACGAGGTAGAGCTTCATCAGGTCGCGCCAGTCGTCCGTCTGGACGCTCGCCTCGAAGGCCCCGATCGAGGAGAGCGGCGTTTCGCTGTGCTTGACGGCGAAGGCCTGCTCGCCGCCCTCCGCCTCGATCTGCCGCTCGGGACGGATGCCAAGATCCTCGTCGGCATCGACGAAGAGCCGCAGCTGGTTGGCGAGATCCGTGAAATCCTTGTTGTAGGGCGTCGCCGTGAGGAGGAGCACCTTGTTGTCCTGATAGTCCAGCAAATCCTTGATCGCGGCATACCGCTGTCCCGTGCCGTTTCGCAAGTTGTGGCTTTCATCGACGATGACGAGCCGGTAGTAGCGTTCGCGGTGCGGGTCGAACCTCTCGGCAATTGACTTTACGCCCATCTTGAGGTCATACCGCCGCGCATACTCTTTCCACATTTCGGTCAGGTTCGGCGGACAGATGACGAGCGTCGAAGCGCCCAGCGTCTCCTCATAGAACTTCGCGACGGCACAGGCCGTGATCGTCTTGCCGAGGCCCACGACGTCGCCGATCATCGCGCCGCCGCGCTTCTCGAGATGCCGAACCGCCAATTTCACCGCCGTCTTCTGGAAGTCGAAAAGTTCCGTGTCGAACGGCGCGGGCAGATGGTATTCCGAGACGCCCTGCCGCGCCTCGCGGCTGAGGTGATACATGATCTTCAGGTAGACCTCGTAGGGAGACGGCCCGTTCTCGGACGCCCAACACGCATCCAAAGCGGCCATGAGGTCGGTGGTGATCTCAATGGAGAATCGGTCATTCCAGCGTTCATCGAACCACGCGGCATAACGCTGATTGTCATGGTAGTCCCCGAACTCCGCATCCAGCTCGCCGTTTCGGGAAAGGCCGCCGAGCGTGAGATTGCTCGACCCCATGATGGACATGACCGGGTTCGAGGTGTCCGTCGGACGGTAGGCCAGATAGAGCTTCGCATGGAGCGGATGCCGCAGGTGGAGCTTCACGCACACCTTGCCCTCGCCCAACTGCCGCCGGAGCGTCCGCAAGGTCTGCTCGTCCGCCGCCGTCGGAACGCCAAGCGTCAGCTGGCGGCGGAAGTCGTTCGCGACCTGCCGCCGCCATTTTCGGACACGTTCGGAATCGACGGGCGAACGGTCAAGCCCGTACATCTCGCGGATGATCTCCGTCGGCGGACGATGCATGCCGACAAGGAGCCGGCAGATGCGGCGAACGGACGATTCGCCGCCCTTCCCGTCCATCTCGAAGACCTCACCGCCGGGGAGGTCTTCCACATCCGCCGCGACCTTCTTCCAGCCGCGCAGATTGAAGTATCCCGTGCAGAAGTCAGCCCGCTCGACCCCGGCATTCGTCAGGATCGCGTGCAGCCCTTCCTCAAACTTCTCATCCGCGTTGTCGAAAATCCGTGCCATCGCCCGCCCGCTCCTCGCCGCCCTGTTCGAAAAACGGGGACGTGCGGCGACAAAATAGCGCGTGCCTCGTTCAAGATATCTCTCTGG
>CAKURH010000138.1 GCA_934675625.1 uncultured Kiritimatiellota bacterium
TGACAAAACCGCGCGGAGAATACGCGTCCGAGGAGGTCAAATGAGCCTTAAGTTAGCGGCATTCGGGTCTGACACTTCTCGGTCGCTTCTCGGTCGCTTCTCGGTCGCACGGGCAGGCGAAGCGCGGAATATTCGCCAACAAGAAGTTCGCCGCCGTCGCGTTCGAGATGGCGTTCGCATAGAGCTCGTCATCCTTCGCATTGAACCGCTTCACATACGTCGAGAGGAGCGCATGCGTGTCGGGAAGCGTCGCCACGGGCGCTTCATCGCCAAGCACGAGCGTACCGCGCCAAGGCGACGGCGGCGCATAGTCCTCGTCCGGCACCAGATAGGTCGGCGTGCGGACGACGAAACGCGCGTCCGGATGCGGCCAGCCATTGGCGTCCAGCGTAAAGGCGATGCCGGCGAGCGCGGGGTCGTCCGAACGGAGTCCCCAGCGATGCCCGTCCGGGAACCTCCAGTAGGCGGCCCTTGGCGTATGATCGCGCGTCAGGACCTCGTTCTCGGCCTCTTGCGGACGACCGGGCGAACGCGGCGCCATGTAAAGCGACACGAATCGGATGCGCCGGTCCGAGACGTTGCGTACGGACATCCCCTCGACCTCGATCTCGCGCGCGGTCGGTCGCAGGGTGAAGCGAAAGGTCACCTCGCACCGACGTCCCTGCGACTCATTCGTCAACGCGCGAACGGTCAGCACGCCCGCATCGCCCTTTCGCGCGAACGACACCTTCGTCGTCTCGCGCGTCTCAAGCCACGTGTGCTCGTGGTAGATCTCCAGCATACCGTCGAACTGACCGTACCGATAGCCGTTGCAGGACACCGACTCGATCACCTGTCCGCCGATTCGCCCCTCCAGTCGCACCCCCGCCGCATTCGTCAGCGTCCACGCCTTTCCTTTCCGCACAAACGCGACCCGCCGTTCGGGCGCCTTCTCGTTCATCAGCTCGTCCGCCCGCGCATGCAGATTCGCGAACGTCGCGCACAACGCCGCGTAGGGCTCCCCCGATTCGCGCACGACGCCGTAGTTGCAGTCTTCCGGATTCGCCGCCTTTCCGCCGTCGGCGGGCTGATCCTTCCACTTGTAGAAGTCAGACCCCACGACCCAGGGCGAGGCCAGCATCGTCTTCACGAACAGCTCGACCGCCGCCACCCGTTCGGTCTGCGTCGGCAGGCGCTGTCCCGCGCCCCACCGGCACAAACGCCCCGTGTCCATGGCGGGAAAACTCCACTCCGAAATGAACAGGGGTTTCCCCGTGAGCCGGCCGTAGTAATCGAAGACTTCCGTCATCGTCCGCTCGCCGAGACCGCAACAGACGCTCTGCCGCTCCAGATCGGCGAACGGATAGATGTTAAACGAGACGACGTCGCAATACTTCGCAGCCACGCGCCACACCGTCTCGTGCGCCCCTTCCATGCCCGCGAAACGACAGCCCAGGATCAGGTGGTTGGGATCGTGCCGCCGCACCGCCTGCGTCGTAATCGCAAAATACCGCTCGGCGGCCAGCGCGAGAAAGCCCAGCTTGACGGCATGCGTCGCCGTGCGACCGCCAACGAATGTCTCCAGCGCCTTACGGGCGGAATGCGTCTCGGGGAGGGTTCGCACGTAGTCGAAAAGGCCTTCGTCCAGAGCACCCGTTCCCCACCACGCAAGTTCATTGTCGAGAAAATAGCCGAGCAGGTCCCGGTCATCGCGACACGGCGCGCACCGCTTGGCCGCGAGATCGTCACAGAACGCCGCGAAAGCCGGATGAAACATGTTCGGCATGGCCGTCATCGGACCGCCCGTCGCTTTGCGAATGAAGCGGTCCGCATCGGACTGATAGCAAACGCCGTCAAACCCGAGGAACTCGGTATGGGAAAGTCCCTGATGATAAAGCCGCCGGTCGCCGCCGAGATTCGTGAAGCCCCAACTTTTGAGGCGCGCGACATTCCCCGGCGCATAATCGACGTGGCTCACTCCAAAGACGGTTTCCGCCCGTCCGTCCGGCCTGATCATCCGCCACCGCCCTTCCTGTCGCTCGACGCGGTAGAAGCCCTCTGCGGCAAAAGTCGTCATCAGACTGAAGCATCCGATGACGGCGGCAAGTATGTGTGCCCGATTCATCATAAGACCTTTATGGCAAAGCATCGCAACTGCAGGCAATCCGAACGCCGATATGAAGCCAGCCAGACGCCGACTGAGCAACGCGCGCCGCCGTTCGACACTTAACCGCTTCATCACTGTAGGCACCGCCGCGTGTCACCAGGTGCCCCGAGCTGCCGACCGGGCCAGCATTCGCATCGACGCCGGTAAGATCCTTGGCGTACTCGTCAAGGCAGAACTCCTCCACATTGCCCAGCATGTCGTAGAGCCCCCACCGATTCGGCGGGTAAAGCCCCACCGGCATCGTCTGCCCCGTTCGGTGCGCACCGAGCCTTTTCAACCGCTCAGAATTCTCCCACTGCTCGAGATCGGCATAGCCGAAATCATTCTCATAGAGGTTGTTGCCGCAACCGGCGCGACAGGCGAACTCCCAGAGCGCCTCCAGCGGATAGTCAAACGCGCCACCGCCGACACGTGTGCGAAGCGCAGAAAGGAAGCCGGACGATCCGACCGAATGATTGACGGTCCCGTTCTCATTCCAATGCACCTCGCCACGATTTACGTGCGCGTTAAACTGCTCGACAGGATGAACGCCCCGATCGTCTGCGGTGTAATTGCAGTCGGGCATAGCCCCCATCACATTGTAGTACTGGCGCTGCGTGAGCGGATAAACTGCGAGGTAGTAGTCGTTCGTCAGCGTGACGAGCCGCGCGGCCTCGTTTTTCAAGTCCCAGTTCTCGCTCTCGTTCGTCCCCATCCTGAACTCGACGTTCTTGGACGGAATCCGGCGAAACGCCATCCGCTCCGTCTTGTAGATGTCATTCGTCACCGGGCCGTCCGGCAGAGCCTCGGCCGACGGGTAATAACGTACCGCACCGCTCACCAGATCGACCACCATGTAATCCGGCGGCGTATTCGGCGCCCACGCCCTCAGCCGCACGCTGACGGACGACGCCGACAGCATCACGGACGAGAGATCCTTCGGCGCATACCATACGGCCGCGTGCGCACCGTCCGCAAGCTTGCGGTTCACGTCGCCCGAGAAATGTTGCAGCGCGGCACCGCCCACGGAGACGCCGTTCGTGCAGACATCACAGGTAATGATCGCCGGACCGCCCGCCAGCGCGTAGGCAATTTTCACTGCGCGACTCGCGGCATCCTGCGAGACGGAGGTGATGGACACGGTCGGCGCACCCCAAGCCAGCGTGGCAGCGCCTACGCCCCATCCGCAAAGCATCAAACGATTCAACATGACCGCCCCTTTCCCGCCACCTATCGAAGCGAATCGACGGAACACGCCACACGGAAGCCGATCGACTTGAAGCCCCAAATCCCATCGCCCGCTCGCGAGCAGATGCGGCACTGGTAGGCATCATGATTGAAACTGCCGCCACGAACCACACGGCTCTCCACTTTAACCCCCTCATCCGTTGCCAAAGGCCCGACATTCATATCATACGAGCGCGTATCGGCGACATAATAGTCCAAGCAATACTGATTCACGTGCGCCAGCAAGTCGTAGATTCCCCAGGCGTTCGGCTGATAACTGCCCACTGCCGCCGACTGCCCCACCCTGTGGGGCCCCAGAAGCTTAAGATTCTCAGATACGTCCCAAGTCCCCAAACGACAGCCACTGTAAAGTTCTTCAGGATTGCCCGCACGCGCGGCAAACTCCCACTGGGCCTCAAGCGGAAGATCAAATTCGCCGCGCCCCGTCCGCTGGCGCAGGAGCGCGAAGAATCCGAGATCACCGACCTCATGACCGTCCGCCGGCCAGACCTTATTGCCGCGCAGGGTGTCCCAACTGACCTGTTCGACAGGATGGACATCCCGATCGGCTTCGGCATAAGCCGAGGGATTCTCGCCAACAACATTGTAATACTGCTTTTGCGTCACCGGATAGATGCCGATATAGAAGTCGTTCGTCAGCGTGACGAGCCGAGGATATTCCTCGTCCCAATTCCAAGCGCCCCACGTCGTCCAGAATTCGTTTTCGCGTCCGCCCAGGCGCCATTCAACGCCGGCTGCCGCACACTTGCGCAGAACCATGCGTTCGGTCTTGTTGACGTCGGCACCAATGCCGTCTGGAATGACGGACGCATCGACATAATAACGCATCTCGCCCGTTACAAGATCGACGACGAGGTAGTCGGGCGTCGCATTCATCGCCCAGGCAGTCACCTTCGCCGTCACGCTGCCATCGGTAATTTTATGGCCGGGCCAGGCCTTGCCGGGACGCCATTTGATCGTCCGCGTCCCAGGTTCAACGCGGCGGTTGACGTCGCCCGTCATGTAAGTCAGGTTCCCCGCGCCGATCGACACGCCGTTCGTGCGGATGTCGCACGTAACGACGGCCGCCTCGTCCTGCAACGTGTAGGTAATGCAGACGCGACCGCTTGACTTCTGCTCCATCGTGACACTCGAAGGATCAACCGCCGGTGCGGCCGAACAGGCGACCGCCCAAAGAGCCCCGCCTACAAGCAACATAATCGACTTATTCATAGTACCTCCCTGTTAGGATTGTAAACTAAACGACGTCAAGCTTACCGAACGATCAGGACTGTGCCCGCACGCCGATCCGCATCCAAGTTGATGCCAGGCGTGACATACCACAGGAACGCGATCGAATCAAGGTTCACGTCGGCTGACACGCCAGCGGTCGATTCCACCGCATCAAAAGTGGAATCCGCCGCCGAAAGCGCAAGCTCGGCAGACGCCCTGACGTCAGCGGGATGATTCTCAATGCGAAAAGTCCAAGGCACGTCGCCCGTTGCCGCCAGCGACGATGCCGCCATTGTCAAAAGCAAAGTCATACGCTTAAACATGAGTCTCCCTTCAGAATCGTTTCATATCCTTTTACACTGCCATCCAATAGGCAGATGCGGGTAGTATAGCAAATCCTTGTTTCGCGCACAATGCGCGAAATTCACCAACTTACGAAACCTGTAGAGTAGAGACCCACGCCTCGGCGTTGCCGCCGGTGCGACTTCCCCCTCGTCAAACCGTACGTGCGGATTTCCCGCATACGGCTTTCCATCGAAAGCTTTTCCAGTTGCCATGGATTCTTCCCTTTCTTTGATTGTCAAGCGCATATTATACGCATTTTTTTCCTGTCAAATCCGCGCCCTCCTCACGTCCGCCCATGCGAGGCGGTAGAGGCCGTAGTGCTTCATCTCGCCGTAGTAGGTGTCCGCGTACTTCAGTCGGCAGCGCCGCTGGCTCTTCCTGTTGAGGAATCGCGCCATGCGCTTCAGCACATGGTGGTTCACCTTG
>CAKURH010000139.1 GCA_934675625.1 uncultured Kiritimatiellota bacterium
AGTTGGGCTTCTGCGCGTCGGTCGCCCTCCGCGCAGCCAACCTTCCTGTCGGCATGTCGTTTTCTTTGCCGTACAGATTCCTTTCATTCTGTTAGTTCTGCCGAGCTTCGCTTGGCGCACCACGCTCCCTCCCCGGGGAGGGAGCCAAGTTTACTTTCGGACTGCCGAGAAATTCGGCATACTATACCCATCCCGACGAAAGGCCGCGGGCGGGTGTCCGCAGCCCGACGACGGTCAAACGAAAAGAAAGGCAAACGACAATGCAGCACATGCAACTGGAAAACAGGCAGCGACTCGGGTTCCTCGCGAGTCTCGGGTGGACGATGAGGAGGATCTCCGAAGACTTGGGCTGGAGCGCCCAGACCATCGCCAACGAGCTGCTCAACCGCAGGGTGGACAGCGACAAGCGCCACGGATGCCCGAACCGTCTCTGCGCGCACTACGAGGGTTGCAGGCTCGAGTCCTACACCGCGACAGGCAAGGGACTTCGCAAGAACCAGCCCAAGTGCTTCGAGACCTGCGCCGGCTTCCGCGAGGAGGTCTGCCACCGCCTCGCCAGGCCCCCGTCCGTCTGCAACGGGTGCGAGAAGGAGCACAACTGCCCTCTCCGCAAGAAGTACTACATCCCCGAGTCGGCTCAGGCGAACTACGAAGGAACGCTTCACTCGTCCCGCACCGGGATTCATCCCGACGAGGAGCAGGTCAGGGAGATGGACAAGGTCATCTCCCCCGGCCTCAAGAGGGGACAGTCCGTGAGCGCCATCATCCGGGCGAACGCCGACATCTTCAAGGGATACAGGCGGAGTGCCGTGTACGGATGGATCGGAGACGGGCTCTTCACCGCCAGGGGCAGCGACCTTCCTTTCGCGGGAACGCGCAGGAAGCCGCGCAAGAAGCCCGAGCCCAAGACGACCGCCAAGTGCCGCGTCGGACGCACCATCCGCGAGATGCGGGAGTGGCTCGGGCAACACGAGGGCGTCGTCCCGTGCGAGCTCGACACGGTCATAGGCTCGACCAGCGGGAAGGTCCTCTTCACGATGGTGTTCCCCGATACGGGTCTCGCTCTCGCCTTCCTTCGCGACGAGAGGACCGCGCAGACCTGCACCAGGATCTTCAACATGCTCTGGCGCGTTGCGGGAGCAGCCCTCTTCGTGAGGCTCTTCCGCGCAATCCTGACCGACAACGGCCCGGAGTTCTCCGAGCCGGAGATGATCGAGAAATACCGCCCGGACCCCGAACGCAACCCGACGAAGCTCCTTCCACGCGGCATCAGGGTGTGGTTCTGCGACCCGTACTGCTCGTCGCAGGAGCCGCACGTCGAGCGCTTCCACAACGAGCTCAGGCGCATCCTCCAGAAGGGGACGAGCTTTGATCCGCTTGCGCAGGGGCAGATCAACCTCGCACTCTCTCACCTCAACAGCTATCCCCGCGAGTCCCTCGGCGGCAGGACACCCTATGATGTCTTCGTCGAAAAGCATGGCGCGGAAGGCAAGGCGTTTCTCGATGCGCTCGGCATCGTCCGCGTCCAGTCCAACCAGGTCACGCTTCACCCCTTCCTTCTCGGGCAGAAGTACCAGCGGGCGGCTGACAAGGCCATCCTGAAGAAGAACGGCATAACCTCGCAGAAGCCCGAAGCCAGCAAGTAAAAGAGGCTCCCTTTCGAGAGCCGAGAGCAACCCGACGTCGGCGGAAATCCGAAAAATCGACTCCGACCCGGGACGCGAGAGAATTTTGCCAAAATCCGTGCCACCCAAAATCGGGAATGTGGGAAATCCCGAAGTTTTCGCAACTTGGCAGATTGGTCGTTACCACCCTTACGACAAGAACAGAGCCAAACGACCCACACCAGTCAATACCTGAGGACGGCCCTAACGGCTCAACACCCAAAGTTAGGATTTAGTTCTGGAATCCAAGTTTAGTTCCGGACGCGGCGGCCCGCTAATCGTAAAGTCAAATACGCGCATGCAGCCCCCGAACCAGGGGCCGAACATGCGGTGCTTCTTGCAGTAGGGCCCGTTTGATTTGCCGTTGCCAAGTTCAGATAAACAGCGTATTGGCACTCCTCTTCGCGAGTTCCGCAAAGGCGGCAACGCCCGCGACCTCGTCCACCTCGTCGATCAGGTCCTCGCGCGTGAGCCCCATCACCCCCATCGCCATGTCGCAGGCGATGAAACTCACGCCCGCCGCCTTCGCGGACTTGATGAGCGACGGAAGCGTCATGATGTTCTGCTTGCGCATGACGTCCTTCATCATCGCCGTGCCGAGGCCGAGCATGTTCATCTTCGAGAGCGCCAGCTTCTCCGCCCCCTTGGGCAGCATCCAGCCGAACATCCGCGAAACGAGGCTCCGCCGCAGGGCCGGTGCGGGATTCTTCCGCAGCACCGAGAGCCCCCAGAACGTGAAGAAGATCCCGACCTTCGCCCCGGACGCCGCGAGCCCGTTCGCGAGGATCATCGCCGCCAGCGCCTTGTCGAGGTCGTTACTGAAGAGGACGATCGCGGCAGAATGCTCCGCCGGGCGGCTGGAGGTCGAGGTTGAAGGCTGAGGACCGCCCTTGACCAGCATCGCCTCCAGCTCGCCGCCGTGCTTCGCGAGTCCGGACGCCGTGCAGCCGTTCGCCGCGCACCAGCGCCTGAGATCGCCCTCGAACGCCGCGTCGGCCAGCACCTTGAACGCCGCGCCGTCCGCCGCCTTGGAAAATGCCGCCTTGAGCTGCACGACCGGGCCCGGGCACGGGAGCTGGCGGAGATCGAGGGTCGAAGAAGGTTGACGGAACAGCCGCCAGGTCGCCCAGCCGCCGGAGAGGTTGTACGCCTTGAAGCCGTTCTGCTTGAGGATGCGCTCGGCGAGGTAGCCGCGCAGCCCCACCGCGCAGCACGTCACGTAGGTCTTCGCCCGGTCGAGTTCGTCCAGCCTCGCCCGCAGGCTCCCGAGCGGGATGTTGATCGCGCCGGGAACCGCCCCCATCTCGTGTTCGGACGGTTCGCGCACGTCGATGACCTGCGCGTCCGCCGGGATCGTGTCCGGCGCGACGACGTCGCTCTTGCCGGTGAGGACGTTCTCCGCGACGAAGCCGAGGAAGTTCACCGGATCCTTCGCCGAGCTGTACGGCGGCGCGTAGGCGAGTTCGAGTTCGCCGAGCTGCGGGGCCTTGAGCTTCACGCGCATCGCCTCGGCGATCGTGTCGATCCGCTTGTCGACGCCTTTCGCGCCGACGATCTGCGCCCCGTAGATCGTGCCGTCCGCGCCGAAGAGGAGCTTCATGTTGAGCCGCGCCGCGCCGGGATAGTAGCCCGCGCCGGACGACGGATGGATGTAGATCTTCCGGTAGTCGCGATTCTCGGCCTTGAGCCGTGCCTCGGTCCAGCCGACGCCTGCCGCAGTCAGTTCGCCGACCTTGACGACGTTCGCCCCGAAGGTACCCCGGTAGACGCTCGCGCCTCCGGCCATGTTGTCCGCGGCGATGCGGCCCTGCTTGTTGGCCGGTCCCGCCAGCGCGATCGCCGTCTTGCCGCCGAACACGGGATCGCGCACCTCGATCACGTCGCCCGCAGCGTAGATGTCCGGATCGCTCGTGCGGAGTCCTTCGTCGACGACGATGTGCCCGCGCGGACCGATCTCGAGCCCGGCGGACTTGGCGAGTTCGGCGCGCGGACGGACCCCGGTCGAGACCACGGCGAGGTCGACGGCGAGGCATGTGCCATCGTCCAGCACCGCCTCCACGCCGTCCGGCTTCTCCACGAAATCGGAGACGACGCGTCCGAACCGGAGGTCGATCCCCGCGCCGCGGAGCTCGTCCGCCAACGGCTCGGCCATCTCGGCGTCCATCGTCGGCAGGACGTGTCCGCCGCGCTGGACGACGGTGACGGCGAGACCGCGATGACGCAGGTTCTCGGCGAGTTCGAGGCCGACGAACCCCGCCCCGACCACGAGGACGCGCTTCGCCGCCCCGAGCTTCGCCATGACGCGGTCCATGTCGGCGAGCGTCCAGAGGTGCGCCACGTGCGGATGCGTCGCGTCCGTGTAGGCGTCGCCGACGGGCGTCGCGCCGGTCGCGATCAGCAGCTTGTCGTAGGCGAGGCGCGAGGCCCCGTCCGCCGTGCGGATCTCGACTTCCTTCTTCGCGCGGTCGATCGCGGTCGCCTCGCAGTTTGTTCGGACGTCGACGTTGAACCAGGAGGCGAACTTGGCGGGCGGCATCACTGAGAGCCGCGCGCGGGCGGCGATCACGCCGCCGACATGGTACGGGAGCCCGCAGTTGGCATAGGAGATGTCGCTTCCCTTTTCGAGAAGGACGATCTCCGCCCGCTCGTCGAGCCTCCGCAGCCGCGCTGCGGCGCTTGCCCCTGCGGCCACGCCGCCGATGATGACGTATTTCATGCCTTGCCTTCCTGCGTTCCGGACCCGGAAATCACCTGCCGCAATGTCCACCGCATCGATGCTCGCCGCTGGAACAGGCATGCCCCTCATCATGGTGATGGTTGCACCGAAAATTCGCTTCCGTCTCAAGCGTTCCCGCAAGATACGCCATCACCGTGCGAACCGCCCCTCCTTGCGCGCCTCCGACGACCTTGATTCCCGCCTCGGCGAGAGCCGACAGTGCGCCGCCACCGATTCCGCCGCACAGAAGCACCTCGACCTTCTCCTTGGACAGCAGATCGACAAGCGCACCATGACCCGATTCGCCACACGGAACAACCGCTTCCGAAACAATCCGCCCATCTTTCACGTCACAGACAAGGAACTCCGGCGTATGACCGAAATGCTGAAACACCTCGCCCTTCTCCACGCAGACCGCAATCTTCATTCTTCTTTTCCTTTCCTTTCGTTTTCTCGATTTTCCAAATGTGAAAATGTTCAGCAGAAAAACAACCTGTCAGCACGTGCCGGATCTTCTTTTCGCCTCGACGCACCTGAGGAAGCTGCGTACGCAGCTGCATTTCAGCCGGTAGAAGACTTCCTTGCCGCGCTTGTCGGTCTCGACCACACCGGCGGCCTTGAGTCCCGAAAGATGCTGGGAGACAGTTGAAAAATCGAGATCGACGCGATCGACGAACTCGTGAACGCACTTCTCGCCGTCCATCAGCTGCGCAGCAATCCACATGCGCACCGGATGCCCGAGCGCCTTGAACCTCTTCGCGGGGCTCTCCCACATCTTTCGATCAAACCGATCCACCTGATCATCCTTCCGTTGTTTGGTATAATATCAAAATGTTGTGCTGACTGTCAATACGGTCGACGTTGGAAATGGTAATATCTAACGGGTCAGCAAAGAAGAGAGGAAGGCCATGGGGATCGAAGAAGAAGAAAGACAATC
>CAKURH010000140.1 GCA_934675625.1 uncultured Kiritimatiellota bacterium
GCGCAGATGATCGGCCCGGAGACGTGGCTCGCGACGGGACGCCGCGCGGACGGCTCGGCCGTCACGCTCGTCTGGACGCGCACGGGCGTTCGGGAGATTCCGCTGCCGGTGCGCACCGTGCGGGCGGAGAGCTTCCTGGGCACGCCGGTCGCGCTGGGTGGCACGACGCTGCGCGTCTCCGAATCGCCTGTCTACCTCTTCGGCGACGAGACGTTCTCGGGGCCCGCGTGGGTCGCGCCGCCGGTGGACGAGGCGAAGCCGGTCGTCGTCGCGCCGGACGAATATCCGCTGGGACTTACTGGCACGGGCTGGAAGTGCCGCGACAACCTCCAGACGCCCGTCCTTCCCGACCGCTGCTGGACGGGCGCGACGAACCGTCTTCCGCGCGTGCGCATCGCCTATTCGTCCGAAGGGCTGATCTTCAACGTCGAGGTGGATGACCCGAAGCACGAGCAGCCGTATGCGCAGGAGCGGCTTATGGAGGGCGATTCGGTCACGGTCGCGGTCGATGTCGACCGGGGGCTGGACTGGCAGCCGAACGCGCACATGACGAGCTTCAAGGGACACCGCGCGTTCGAGTACACGGTCGCCGTGCGGGACGACGGCAAGCGGGAGGCCTGGCGGCGCAACGCCTGGGACTTCGACATCCGTCCGAACGCGCCGGTCGTCGTCTTCAACGGCGTCACGCGCGTGGGCGCGGACAAGACGCGCTACATGATCTGGCTCACGTGGCCGCGCCTGGGGATGGACGGCCCGCCGCCGCCCGGCACGAAGTTCGGCATCGCCGTCTCGGTGAGCGACTTGACGGATGGGAAGCGGAAGACGTACGACCTCTTCGGCGGCATCACCGGCACGCCCGACCCGACGAAGTACGGCACGTTCGTCTGCGAAGGGAAGTGATAACCGGGGAAAGAAAATAAAATGAAAATGAGAATCGTGTGCGGAATGATCTTCACGGCGAGTGCTGTGTTGGCAGTGCCGCTGACGACGCCGTGGGGCGAGAAGGTGACGAGCGCAAACGCCTGGCGCGACTATCCGCGTCCCCAGCTTGTGCGCGATGGCTGGACGTGCCTGAACGGCGACTGGGACTACGCCGTGACGAGCGTCACGAACACGCCGGGGCGTCCGACGGCCTGGGACGGCAGGATCCGCGTGCCGTTCGCGATAGAGTCCGCGCTCTCCGGCGTCGGGCGGCTCTTGAAGCCCGACGAGTTCCTCTGGTACACGCGCACGATCGCCTGCCGGAAGTGTCCCGGCGAGCGCGTCCTCCTGCACTTCGGCGCGGTCGACTTCCGCGCGCAGGTCTTCGTCGGACACCGCGAGGTGACGGACGTGCCGCACGAGGGCGGAAATCTGCCGTTCACGCTCGATGTCACGGACTACGTCGCGGACGGGGAGAACGAGCTGACGGTCTGCACGTGGGACCCGACGGAGGATTTCGTGAACGCGCGCGGCAAGCAGAGCTTCGAGCCGAAGGGGTGCTTCTACACGCGCGTGTCGGGGATCTGGCAGACGGTGTGGATGGAGAACGTGCCGGAGACGCATGTGGCGGGCTATGCGGTCACGACGGACATCGACAAGGGCACGGTCACGCTGCGCTTCGATGTCCGCAGCCCGCGCTTCGCGAAGCCGGAGGTGACGGTGGAGGTCGCCGGGGTGAAGGTGACGACGGCGAACGGCGAGGTGACGGTCGCGCTGCCCTCGCCCGTCCGCCTGTGGTCGCCGGACGCGCCGAACCTCTACGACTTCACGGCCGCGTGCGGCGCGGACACGGTGCGGGGCTACTTCGGGATGCGCAAGATCGAGACGCGCCGCGACGCGAAGGGCGTCCTGCGCTTCTTCCTCAACGGCGAGCCGGTCTTCCTGATGGGCACGCTCGACCAGGGCTGGTGGCCGGACGGCCTCCTCACGCCGCCGTCGGAGGAGGCGATGGCCTTCGACATCCAGACGCTGAAGGACCTCGGCTTCAACATGATGCGCAAGCACATCAAGGTCGAGCCGGCGCGCTACTACTACCTCTGCGACAAGATGGGGCTGATGGTCGTGCAGGACCTGCCGAGCGCGAACGGCGACGAGCGTTCGCCGTTCAAGGCGAGGACGGTGGCCGGCTACGGGCTTCAGCGGCGCGAGCTGAAGGAGATGACGGACGCCCTGCAGACGTTCCCCTCGATCGTGATGTGGGTGCCCTACAACGAGGGCTGGAGCCAGCCGGGGGCGTTCCTCACGCACGCGACGCTCGACTGGACGAAGCGGCACGATCCGACGCGGCTCGTGAACGGTCCGAGCGGCTGGGTGGACTTCGAGGGCGGCGACTGGGGCCACCAGGCGGAGCGCCGTGCGTGGACGCGGCACCTGCCGCCGGGCGTCTGCGAGGCGGCGGACGTCATCGACCGGCACGACTACAACCGCGTGCCCGGCATGGCGCCGCTGAACGCCCGCCGCGTCAGCTTCCTCGGCGAGTTCGGCGGCCTCGGTTGCCGCGTGGACGGGCATCTCTGGACGGAGAAGGCGTGGGGCTATGGCGCGACGGGCGGCGCCGACGCGGCGGCGAACGGGACGAAGGCGGTCGAGGCGCGGTATGTCGCGCTGATGGGCCGCATCGCCGAGTTGGCGGCGCAGGGGCTCGGCGGCGCGGTCTACACGCAGACGACGGACGTGGAGGCCGAGGTCAACGGCCTCATGACCTACGACCGCAAGGTCCTGAAGTTCGACCCCGCCATCTTGCGTACGGCACATGAGAGGATATATGATTCGCTCAAGAGGTAGGATTGAAAAGGTGATGACAACGGCGGCACATGTCCTTGCGGCGTGTTTTGCTGTTCTATCGGCCGAGGCATTCGAGACCCGGCAGATTTTCCGCGAGGAGCGCGTCACACGCGGCGACGTGAACCTGCGTCCGCTCCAGGCGATTGACGAAGCCGCCTGGATCTGGACGAAGGGGGCCGGTTTCGAGGACGGAAACGCCTTCCCGATCATCCGTTTCCGGCGGGATTTCACGGCGGACGGTACGCCGCTTGTCTTCGACATCTCGGCCGATCCGCGCTATGTCCTCCTGCTGGACGGGCGCGTCGTCTCGCGCGGGCCGCACAAGGGATTCCTCGACCGCTGGTACTACCAGAGCTATTCCGTCGAGGGGCTGGCGCCCGGCGCGCACACGCTGGAGGCGGTCGTCTTCCACCTCGGGCGGAACGGCCCGCCCTCGATCCTGACGAGCGGACGCGGCGGCTTCGTCCTCAAGGCCGGAGGCTCCTACGACGCGCGGCTGACGACGGGCAAGGCGGCGTGGCGGGCGGCGCGCGTGCCGTGCCAGTCCTACGGCGGCGTGACCGATCCGGACACGATGACGGGCCGCGAGAACATCGTGCGCGGAACCAGCTTCCTCGACTGGCACGACCTCGCGTGGCAGCCGACGACTGTCGTGCGCGAACCTGTCCGGGCGAGCGACTACGGCAATCCCTGCCGGGGCTGGGCGCTCTTCCCGACCGAGCGACTGGACGAGCTGGAGCGGCCCTGCGCGCCGGGCGCGGTGCGGGCCGCACAGCCGCTCTTCGACGAGACGAACGCCGTCTACACGGCGGCGGACACGGCAAGCGTGTGGACGGTGCGGTTCGACCGCCTCCTCAAGGCCGGCGAACGGGTCGAGATCCCCGCCCGGACGTCCGTCCGCTTCCTCTGGGATCTCGGTGACTACTACTGCGCCTTCCCCGACCTCGGCACGTCCGGCGGCGCGGGCGCGCAGGTCCGCTGGCGCTGGGCCGAGGCGCTGTACGCGCCGTTCGCCGAGACGGGGCGGCTGGGCGAGCTCTACCTCCACAAGGGCAACCGCGACGAATTCCTCGGCAAGCGGATGCTGCGCGCGATGCACGACACGTTCCTGCCGGACGGCCGCGCGTCCGCGTCGTTCACGACGCCGTGGTGGAAGTGCGGCCGCTGGGTCGAGATCGCGGTTCGGACGGCCGACGCGCCGCTCGCGCTCACGCGGCTCGGGCTCGTCGAGACGCGAACGCCCCTCGCGGTGCGGTCGTCGTTCGCGTGCGACGACCCCTCCATTGAGGACATCAGCCGGATTGCCGTGCGCGGCCTGCAGAACTGCCTTCACGAGATGTTCATGGACTGCCCCTACTTCGAGCAGCAGATGTACCCCGGCGACACGCGCGTGGAAATGCTCGTCCTCAACACGCTTTCAGGTGACGACCGCCTCCTGCGCTACGGGATTGGCCTCTTCGATGCCTCGCGTCGCGGAAACGGGATGATCCGCATGAACTTCCCGTCCATTAACGAGCAGGATTCGACGACGTTCTCGCTTTGCTGGGCGTCCATGCTCGGCGACTACGCGCTCTGGCATGGTTCGAACGCATTCCTCCGCCAGCGCATCCCCGGCCTCCGCCAGACGCTCTCGCAGATCGACACGTACCGCAACGCGGACGGCCTTCTCGAAAATCTGCCTGGCTGGAGCTTCGTGGACTGGAGCGAACCGTGGGGGTGGCTGGGCATCGCGCCGGACGGGCGGCGTGGCTGCTCGGCGGTCAACAACCTCCTCTACGTCTACGCCCTCCGCCAGGCGGCGCGCGCCGAGCGCGCGTGCGGCGACACCGCGATGGGCGCCTACTGGCAGACGAAGGCGGAAGCCGTCGCGCGGGCCGTCGTCGCGGCGTTCTGGGACGACGTGCGCGGCCTTGTCGCCGACACGCGCACGAAGGACCGCTTTTCGGAGCATGCGCAGTGCCTTGCGCTCCTTGCGGACGCCCTGCCCGCCGACCGGGCGGCGCGCGCGTTCGACGGACTTGTCCGGGCGAAGGACCTCGCGCCGGTGACGGTCTACTTCTCGCACTACCTCTTCGAGACGTACTTCAAGTTCAACCGCCCGGACCTCTTCCTCACGCGGCTTGACCTCTGGCGCGGTTTCGTGCGGGACGGCCTCAGGACGCCGCCGGAGGCTCCGGGCCTGCGCGGCCGCAGCGACTGCCACGCCTGGGGCGCGCATCCGCTCTACCATCTCCAGACGGGCATCGCGGGCATCCGGCCGGACGCGGACGGCTTCGCGCGCGTGCGCATCGTGCCGCAGCCAGGGCCCCTGAAGTTCATTCGCGCGACGATGCCCTCCCCGAAGGGCGGCATTTCCGTGGACCTGACATTTAAGGACGGCAACGCCTCCGGCACGATCACCCTGCCGCCGGGCCTCACGGGCGTCTTCGTGTGGAAGGGCGTCGAAACACCTCTCAAGGAAGGGAAGAACGAACGATGATGGCTTCACTCTGTCTCGCGCTGGCACTCGTGTCCGATCCGCTCGCCGGACGGCTCTGCGGAAA
>CAKURH010000141.1 GCA_934675625.1 uncultured Kiritimatiellota bacterium
GAAGGTTCACTTCAGTCAATAGGGTACGCAACATTTTGAAGATTAGTCAGTCAGCCAACTGGCAAACTCGGGTTATAGCATATCGCCGTCCGCACATCGAACAGAAATCTCCAAAAAAGATTCCTGAACAAATGCGCCGGAGGTTATGGTATACTGTCCCTCACCATGATTCCCGACGCCATCGCCTACCAGGACCGTCCCGGACGGCGCGTCCTCGACCTGCGCAAGGACGGCCTCGCCTGCATCCCCGTGCTGGGCCTGAGCGACTTCCACATGATCCATCCGGGGACGGACTTCCACGTCCACCCCGAAGGCGTGGAGATCAACCTCTGCGTGCGCGGCAACCTCGCCTTCGAGACGGCGGAGCGAACCTATCCGTTTCTGCCCGGCAGCATCTTCGTCTCGACGCCCGCGCAGCCGCACCGCATGCGGCACAATCCGAAGGGGCTTCTGCTTTACCGCATCCTGTTCCGTCCGCCCAAGGCCGGGCGGTGCGTCCTCGGCCTCACGGCCCGCGAAAGCGAATGGCTCGGACGCTCCCTGACGCATCTGCCCAAGCGGCTGTTCAAGTCGACCGCCCGCGTGCGGACGGCGTTCGAGACGCTGTTTGCGGCCTACGACGAGAGGACGATCGCCGCCGCGCGCCGCACGAAAATGAAAGCGGCTGCGCTCGACCTGCTGGTCGCCGTCGTCGAGGCGGCGCGGATGCTGCCGCCCAAGGCGCCGGAGCGCTTCGTGCTGCTCGCCCGGCGGATGGCCGAGCATCCCGGCGAGAACTACCGGCTGCCCGCGCTCGCAGACGAGCTGGGGCTTTCGCTCTCGTCCTTTTCCGAGACGTTCAAGCGCACGACGGGGCTGCCGCCGCACGCCTACCTCGTCTCGTGCCGCATCCGCCGCGCACAGGAGCTGCTCGCGCGCGGCACGTCATCCCTCAAGGCGATCTCCGACTCGCTGGGCTTCTCGTCGACGCAGCACTTCGCGACGACGTTCCGCAGCCTCACCGGCCTCCCGCCGTCGCGCGTTGCGAAGCGGCCGGCGCACAGGACGCCAAAGCACGGCCGCCACTAGCGCGTCTCGTCCAGCGGCGCGGGACGCCGCTCGCGGAAGAGGAGCGACGGATTCGCCTTCAGCTCGCGGGACAGGTCCCGGAGCGTCATCGCGGACTCCGAAAGGCTCTCCACCGTCTTCTCGGCATCGCCCTGACACGTCTCCATCAGCGTCTGGACGGACTGCATCGTCCGCGACAGCGACTCGACGGACACATTGACGTTGCTCCAGACGGAGCCGAGATCCATCGTGTTGATCTGGTTCATGACGCGCGTCGCCGCGTCGGAGAAGTTGTCCAAAAACGAGATCTTCTGCGGCACGAACGGATGCTTCGGCGTCCACGCGAACTTCTCCACGGGGGACGAAACGCCTCGCGTGAGGTTGCATTCGATGCGCGAGAGCCCCGTGATGCCGCTCGCCGTAACCGAGGCCCGGAGCCCCCGCTCCTTCACGAGATAGGCGATGGCGTCCTTCGCCGCGATGCCCTCGTCCTCGAAGTAGCCGAGCTTTTTCGGATTGAGCGCCATCAAGATGTAGATGCGCAGGTTGTCCGCGCCCTTCGCCTCGTACTTGTTGCCGACGAAGTCGATTTCGCGCACCTCGCCGATCTTCACGCCCCGGAAGTTGACGGTGCTGCCGACAGAAAGCCCGCTCACCTCGCGGTCGGAGTAGGTCTCGACGAAGATCTCGTTCCGATGCCCGCGCAAACCGCCGAGATAGACGAGCGTGACGACCGTCGCCACGGTCGCGGCGAGAATCGCAAAGCCGATCCGGGCATAACTCGCATGATTGTCATTGGCCATGGCCTTCTCCTTTGAGCGTTTCGATCACGGTTTCTCACATTCGGTCGCCGACTTCCAGGCTGGGATTCGCGTCAAGCGCCAGCGCGTCGTCCACATGGTTGCGGCGATAGTAGGCGAGGCCGGCGATCATCGCGCCGTTGTCGCCCGTGTATTTCGGCTTCGCCATCAGGAGCGGCACGCCCGCTTCCGCGCAGACGTCCGCCAGCACGGCCCGGATGCGCGAATTGAGCGAGACGCCGCCGCCCAGCACGAGCGCGCTGTATCGCGTACGCCGCAGCGCGGCCCGCGTCCGGTCCGCCACGGCCTGCACGATCGCCTCCTGATACGACGCGACGACACGCGAAAGTTCCGGCTCTTCGCGGGCCTCCGGGTGCTGCTGCACGTAGCGGAGCAGCGCCGTCTTGAGGCCCGAAAACGAGACGCACAGCTCCGCCGACAGCCCGGCGAGCGCCGTCACGCCGTCGCGCGGACGCCCCTTGGGGAAGGGGATGAAGGGCTGGGGGATGGAGGTTGAGGGCTGTGCGGCGAGCCGTTCGCGGTACGCCTGCGACAGGCGGTCGATCTTCAGCCCGCCCGGATAGCCGAGGCCGAGCAGCTTGGCCGCCTTGTCGAACGCCTCGCCTGCCGCGTCGTCCAGCGTCTCGCCGATGACCGCGTAGCGTCCGTAGGCGGGCATGTCAATCCACAGCGTGTTGCCGCCCGAAATGGCCAAGCCCAGCATCGGGCCGAGGTCGCGCGGATCCGGATTCGCGGCGGTCGCGTCCGTCGGCGCATCCCAGAGAAACGGCGTGTGCAGGTGGGCCTCGATGTGGTTGATGTCAATGAGCGGCACGCCGAGGGCCTTCGCGAGGCCCTTCGCGGCATTGAGGCCGACGATGAGCGCCGGCGCGAGGCCGGGGCCGTACGTCACGGCGACGGCATCGACCGACTGGCCCTTCAGCGCCTCGCCGACGACCTGGGAGATCTTCTCGACGTGCGCACGCGAGGCGATTTCGGGCACGACGCCCCCATAGGGCTGATGCAGGGGAATCTGCGTGTAGACGACGTTCGAGAGGACTTCGCGCCCGTCCCGCACGACAGCCGCCGCCGTCTCGTCGCAGCTCGTCTCTATTCCGAGGATGTTCATTTGGCTTTTACTGTTGACGAAGGCGAATTATACCATAAACCCCCTATGGCCGAAAAGGCGGCGGTGCCCTTGACGCGGAAGAACCGAGACACTATAATTCGCGCCCATGTTTCGACAGGCTCTCGGGTTGACGGCGCCGCTCTTCGCAGCGTACTGGCTCGTCGGGCTCGGCTACGGCATCTTCGCCACGCGGCTCGGGCTCGGCGTCTGGTTTCCCGTCGTCACGGCCGCGTTCGTCTACTCCGGCTCTGTCGAGTTCATCCTCGCGACGATGGTGCTGGACGGCTTCCGCCCCCTCGGCGTCTTCCTGATGGCCTTCCTCGTGGGCGCGCGCCACCTTTTCTACGGCGTCTCGATGCTGGACCGCTTTCGCGGCGCGGGGTGGCGCAAGTTCTTCATGATCTTCATGCTGTCGGACGAGGCGTTCGCCGTCACCTACGCGAACCCGCCGCCGCCCGGCGTCGATCCGCACCGCTTCCAGACGCTCGTGAGCGCGCTCGTGTGGGCCTACTGGCTCACGGGGACGGCGATGGGCAGCGTCTGCGCCCACGCGCTCGCGCACGTCGGCCTGGCGGGCGTCGAGTTCATCATGACGGCCATGTTCGCGGCGATCTTCGCCGAGAACTGGCGCACGGAACGACGCCACGCCGGTTCGCTGATCGGCCTCGGCGTCTCCCTTCTCGCGCTCGTCGCCTGCGGCGCGGAAAACTTCATGCTGCCCGCGATGGGCGGCATTCTGATCAGCCTCGTCGCCCTGCGGAGGAAACTCGCATGAACCTGACGCCCGTCCAGCTGACGCTCTCGATCCTGCTCGTCGTCGCCGGCGTGATGCTGACGCGCTTTCTGCCGTTCCTCGTCTTCCGTCCCGACCGGCCGACGCCGCCGTTCGTCGCCTACCTCGGCAAGTGGCTCGGCCCCGCCGTGTTCGGGCTGCTCGTCGTCTACTGCCTGCGCACGCCGCTGACGACCGGCGCACACCTCGTGCCGACGCTCGTCTGCACGGCCGTGACGATGGCCCTCCAGCTCTGGAAGCGCCAGATGATGCTCTCGATGGCCGTCGGCACCGGGCTCTACATGGTCCTCCTCGCCCTCGGCGGATGGGGCGCGAGGTTTTTCCAGGGCCCGCGAACCGAGCCGCTTGCGGAGACGCACTGCAGGACGCTGTAACCGTGGCCCTTGACGAGGTTCGACCAGATCATGCGCAGGGCGCCGTCCGATGTCCGAACCAGGAACGGGCCGTCCGTCACAAACTCGCCGCCGGGCGCGTCCGCCGCGCGGAACAGCTCGATCGGCTCGGCCGTGAAGCGCGCGAGGTCGCGGCTCAGCGGAGCGGCCATCATGCGGCCGTTCCCCGTCTGGCACCACTCGTGGCAGAACACCATCCACGGATCGCCGTTCTCGATCCAGAGCGTCCCGTCCAGGCACATCCAGTCAGATGGCGTCACGCTCCCCGCCTTGACGGGCGTGAACGGGCCGAGGGGACTGTCACCGCGAAACACCCACACGCCGCGCGGCTGGATCTTGCCGCCCGTGAAACCGTCCTGACGCAGGGACGGAAGCGGGTGCGCGGCGTCGGCGGCGAAGGTCAGCGTCACGAAGAGCCAGTAGGCGCCATCGTAGCGGTGGACTTCCGGTGCCCAGACGGCCGTGCAGGCGTTCGAGGTCGGCAGTTCCAGGATGGCCTTCTTCTCGCTCCAGCGCGCGAGGTCTTTCGAGGTGCGCACCGCGACGCCGCGTCCGCCCGACCAGGGCTTTGACTCGTAGAGGTAGTAGGTTCCGCCTTCGGCGAGCACGAACGGATCGCGGATGCGGAAGTCCGCGCGCGAAACCGTCGTCGGTTCGGTCGCCTGTGCGAGCCCGTGGGCAATCAGCGTGGCGGTCAGCGTCAAAACGATGCGTCTAGTGGTGTTCATGTTCGTTTTTCCTTGCATGTTCGTTTTTCCTTGGCGAATGCGTATATGCCGCATATTATAGCATCATCACCGAGCGAGCGTCGAGACTCGCACCGTCAGCAGCGAAACGGGTCCGAGGAGGCCGGACGGGAGCGGGGCGTCGTCCTTCGTCCAGTGCTTCCACGTCGCGAAAGTCACCTTGCCGCTTGGACTCGGCCTGTTCTCCCGGATGAACGACGGCCAGCCGTTCAAATGCCGAGCCATCAGGGGCTGTCCGGGCTCAAACGTGCAGTCCTCCGGCTTGAAGTCGTCGCCGATCAGCCGATTCGGCCACAGGTTCGTGACGCGCACGACAAGCTCGAGCCGTCCGGACGCGGCGGCGTCCGTCACGTCCACGCGGAA
>CAKURH010000142.1 GCA_934675625.1 uncultured Kiritimatiellota bacterium
TCTTTCGTGTTGCGTTCGATTGTCGCGTTTCGCATGATTGGGTCGTATTATACCAAATCTGAAAGCCGAACGGGCGACTACGGCTGTGGTGGCGCGAGCGGCGTCAGGACCGGATCCGAATACGGCGCGGACGGATCCATGCGCGCGAACGAGACGTAGCTCGGCGCGCCCCAGCCCGTGCCGGGGTTGCGCCCGACGACCGTGATGTCCACGCGGTTCGTCGGCGAGAGCCCGCGCCGGTCGATCGTCACCTGCGCGACGGACGGCGCAAGCCGCCGTCGTCGCATTCGGCCACGAACGGATAGTTCCGCGCCTTGGCCGCCTGATAGGCCTCCCGCGTCTCGTAGTCCAGGCGGTAGAGCGCGTGCTGCGGCGTGTGATCCATGATCTCGTGCCCGCGGTCCGAGAGCTCCTTGAGCGTCCGCCAATGCGCCGGCGTCATCCCGTGCCGCGCGTTCGGAACGACCGCCAGCGACATCCGCAGTCCCCGTTCCTCGAACTGCCGGGCGAGCGCCCGCCACTCCTCCGCCTTGTGGTTGTCGTCGTAGCGCAAAGCCACGCCGACTTCGCCGCACAGGTTCTTACTCCCGGCCCGATCCGGCGCCTGCCGCGTCTCCGCACACGTCTCTGGCCGAACGCCTCGTTGCAGACCGGCCTTCAGCGCGCGCATGCGCGGGTTGTCGTCGCTCGGACGCGGCTTCGCGCCCTTGAAGTTTCCGTCGTAGACGCGCTCGACCGACCACATGTCCGCCTCGCGGAACGCATGGAACGTCCAGTCCCAGCCGTTCTCCTCCAAGAGGTCGATGACGTCGGCGATCCAGCGGTCGGCCCCCGGCGCCCAGCCGCAGGCCGAGAACTCGCCGCAGAGGATGCGCGCGCCGTGCTTCTGCTGGAAGCGACGGACATAGAACATCAGTCGGCGGAGATAGTCCTTGTCGAACCCGCGCGCGGCGTCCGGATAGACTCGCGCCCGCTCGGGCGTCGTCCAGCGCCCGTGCGTGTAGGTGTTGTCGCGGTAGAAGTGGACCTGGTAGATCACGTTGTCGAGGTCGATGGGCGAGAGGTAGCGGAAGGCGTCCGGCTCGCAGGCCTCGTTCGCGGCGAAGACGATCGGCGTGACGGGGTCGATCCGGCGGATCTCGCGCGCGGCGCGTTCCTGAATCGTCCAGTAGTTCCACTTCAGCGGCAGCGGCTTATGGTTCGGCTCGTTCATGAGGTCGTAGCCGTAGATGACGTCCTCGTTCCCCTTCAGGGCCGTCGCGATCCGCCGCCACGCGGCGAAGTAGTCCTCGGCGAACTCCTGTCGGCTGAAGACGCTCTGCGCGCCAAACGCCCTGAAGACGCCACCCGGCGGCTGGTGCAGGTCGACGATGACCTTGAGCCCGTATTTCCGCGCCCACGGCAGGACGTTCGTCGCGAGGTGCCCAATCACCTCGTCCAGCCACACGCGGTCAAACGCCTGCCACGCTTCGCGCGGCGCATCGCGTCCGGGCGGCATGAGCGTGCCGCCGCGCCGCTTCAGCCCCCGCAGATCCGCGTGCATCTGGTAGCGCAGGAGCCGCCCGCCCCAGGACGCGAGCGTGCGCACGTCGTCTTCGCACACCTTCAGCGGCACTGAACTCATCGCGCCGCGCAAAGTCGGAAGGCTCGCGACGCGTGCGTCGTAGCGGCACTTCAGGTCTTCGTTGACCCACGGGAAGACGTCGTCGCAGACGGCGACCTTCAGCGACGAGAGGTCGAAGAACGCCCGGCCGGATGTGCCCTCCAGCCCCAGGAAGAGGCTCGCGTCCGTCACCGTCGTCCCCCGCCAAGTCACGAAGCACGTCAGGTTCGTCCACCCGAACGTGCCGCGCGGCCGCGTGTCGCTGGGGAACCAGGGCTCCGGGTAGTACCGCACGCCCGTCTCCTCGGCCCGCCAGACCGGCATGACCTTGAACCGCCCGGGGCCGGCGATGTCCTCGCCGCGCACGCGGACGTCGATGCGGAACGTCCGCCCCGCCAAGGCCGCCGTGTCCAGCCGCGCGCGCGCGCAGTTCGGCTTCGGCACGTCCGGCGAATTCGGCGCGACGTCCGCGACGAGGATCCCGCCCTCAAGGCGCGTGTTCGCGCCCAGCTGCCATTTCAGGGACGGCATGTCCGCCCGTGCCGCGCCCATAAGCGCGGAAAAAATTGCCGTCACACAGACAGCTGCTCTCATTTTAATTCTCCTTTGCATTTGAATCATTTGCAGTTAGATGTGGTTAGAATCATTGAACCCGAAAACCCCACACGCAGTTGCGGAGCCCAGAGGCCCCATGGCGCCGCGTGAGACTGCGCCTACCTCACCAGGAACAGGACGCCGCGACGCGGACTCGCGAACGAGCCGACCTGCGCCGAGCCGCTGCCGAAGCAGGCGATGGACACCGCATGCTCGCCGACCGAGCCCGCGAACGAGTAGACGCCGTCCGCATCCGAGCTGCACGGCTCGCCATCGACGCGCACCTCTGCCGCAGCGCCGCTCGCACACGCGACGCGGAACGAGCAGGGGCCCGCGACGACGAGGTTCCAGCGCAGGTCGAGGACATCGCCGCCCGTCATCGTGAGACCGTCCGTCTCGCCGAGTGCGACGGCCGGCGAGGCCGCCTCGACCGCCAGACGCCGCCGCGCCAAGCGCTTCGCGAAGCCCGGCCGCCAGTCGTATTCGCCCGCGCCGAGGTCGATGCGCCCGTTGTAGACGCGCGCCCCGCCGGCGAAGTCGCGCCCCTCACGGAAGCGCGTCCAGCGCGCGGGGAAGTAGGTCTCGTAGTAGTCGTTCGTGCCGCCGTCGATCACGCCCGCCTCCGTGCCGAGCGGACGCCACGCCCCGTCCAGGGCGACCGTGACGCCGAACCGGCAGTCCGCGTCGGCCTCGCTCGTCTTCGCGTCGCGCAGCTTCGCGTCGCGGATCGTGCAGTTGAGGAACTTCTTGTTCATGTCCGTCCGGGAGACGAGGGAGTTCATGACCATGTTCTTGCCGTTCTCGCACCAGCTGTCCCGCACGTTCGACCAGACCAGCCCGCCGTCGAACGTGCAGTTGACGACGGCGTCCAGCGTGTAGACGTGGGCCGCGTGCGCGAAGACGGTGTCAACGAGCCGCCCCCGGTCGTACGACGTGGAGCCACCCGGCGCGTCGGGCTTCCCCTCGCCATAGACGAGGCAGCGGATCAGGTCGACGTTGGACGTCGAGTCGCCGCGCAGGGCGACGTTGTTGGTGAAGACGCACTCGACCGCCGCGCTGACCGGCTCGTCGTTGACGACCGTGCCCGTCACGCCGCCGCCCGTCTCGCCGAGCCTCGTCACGGCCGCCGCCGCGCCGCCGCGCAGCGTGAACCCGCGAATCCAGGCCCCGGCCTTCAGGTAGCAGCACCGCACCACGTTGGTCGCGTAGGCGAAGCCGTCCGCGTTCTGCGCGCCCTCGATGACCGTCACGGCCGCGCCTTCGTCGCCCAGCAGCCCAACGCCCTCGGCGAGGACGACGCGGTTCGTCGTGACCTGCGAGCCCACCGGGCCGGACACGCCCTTGTTGTAGACGCCGGGCGCGGCGTGGATGATGCTGCCCGGCTCCGTCGCGAGCGCCGCGACGGCCGCCAGCGTCTCCTTCGGCGTGTCCGCCGTGAGGCCGTCGTTCGCGTCATCGCCTTTCGGCGCGGGCGCGACGAAGTAGGGCCGGTGCGCCGTCGTCGCGAGGCCCGACAGGACGGCCTCGCCAGTCGTCCCTTCGCAGACGAAACGGACGCCATGGCGGCCGGCGCGCACGTAGGACGCCGCGCCGGCGCGCGTCAGCGTCAGGACAAGATCGTCGTCCGCATAGACCTTCAGCGCGGCATCGCCGGAGAGCGCCACCGTCAACGCATACGTCTCGTCCATCGTGTCGTTCTCGGGAATGTCCCACGCCGCGCACAGCGTCTCACCGACGGGCAGGGCGACCGACGCGCCCGCCTCCCGTTCGCGGGCACCGTCCGTGACGTTCGTGACGGCGAAATACGCCGACCCGGCCGCGAGATCGTCCGCGAACGCCTGCAGGTAGTCGCTCTCGACGGCGCCGATGTCCATCCGCCCGTTGACGACGCGCCGCTTGCCGTAGACGTCCTGCTTCACGTAGTCCCACGCGACGGACGGGAAGCCGTTCGTGTAGCGATCCCAGTTGCCCGCGTCAACGCCCACGTGCGCGCCCTTCACCGGCATCAGGTTCGCATCGGCCGCAAGCTGTGTCGCGCGGTCAAGGCCAATCCGGTTGTCGGAATCGCTCCAGTCCGAATCGGAATCGGACGACGGCTGGCCGACGAGACAGCAGTTTGCCGCCTGCAGGCAAGAACCGGAATGATAGAGCGCAGAATCCCACAGCTTCGCCGGCGTCACGTCCGTCCCGCGGGCGGGGCCATCGACCGTGCAGTTGTAGGCCTCGGCAATGTAGAGGGCGTAGTCTCTCATGTTTCGGAAGAGGCAGCCCCACGCCTTGCCCTGATAGAGGCCGTTTCCCGCCTTGTTTGCGCCGCATCCGTCCACGACCGTGTTGACGAGCTGGATGTCGCCGGCTGCCGCGCCGCCGCGCCGGGCGTAGCAGTTGGAGATCACGCAGTCGACGACCGTGGCGAATCCCGTTCCGTAGGCGCCACCGCCGGTGCCTGTCGTCGTGTCCGTATGCCCGCCCGTCAGCGTAAAGCCGAAGATCGCGGCGGCGCCCTCTAGGTACGCGCAGCGGACAGCGCCCGCGCCGTTGCCGGTCGTGCCAGAACCCGTCGCCGATGGCGAGGGGCTGCCGTAGATGAACGTGACGTCGCGGCCGCCCGTCGAGACGAGCTTCACATTGCTCTTGACGCAGACGCGCGC
Source organism: uncultured Kiritimatiellota bacterium (assembly GCA_934675625.1). GTDB lineage: Bacteria > Verrucomicrobiota > Kiritimatiellia > RFP12 > UBA1067 > UBA1067. The sequence continues at coordinate 4,849 of CAKURH010000142.1, forward strand.
GTTGTTGGCATCCTCGCCTTCGCGATACGTGCCCGGCAAGACCTTGACGACGTCGCCCGTCTTCGCGAGCGCCATGCCAGCCTTCAGCGTCCGCTTCGGGCCGATCGTCACGCCCTCCGCCGTCGTCGCGCCCGTCCGTTCCGCCGCCGTGCCCGACCAGGCGTCGTCGCCGTCGTCATCGACCCAGTAGGTCGATCCGGCCGCGCCGGCTACGCCCGCCAGCGAGAACGCCAGCGCGGCCACGAACATTTTGCCGGATTTAGGGGCGACTGGCTTTGGGGGGGGGGGGGGGG
>CAKURH010000143.1 GCA_934675625.1 uncultured Kiritimatiellota bacterium
GAAGGTTCACTTCAGTCAATAGGGTACGCAACATTTTGAAGATTAGTCAGTCAGCCAACTGGCAAACTCGGGTTATATCATATATGAACGCCTACGGGCGGCGTTCGCCGAGATTGCCGGGATCGGGGCAGAGATTCGTCTTCATGTCCCATTCGAGGTTGCGGTCAAGCGGCGTCGGGTTGAGGCAGTAGAGGAATCTGACGCCTTCCAAACTGGAGCCGTTGAAGTAGTTGGGCTCCCTTCCAACACCGGCACGGATTTTCACGAATTGAAGTCTGAGTCGATCCTTGTATGCTTTGAAGAGTTCGCTCATCGGAAGATAACCGCAATTCCCGTCGTCGAGACCTCGACGTCAAACCGTTCGTCACAGGCGTCCGGGCCGCGCGCCGTCAGTCGCATCCTGTCCCAGTTCGCATCGTACAGCCAGCTCGGCGGGGCTGCGGTGATGGCGGCGAATGCCGCCCCGACTTCGTTCGAGATCGAGAGGCCCCGCATCACGCGATGCTTCACGGCACAGTTCCACCGCAGAATCCGTGCCTCCCCGTTCGTGCCGACGGACAGTTCCTCGAACCGCTCGCCCGTCGGAACGCGCTCGATGAAGTACCGTCCACAGGCCCAGCCGACCCGGATGTCAGACCCCCAGAAGGAGAGTGAGCCATCGCCGTCGTCGTCCCGACCAAAAGCGATTTCGACGTTGTTGGACAAAGTTCCCCTAAATGAGAGTTCAACGTTGAGCCCACACACGCTGGGCATCGTCTGATCAAGCGAATGGCAGACCGTCACTTCCGTATCGGCGAATTCCGACACTGGCAACGGCGGCAGGGGGCGAGCGAGGGCCAACCCAACAGTGCGGGAAAACACCGCAAGAGCAAGAACCGACTTCATTGTCATGGATTTCATTACCGTCTTTACGGCTACCGCCTACCCTCACGCCTTGGCTCAAGGTTCGTATCATTCGGCGTCGGGTTGTAGATCACGTTGAAGGACAACGCTGCCTTTTCGTCTCGTGAACAGGAAAACTCGAGATCGGAGATCTGGAAATAACGACACTCCCGCAGCACCCCGTCATCAGAAACTTTGCAACGGCTTCTGCAAACAAGCACCTTTGACGCATCGAATCGTGTGCCCTCCAGACGAACGACAAGCCCACGTTTATCACGCACGGGACGCTCCGCGAACTCAAAGTTTGCCATGTATGTCTGGTTTGTCAATGCCATATACGGGCCTCCGTACTCACTATTAGAGCATTTAGGGACATAATACCCCCCCGCAAAGCGTCCTGAAAACCGTATCTTCAACGCAATGCCCGTATACTCGCGAACATTATACAGGCCATCCCAAGAAACAAACACATCGAAATCATTGACTTCGCCTATCCCATGGGGTTTCACGAAGTCATACTTCTCGACATCAAATCCAACCCATTCATTTAAAGCCTTAGTCCTCCGCCAATCACACGACACTCCTCTTGATGCAACAGGATGCTTTATTCGACGCAAGACAACATCGCACCGAATTCCCCACGGTTGCCATTTGTCATTTCTAACCTCGTACTCATGTCCCATTTCAATCAGGCAGATTTTTTTGTGAGACTTGTAGTGGCCGACCTTCTCCACCCGAAAGTGGATAGACCGGCTCACTTTCCCCTCTAAAACGGCAATGCCCTTACCATCTGTCGCTTTCTCGTACGATCTGCTTCCGTCCGACAAGCCCATCTCGAAGAACGCCTTTACCGTGGCATTTGAGACTGGGCGACCGTCGTTGTCCACAACCGACACGACGACTCGCGCCTCGGCACCGTTGCGCAATGCCTTGTCAAATGCCGTCTGCACCCACGCAAAAGACGACATCACAGTGAACACTGACATGTACAAGAACACTGCATACGCACTGATACTTTCATTCATCTTCAAGGTCTCCCATTTCTTTTACCTTTTCAAAAAACTTGTAGGTGTAGTAGTACGAAACATCTTTCATGTCTGAATGGAGCCATTGATCCGTCCATTCAGACGTAATCAGCCAACCAAATTTTCGCGAAGGCCATCCGTTCGGGCGAGAGACGCCTTTACCGTTAGCCGCGAAATTCAAATCAATCATGTTTTCTTTTAGTAGGCCGGCACCCCAAGCCGTCGCCCCGCACGCCGGCGTCCGAGCTGGGATTCCCTGCGCAAGGTGCGCGTCGCGCACGAAGAGGGGAATCGATCTTGCGTCCATACTTGCCGGGCGAATCCCGAAGACCGTGTTCGTCCGCAGCTCCGCCTCGCCCATCAGCCAGGCGTTGGTCGGCTGCACCGCATTATAGCCGAGCAGGTTCTCGCGTATGCCCCAGCCCGACCAGTCCGTCGTGCCGAGCCGGAATACCAGCCCCGAGCGCCCCTTGCCGAGCTCCTGCTTGTGCCACGAGTAGCGCTCGTACTTCTGGTCCCAGTTCTCATATCCGTCGCTCACCCAGAGCCGATTGTTCTCGTACAGCTCCAGAACGTGGTCGCCCGTCGAGTAGAAGTTCACGGCGACGTTCGCGACATCCGCAAAGCGACCGGCCCACGTCAGCCTTGCGCGGTCGTCACTCCCGTCGTCTTCAAACAGGCGATACCATTCGTTCACGCGGGCTTTCGGAGGGTACTCATTCCAGTCCCGATGGACAAGCTGCGGCACACGGAGCGACGGGCTTGCGTCGTAGGCCTCCGCCGGGACGGCCGAGTTGCACATGAGGTAGCGCGAGACGGCGAGCCCGTGGTCCTGGATCATGGACGAGACGACCATGTTGCCGAGCGAGTGCGCCATGACGACCTTCTCGCCGGGAATGCCCTTGAGGACGGGCGCAAGGCCTGCGGCGACGGCAAACGCGTTCGAGGCGTTCTCGTGGTAGTTCGCGGGGCTTCCGATGTCACTGCGCCAGTCCACGTTGTAGAAGTCGGCCTTGACGCCCGCAAGCCAAAGCCGCTTGAAGAGGATGTCACCCCAGATTTCGGCCTCGGCGTCCGAGACGTTCGCGCCATGCAGAAAGACGAGCGACTTCGCGAACGTCTCTCCCGGCGCGCGTCGGAGCAACGTCGGTCGCCCGACATTCACACCCGAAAGAGGGCGTCCGTTGACCCATCCGTACATATCCCTGACCGAGCGGATGTCCATCGGGAGCACGTGCGAATAGACGACCGCATCCCCGATGCGCACCTCGGCGACGAGCGAGACGCCGGCGCGCGTCGCCTCACAGAGCATCACGCCGGATTCCGCCGAGAGGCGCGCGAGATCCGCGTACGCGAACGCGCTCCCCTCCGGCGGCAGGGCCGCGAGCGGGGCCGTCGCGAGCGCGTCGCCGTCCAGCGTCGTGCGCGGCGCGGTCTGGACGGTGCCCGCCTCGTTCCAAGGCACGTCCGCAAGGCAGTAGTTGAACGAGTCCGCCGAGACGGGGCGGACGACGTAGGTCGCGCGACTGCCCCACGCCGCCCTGAAAGACGAGAAGTCGAGCGCGACAGGGAAGAAGTTCACGAGGTCGAACGTGCCGTTCACCCTGAGGTCGTCCGCGTTCCGAGATCCGTCAGAGGACGCGCCGATGCAGTCGCCCTTGAACGTGTCGCCGTTGAACCAGTAGCAGAAGGGACGCCCCGCAATCCACGCGGCGACGTCGGCCTCGTCAATTTTCCCGTCGCGGTTCACGTCCAGCCGCAGGGGCGGCGCGACCGCCGTGAGCCTTTGCCGCGCGACGTCCTCGACGAACCGGCCGCCGAACACGCCCCAGTAGCGGAAGACGAGCGTCGCCGCGCCGGGGGCGGACGCCGTGACGGAGACCGCCGTCCGCGAGGTGTCGGCGTCCGTCGCGCCGCCCACGAGCCGCCGCCACGCGGCCAGTGAGACGTCCTGCGGCCCGCCGTCCGAGGACGCGATTTTCCGGTAAGTGGCCGACCCCGGACCCCACACCCAAAACGCGAACGGCGCGGACGCGCCCTCGAAGCCGACATGGACGTTCCCGCCGGGAAGGCCCACGGCCGTCACGAGCTCGAGCGCGGCCGCCTCGGCGGCGTTCGTCGCGACGGGGACCGGGAGGCCGAAGTCCGCGTTCAGGGCGTCAAGCGCGGCGAGGTCGACGCCGGGCCTGCGCACGCCGACGCCGAGGACGGTGTATGCGCCGTTGAGGCACACCGCCCCGTTCGTCGCGAACGAGACGAAGGCGTCGCCGACGTCCCGGCTCGGACGCGCCCCCGCGAGGCGCACGTCGACCGTCTCGGTCGCGGACTTGAAGTCGAGGCCGTCCGCGTCGACGGCCTTCAGGCGGTCGGACTGGTACACGACGGCAACTCCGTTCGTCGCGTGGTCGGGGCACGGACAGCAGCGCGGCGCGTCGGAATCCGGCACCTCCAGACGGATCGGCGGCGTGAACTGAAGCGGCTCGCGGATCTTCAGGACGCCCGTCAAATGTGGCCAGTTCGTGGCGGCGGTCTCGTAGTCGCCGGGCTGCGGCTCGCCCGCCTCCTCGGTCGCGCCTCCCGGACGCTCGGTCTCGGGCGCGCCCGAATGTCGGCAGTTGCCGCAACAGTCGCAGCCCGTTCCGCACAGCTCCCAGACGCAGTGCCAGCAGGGATCGTCCTCGTCATCCTCTTCGTCGTCCTCGTCCCGGCTGCCGTAGTGCCGTCCGGCGGACGGGTCTTCCTCGTCCTCCTCCGGCGGGGGCGGGCAGAAGCGCGCCGTCTGGGTGAATGTCGTCTGACCAAAGAGGTAGTCGGGGTGGTCGAGCGTGTAGGAGACGGGCGTCGTCGTGCGCCCGTCGAAGCGGCCCGTCAGGCGCGCGGAGCGCGGCGGGGCGTTCTCGACCGTAATGGACGTCGGGGCCGTCCACGTGCAGGTGAGGGCGGCGGCGTCCGCGCCGACGGGCAGCGTCACCTCCCTCTGCCGCGCGCGGTAGTCGTGGAAGCAGGGGACGGTCGCGGACACGTTCGGGAAGTTGATGCGCCCCGTCGGGCGGTGCGCCGCGAGGTCGGGGAGCCACCCGAAGGCGAAGTCGGCGGACGAGAACGAGACGGCGAGCGTGCCGGAGGCGCGGAGGTAGAGCGGAACCGTCTGCCCGCGCGGCACGGGGAGGAGGAGACAGGGGATGTTGGGGGGTTGGGTGTT
>CAKURH010000144.1 GCA_934675625.1 uncultured Kiritimatiellota bacterium
CCCCCCCCCCCCCCCCCCCCCCCCCCCCCCCCCCCCCCCCCCCCCCCCCCCCCCCCAAAAGTCATTCGCCCTTCCGTCTTCTTGGCGACCGTTGGAAGCATAGGCCTTGCGTTGTCGGCAATGGCGGATGACGTGTTGGGCCTATGGACTTTCAATTCGTCCGGCACGGCGGCGGAAATAGCCGACGGCACGGAGTTCCCAAACCATGTCAAGGACAGTCCGTTGTCGTTGAAGGCCAAAGTTCAGACGTGGCCGGGCCTGAAAGCGGATGCGCCCGTTTATCTTGAGGACGTGCCGGCCGCGTGGCTGTTCGGGGATGCGGCCTTGACAAATGTGATCGGGAGCTTGTCTTCGTCCGTCCGTCTTGTCGGCAATGGCGATTCAGACGGCTGGGGGCATGGCTGTGGGCTGGAGATCGCGAATTTCGGCGAAGTGATGGGGACGGACAGTTCGTGGACGGTCGAGCTGCTCGTGCGCGGCGCGCGGCAGTCGCCCGATGGAGCCTACACAAGCGGCGACAACTGTCCGCTCGTGGGCGTCGGCTGCGAATCGGCGGTGGACTATCCCGGAATCGCCGTCTCGTCGGGTGGCGCATTGGTCTCCTGGCGCGACGCGAAACAGCAAAACGTGCACAGCTATCTTCAGAACGACCGACTTTCGCGGCAGTCTTGGCGGGACGGCCGATGGCGCACCGTCATGCTGACCTGGGATGCGGAGGCGAAGGTTTACCGCTTTCATTCGGACTATCAGGATTCCTATACGGATACGGGGGATCGCTTCAAGACGTCCGGCGCCGATTTCGGCGGGCAAAGCGTCCTGCGCATCGGCGGCGTCTGGGGCGGCAATTCGCTGGCCTACATGCTGGGGCGGCTAGACGTCGCGGCCATCCGCGTCTCGCGCGGGTGTCGTCCGTGGTACGGCGGCATGATGCCGTGGAACGAGGAAGTGCCGCGCCAGTTGGTGCATTACCGCTTTGACGGAGAGAACGGGGCGACGGCGTCCGGCCTGATTCCGAATGCGCTCGCGCCGGACTTCGACTTCACGGGCTGCCAGATTGGCACGTTCCAAAGCTGGGGCGACAACAGTCCGTTCGCCACCCTGTCGTACGGTTCGGTCTCGTACACGAACGACGTGTTCGCTCCGTGGCTTCAGGTTCAGGCCAGCAAGGACACGCCTCGTCAGAAGAACACGGGCGCGCTCAGCTCGTTTGTCCACGGCGAGGCGGTCGCGGGCGGAATGCCGCTCATGATGCAGAATCTGCCGGCTTATTTCGCCGAAAGTTTCACGCTGGAGTTCGTCGTGCGCATTGCGAACGAGAACGGACAGGAGAGCAGTCAGCCGAGCGTCCCGTTCTTTTCCGCGCCCGCGACAGCCAAGGATCCCGAAAAGGGAATCTTCGTCTGGAACCAGCAGAACGTCTTTTCCGTCGGCGTCCGCCAGGCAGGGGGCTTTGGGCCCGCATTCAAGACCGCGTGGAACGAACTGTCGATTTCGCGGGACGTCTGGCACAGCTTTGCTCTCACCTATGACAAGGCGCAGGGGCAGGTCAGCTGTTATTATGACGGCGTCCGCGTCGCCGGAAAAGGCCTCTCCGGCGCAATCGATGCGGCCGCGCCGATCTGGCACGACAACGGGCTTTTTGCGCAGATCTGCGGCGTCACGCCGAATGACTGGGTGGAAAACTTCTCTGGCGCGATTGACGAGTTCCGCATTACGCGCGGCGTCTTGAGCGAAGCGGATTTTCTGCGGGGCAGGCGGGGCCCCGGAGGCGGGCTTGTCCTGACCATTCGCTGAAAGGGGTGCGCAAGATGACGCTGATGGGAAAATGTCTGGCGGCGACCTTGGCCCTGTTGGGTGGGGTCGCCTTCGGCGGGCCGCTCGATGCGGCCTGGCTGGTCGGGCGTACGGATCGTCCGCCGCTCTCGTACCGGGTCGGCGAGAAGATGACCTTCTCGCTTGAACTGCACGGGGCGGGGAAGCTGGAACGCGGACGTTATTTCATCGACTGGAAGCGCGAGGGGGACGACGGCAAGTCCTTCAAGGGGCGTGAAGCGCTGCCTTTGGCAACGTCCAACATCGTCATCGAGACGTCAATCGATCAGCCGGGATACGTCCGCATTTTCGCGCAGGTGACGGACGCCACCGGAAAGGCGTATGAAAAGGTGATGCCCGCCGATGCCCGAACGCCCGACGGAAGCCGCCTCCTGAACGGATCCGAACGGGAGTCGAAGCTGGTGTTCTTCGATGGTGGCGCGGGCGCGGAACTGGAGAAGCTTGAGACGGTTCCCGAACCGGACGATTTCGATGCGTTCTGGGCGCGGCAGCGGGTACGCCTCGAGAAAGTGCCGATGCGCGTTGAGAAGAAGGAGGTGCCCGGCGCGCATGCCGGTTTCCGCACCTGGGCGGTCGAGATTGCGTGCCAGGGCGTGCGTCCCGTCACAGGCTATCTTGCGATTCCCGAGGCGACCGTGCAGGGGAAGCGGTTTCCCGCAATCTTGACCTGCCACGGCTATGACGGCGACGTGTTTGTGCATAGGAGCATGTGGGGGGAGAATCCGCGCGCGGGCTACATCACCTTCGACATCAACGCACACGGCATGAAACTGCCCGCGTTCGGGGCCGACGAGGCCTATCAAAAGGCCCTGCGGTCGGAGGTCGGCTCCAACGGCAAGACCTATGCGCTCGATCCTGTTCAGAACGCCGATCCCGAAACGGCCTATTTCAACGGCATGTGTCTGCGGATCATGCGGGCGCTGGAGTTCCTGAAGAGTCTGCCCGAATGGAACGGACGCGACCTGGAATCGTGGGGCTGGAGCCAGGGCGGCTTGCAGGCGATCTGGGCCGCCGCGCTCGACCACGACGTCACGAAAGCGACGGCGGGCATTCCGTGTCGCTGCGACATGGCGGCCGAACAGGTGGGGCGGTTGCGCCTCGGATGGAAGGTGCCGTGGACGGCGGCGTTGGGCTACTACGATCCTGTCAACATGGCGCGGCGTATTCCGAAAACTTGCACGGTCGAGATTCCGCGCGCGGGACTGGGGGACAATCTGTGCTGTCCGCCGGCGGGCGTCGCGTTGTTCTACAACCGGCTGACGTGCCCGAAGCGCATCACGTGGTATCAGGGCTCGACGCACGGGTATGTTCCGCCGCCGCCCTACACGCAGACGTTCAGCCAGTCGGCGCCGGCTGCTGAAGTGGCAGACGGCTTCGACGACTCGCTCTATGCACCTGAAGTTCAGCCCTTCGAGCCTTTGACGGGACTGAAGTGGAAACTGCCGCCCGGCGCGACGCTGTCGAACGGCTGGCTCGTTGTCGAGCAGAAGCCCGGCGCGGACGGGAAATGCCCGTCCACCGTCTGGGCGACGGCTTCGCTTGACTTGGCGGACTGCTCCGATCGCGGCATCGAGATGCGACTGACGGCGGCAGCGGAGAATCTCGGCAAGCCCGATCCCGTCTACTTCGGCTTCAAGTTCATGCTGCGGGTCGGCTTTGAAGAAGGGCCGGACGCCTATCCGGGCGCGGCGGCTCCCGGACAGTCCTTCCTGCCGACGGAACTCGCTTTCGCGACGGACTTTGTGGGGCGCACGGTTCGGGAGGCGACGCTTTATCTCGGACTTCAGGCGATTCCGGGGCGTGCGGCGTTCGACCTTTCAACGCTGAAAATGCGCAAGACGCCCTACCCGTATCCGCGCGTCAACGTAGATGGACGCGCCCGATACACACCCGCTTTCCAGAAGCGCATGAACCGCCGCTTCCGGGGCGTGATGAGTCCGATGCGGCGCATGACGGAAGACGATTTCAAGACGCTTCACGGCTGGGGTGCCAACCTGCTGCGCTACCAGATGACGCCTCATCTCGATTCCGCGCTTGCCGTCCAGGAGTCGTCGGCCCGGACGGACGCGGAGAAAGTCGCGTTTTCCAAGACGTGGATTTCCCTTTCGCTTGACCATTTGGAGAAAGACCTGATTCCATGGGCGCGCAAGTACGGTCTGATGATTGCCGTGGACATGCACAGTGTGCCGGGCGGGCAGGGGATTGACGGCGGCGTTTTCACCTCCGATGCGTGTGCGCGGAGCTATGTGGACACGTGGCGCGAGATTGCCGTGCGGTTCAAAAGGCATGCGGGCGTCCTCTACGGCTATGATCTGATCAACGAGCCCAACCAGCGCGGATTGAAGAAATATGACTACTGGACGCTTCAGAAGCTCGCGGCCAACGCAATCCGCCGTGTCGATTCCGAGACGCCGATTATTGTCGCGTCCAATGGCGGCGGCGGGCCTGCGGCGTTTTCGTATCTTCGGCCGCTGCCTTTGAACAATGTCATTTACGAGGTCCACATGTACCAGCCGTTTGACTTCACCCATCAGGGCGTCGGCTTCGTGCCGAAAGGGGCGGTCTACCCCGACAGGGCAAAGGGATGGGACAGGGCGGCGCTGGAAGCGTACATGAAACCCGTCTACGACTTTGCCGCGCGGCATGGTGCACGGATCTATGTCGGCGAGTTCTCGGCCATCAACTGGGCGAAGGGCGCGGGCGACTGGATGCGAGACGCGATCGCCGTCTTTGAGAAGCACGGTTCAGACTGGTCGTTTCATGCTTTCCGCGAATGGCCGCCCTGGAGCGTCGAGCATGTCGACGGCTCCAAGCCGAGCGGGGACAATCCGCGCAAGCGTGCTCTGCTGGACGGCTTTGCCGGAAAGATTGTACGGGAAATTTCCGAATAACAGTGAAAGTAAAGGTAACCATGAAGAGAATAACACAACCGTTCTGTGTCGCGGCCGCGCTCCTTTGTTCTGAGATTTGTGCGGCAGGCCTTGAGTCCGGCTTCCGCGCGCCGCCGGACGCGGCCAAGCCGCAGGTCTGGTGGCACTGGATGGCGGGCAACGTGACGCGCGCGGGCATCACGGCCGACCTGGAGGCGATGGCCGAGGCCGGCATCGGCGGCGCGATCCTCTTCGACGCGGGCCTCGGCACGCGCTGGGGCGTCCCGGAGGGGACGCTCGCCTTCAACACGCCGGAGTGGTACGCGGCGGTGAAGTTCGCGGCCGAG
>CAKURH010000145.1 GCA_934675625.1 uncultured Kiritimatiellota bacterium
CGCCGCCCATGTCAGCTGGGGCTTGCCGCTGGCGGAGGAATTGCCGATGGTCACGCGGGGCGCGGCGGGAATGGCCGCCTTGGCCCTGCCGCTGACGATATTGCTGTACGCGCTGGTTCCGGCGCTGTTCACCGCACAGACTTTGTAGTAGTAGGTGATCCCCGCCGCCGCGCCGGTGTTGACATAGCTGGTGGAGGTGGTGGTGCCCAGCAGGGTGAAGCCGGTGCTCTGCTGGGTGGAGCGGTAGATCTCGTACTTGGCCGCACCGTCCACCGCCGCCCATGTCAGCTGGGGCTTGCCGCTGGCGGAGGAATTGCCGATGGTCACGCGGGGCGCGGCGGGAATGGCCGGAGCATCAGGGGCAAAGTCCGTGTTTGAAACGGGATACTGGCTCCAGAAATAGGTTGCCTTCTCCCCGGTATCGACCAGGTGATCCTTGTTGAAAGCCGCCGTACCCTTGAGGAAGTAGCTGTAGCTGCTCCGTCCCTCGTCCCATGTGGCGTCCAGACAATAGTAATTGCCATCGTCCATCTTCACGATGTTCCATGCGTGGGGGCCCCAGACGCCGTTCCCGCCATCCGCCGTACCGGTGATGATGCGGCAGTCGATGCCCGCGTCGTTGGCCAGCCGGTAGAACAGGTTGGCGTAGCCCTGACACACCGCCGTCTTGTTGATGGCGGCAGCGTAGGCGGTATACTGCAGCTTGTAGGTATTGTCGCTCAGGTGTGCGTAGTCGTATCTGACATTTTTGGTGATCCAGTTATAGATGGCCTGCACCTTCTGGTAGGTGGTCTTGCCGCCCAGCGCCAGCTGGGGCAGGATGGTGGTCTTAATATAGCTGTTCAGCTGTGTCTCCTGCTGAGATGTTGTGTACCACATCACGGTATAGGTGACCTCATAGCCGCCCGTCCAGCTTTCGTTGAACTTTTCCGGTGTCGCTCCGGCACCGTAGCTCTTGAACTGCCAGCGCAGGAAGTCGCCGCTGCTGCCATCGCCGGTCACATGGGAGAGGGCCTCCTGCCACCAGTCCTTCAGGTCGATGGTGCCGGGCTCCAATTTGACCTTGAACTCGATGGTCGACTGGCGGTCGATCATCTGGCTGCGCAGCTCCGCGATGACGGCGGCCCTGGTGGTTAGATAGCCGGTATCCGCTGCCTCTGCCGACGCCGCATAGGTGGTGGGCGCCGTCCGAGTGCTGATGAACGTGCCGCTGTCCGCAATACCGGCGTACAGCGGGTTGGTATACGATACCGCATAGCTGCGCGGCTTCGCAGCGCTCTCCGCTGCCAACGCCTGCGTGGGCAGCAGCGTCAGGGACATGACCAGCGCCAGCAGCAGCGCGGTCAGGCTCTTTGTGACCTTCTTCATGGCTCTCCTCCTTGTGTATCGATGCCCGGCGGGCTTGTTGACTTATGTAAAGCATACCACAGCCGCCGGAAAAAGTACACCTATTTTTCAACGTTTTTTGCCGTTAGCAGGGTCTAATATGTATTTGCAGGGTGCGAGTTCTGTCGAAAGACGGCCTGCGCCCTGTAAATTTTATACAGCGCAAAGGAGTACAACGATGAAAGTAATTGGTTTCCGCAAGAGTTCCTTCAAAGGCGATGATGGTTCGCAGGTGTCCGGTGTCAATCTGTACCTGACGGAGAAGTGTGAAAAGGGCGAAGGCCAGAGTTGTGAGCGCGTCTATGTCACCGATCAGCGGCTGATTGCCTGCGGCTATACGCCGAAGCTGGGCGATGAGGTCACGCTGGAGTATAACCGTTGGGGCAAGTGCTCCGGTGTCCGTTTGACCAAAATCTAATCCGCGTTTCTTTCCTCAAATCATAGATACCTTGGAAAATCCGTCCGTTAAAGAGAGATCGCCTATTTAGGTCGGCTGCCGGTTAGGTTTACATCGAGGAAAGAACTATCAACTCTTGCCGTGAACGTCGGGATGATGTGCACCGTCAGAGCTGCCCTCAACAAGTCGGAGTGAAAGCTCCGACGAGGGCACTTGACACCATATCGAATTCCGGGAAGTGCCTGCTATATGTCGATTTCTGCCTGCCCCGTTCACAGCATCCACGAGTACGCAAACGGCATCTACAAGGTGGTCACATTCAAGGGCTCTCGTGATCCTGACAATGCCTATCTTCGGGCGCCGGACGCTGTGCAGTCCAACGATACAAAGCTGGATAACAATTTCAGCCGTGCCCGGAACATGGTATTGCAATATGCCCTCTGTAACTCGTGGGACTACTTCTTTACCGGCACGATAGATCGTGCTAAATTCGACCGTTTCAATCTGGACGCCTACCAGAGCCGCTTATCACAGTTCGTGCGGGACAAGCGTAAAAGGTATCAATCGCAGATACAGTATCTGCTGGTGCCGGAACAACACAAAGATGGCGCTTGGCATATCCACGGTCTGATCTCTGGGTTGCCGGAGGACGCAGTATCCCCTTTTTCTCCTCCGGCACCTCAGCGGCTCATAGATGGCGGTTTTCTGAACTGGCCGGATTATATGGATACCTTTGGCTTTTGCTCGTTGGCACCTATCAGAGACGCCATAGCAACGGCTTACTACATCACAAAGTACGTCAGTAAAGATTTATCCCGGCGGCAGTCTGATCTTGGCAAACACCTGTATTTCCATTCCCGTCCCCTCAGGAAAGCGGTCAAGGCCAGTGACGTGTATCTCTACAATCGTCCTCTGGATGAACTCTGCATCAACGACTACGACTTCTGCAAGACTGGCATGGTCTACGGCGAAGATTGGATGTGGCCTTACGACTGGGCCGGTGCAGAGCCGGCCGAAGAAATGCCCCTGTATCCCGTAGCGCCTGATCCCAGCTTTCAGCCGCTGACGATAGAACCGGATTTTCAACAACTCAAAATGGAGGGTTACTTATGATCAAGTTTCTGATCACCGCTGCTTTTGTGCTGGTGTTCGTGTTTATCCTGTTCCTGCTGCTCTCGCTCATGGCGTGGATCGCCGGGAAGGTGCTGCGCTCCCTGTTCCCTGATAAGTTCAAAGGAAAGAGTGGTAAGGCATGATGCGTAAATGGAGCATTATTGGTCTTGATGGGATGTGTGATGATCAAGGTATCAGTGATCCATATTGGGCTGCTGAGGTAATCCGGTCGCGCTGTGCTAAAGGTGAGGAATTAACAGAACGTGATATCGAGGACATAGCCCATAAGTTTTTCTGCCGTGTGGAGTGGCAGGAAAACTAAATCCCCCGCCTAAGGCGAGGGATTAGGGGTCACTTTTTGTAGTAGTATTTTTGCTTCAACCATTCGATGAAGCCTTGTATGCTTTTGTCTTTGGTTTCTACCTGATAGCTTATGTATTGAAAGCCGAGGACTAACGCGAGGATACCGAGTATTCCGCCCATCGTTTTTCTCCTTTCGGTTTTTCCTTTAGTATATCGCACATTTCGGAGGTGTCAACATGAAAAAACGGTTTGTTTCCCTATGGCTGGTGATGTTGATGCTTCCAGCGTGTGTAATACCTGCTTATGCAAATGAGGGTTATGCGTTGGTTTCCCGGAATTTTATGCCCCAAAATATTATTACTATTCTTTCCTCTGATACGAGCGCTTGGCTGATCGATCATGATCCTACTCAGGGTCAGGTTGAATATGTGTCATGGATTTCTTATGATACCTTGTCTGAAATGTCCATGAAATGGCGTACTGCTGGTATTATCGTATTCAACACTACTATGAACGCCTATTTCCTGCGCGTGTCGTATACACCCTCAATTAGTACTGATGGGCAGCTGGTATATAATGCTCTGGGTACCAGCAATGGCTTTTGTTATGGCTCGAAAGCGACAGAAAAGGGCGATACAAACGTAGACGTTGATATCAATATTAACCAGACTACTTTAACGAAACGGTATGTTTCTGATACTCTGTACTACAGTGTGAAGAAAACCGCCGAAGATGTCACCAAGGGTCTGGTCAATATCATGGAGTGGCTTGATGTTGTCGTGGATGCTATCCTGCTTGTTGTGAAGCAGGTAGACTTGACCAACGACCTGCTGTATTGGATCGCTACCAACTTTGACGATATGATGTATGCTATCGGCAAGGCTAATTTGCTGGTTGCGGAGGTTGCCATCAATCAATGGGAAGAATTGATACGTTTGGAAGATTTCCTCTCTGCTATTAACTATAATCAGGTGTATGCCCATTATGCTGAAAGCCAGTTTTTTGTTGATATGACTACTGCTGTAGCCGGCCTTGGCTCCCGGCTTGATTCGCTCGTCATCAACAGCGCTGGTATTGGCTCCCGTCTGGACAGTATCATTACCAACGGCGCGGTGCAGGTCAATACCGCGTCCATTGACGCCCGTCTTGACAAGCTAATTTCCATGTATAGCAAGGTCAATTCCGTGGTACTGGATACCGCTGCCGTCAACGGCGGTCAGATCACCGGCGCAGTTGGCGGCGCTTTGCAAGACGTGGTGATCTACGGTCGCACCCGCCGTGAAAATTCCCAGCTGACCACCACTTTGCCCGGCCTGTCCGTCAACGGTACGCCTTTTGTGCTGGGCAATACGCCGCTGCGCTCCGTCCACTTCACTGCCAGCGTCCCGGCGTATATCACAAATGACGCTGATCTGGCCGCCGGTGTCTGGAAAGCCGGTACTTATAATTACGTCAGCGATACTTACAATGCCAGCACCGGCGAGTATGTGCAGCGTATCAACGCCATCACCCTGACCGGCGAAGAAACATGGTCAATGGCAACTCGTGCCGGTTCCTCCAGCATCTTCTACACGCCGTTCACGGGTTCCAACCTCCGGGCGGAGAGTAATCTTTTCAACTATGTAGTTCCGTCTACGGACTTCACGCAGGCCAGCGCCAACGTGGACGCGCTGGGTGCTGCGTTCACCATCTACTCCAACGCCCTGCGCTTCGTTTCGCCGGTCGCAAGTGTGGACGCTTGGAAAACATACCTGAAGAACAGAGTTGCCGA
>CAKURH010000146.1 GCA_934675625.1 uncultured Kiritimatiellota bacterium
CCCCCCCCCCCCCCCCCCCCCCCCCCCCCCCCCCCCCCCCCCCCCCCCCAAAACCTCAGCGGCAATCTCGCCCGGCGAGAGCGTCTGCATGCGAACCGTCCCCCGCCAACGCCACGTCACGGTCTGTGGACGAACCGTGACATTCGCAAGGAACACACACGTGCGCCCGTCCGTCGCCGACCGCCAGACGTAGCCCATCACGCCCGGCAGCCGACCCCAAATTGTCGGTGACAGCGGATAGTCCGGAAAGCTCCACGCCCAAAACGGCTTGCGCCCGAGCCACGTCACGTCGATTTCGGGGACAGGCTCCGCGAAGCCAACCTCGCCGAGCAGCGTCCCGTAGGCGAAAAAGTCCTTGTGCGCTTGGCGGAACTCGACGAGCCGTCGAACAATCGCACACTTCGCGGGGTTTTCCAAGATGAGCGGATGATACCAGCCGAGGGCCTGTCCCCACAGGAGTTCGCGCGTCTGGGCAGCGCGGAACGACAGGTCATCGTCCTCATGGTTTTCGGGACTGCAGAAATACGTCGTGTAGCCGCCGTAGACGGCGTGGAAGAACGGCACGTCCGTGACCTGACGCTGCGTAACGTTCAGGTAGCCGTCCACCACGTTCATCCACTGCTCGCCGGAACCCTCGGTCGTGAGAAAGGCGTTCGTCGCCGCATAGCGAGCATGCGTCTGCGCGAGAATCCTCTGGTAGCCTTCGAAATACCACGCGCCGCCGCCAACGGGATGCCCATGATCCGCCGCGTAGCACGCCTGACCCGCGCACGCGCCGATCTGGTCGAGGAAGAGCGACCCGGCGCCCAAGTCGAGGATGCGCTGCGCAAAGCCGTTGAGCGTCGCGTCCCACTGCGGCGTGTAGGGGCACATCGGCGAGAGCGGCGGCGTGACCGGGCCGTACCTCTCCACAACCGGCGCACCGTCCGGCCCCGTAATCGCGAACGGCTTCGCGTAGGCGAATCCCACCGTCGTGTTGCTCCAGAGCCGCCCGTTCGTGTAGGGCATCGCCTCCGCGCCGATTGCCTTGCAAAAGGCAAAGCACCCCTCTGTGCCCGGCTGCGCGGGAAAGTATTCGGGATAGTTGACGTCATGCGGCGAATGCTGCCAGAGATGCCAGTGGATGCCGGCGTCGACGTTCGGAAAGATTCGCCGGACGCGCGCCATGACGTTCGACGTCTCCGCCGGACCCGCATGGATGTTGAGCCAAAGCGGAATCTCCGCAAGGCGCTTCGGGTAGTCCGTCCGCGCGACGATCGGCCCTTTTGCCGTCCACTTCGTCGTCAACGCCCAGGCGCGGTAAAGGCGCGCGGCCGCCCACCAGTCGCCCGCGAACGCCGCAACGGTGACGTCGTAGCGCGGTCCCTCCGCCGCCTTGCCGGCCAGCCCGGCATTCTCGACGGGCGTCGTGAACGAGACGTCGTGCGTCCGGCCGATCGTCAGCGACTTGATTCGCGCCTCTGAATCGTGCGCGGCGAAGTAAAGTCCCGCGCCGTCCTTCAGGAACGCGCACATCATCGGATAGTAGGCCATGCAACCGTAAACGAGATCCCGATCCGGCCACGCGCGCGCCTTTTCGAGCGCCGCGCCGAAGTCGGGGCGCGGCCGCAGCACGTCCGCCGCGCCGCTCGCGGACACCTGCCGGAAGACCGGAAACGTCGTCTCGGCAAGTCCCCATGCCGTGCTCGCATTCTGGACTTCCAGATGCCAACGGCTCGTGCCGACATCCGTCAGAGTCACGGTCGCGCGCACCGTCACGGCGTTCGGCTCGCCCGGCAGGTCCAGCCCGTTCCAGACGAACGTCAGGCCCGAATCCGTCCGCTCGACCCGCCGCGTTCGCGCGAACGACCGATTGTCGAGCGTCGATTTCTCCGCCGCGCGACCGTCCTTCCAGAAAGCAAGCCGCCAGAAGGTCGCGCCGGACGCATCGGACGAAAGGAACGCGACCGTCGTCTGCGCCCGGCTTTCAATCCGTCGGACGGCGAAGCCATCTGACGCCGCGCCAAAGACGATTTTCAGCCGCACGTCTTCAAGCGTCTCCGCGAAAAGCCCCGCCGTCATCGCCAGGAAGGCGACGGAAGTCGCTTGGATTTTGCTTCTTCTGCTCATTTCAAATTGTCCTGTTTTGTTCCCATGGCCGGCTTGCGAACAGCCTACCCGTTCAAGGTGATGTGTATTATACCAAAAATTTTTGACAATAGCACCAATAATTCGTAAAAATTTTACGCCATTAAAACGAACGACCTCGCAGTAGATTCACATTATTCCCTTTCACTGCACGAAACCGAACGCAAGACCGATCGGTGTTAAAACCCCTCACACTCGAAGGACGTCTAACACGTCCTTTTCACTGGATCTTCTCGACGGCAGCGTCCGTGAGCTGACGCGTCTTCGAGTCGAACGCGAGGCCGATGGCGATGATGGGGAGGCCGCGCGCCCGATACGGCTCGGCGTAGCCCTTCTCGTGGATCTGATGAAGCGCATCCGCCGCCGTCGCGTCCACCTTCAGCTCGAAAATGTAGACGCCGCACGGATGCGTCGCGATGAGGTCGCCGCGGCCAGACGCCGCGAACACCCCCTCGACCTTTCGTCCGGGATGCGCCATCTTGCGCACCAGAAGCTCGACCGTCAGGCAGATGTTTCAGACGGTCAATACAAGAAACCGAAAAGCCACAGCGGAATCTTGTTTCCGCGCCCGACTTCCACATCATCATTGACGACATAGCTGTCCGGCACGTCCTTTATCTGATTGAAGCCCTTGCCCTTTCCGCCGATTTCAAACAGGTGTTTTCCATCAACGACAAAATCACCCTGTTGCGGCGTCACGACATCGTGTCCAGCCGCCTTCAGCTGATTCACGAAGAATGTCTCGCGCACCGCGCCGACATCCGGATCCGGGACCAGCGCATTCATGAGATTCGGATCCCCCAAGAAAACCTTTTCAACCGTTCCCAGTCGCTTCAGCTTGGGCTCGGCAGTTCCCGAACGAACAGTCTGAATCAATTCTGCGGCCTCCAGCATGCCAAACATCTTTATGCCGACATTCCTGTCCGTCTCCAACTCTCGGTACAGTCCTGTCATGTTCGGCGTCTGCGGACAACTTCCGGCAAGAATCATCAGCATCTTCTTCGCCTTGCGGATCGTCGACTGCGTGATGTCCACGACAGACGGAACGTCCGTCTCCAAGACGTTGCTCACCACCTCGGACAGTCTCTGCCCAAACTGGCTGGACACCGAACGATACAGGGGATAGTACCCCTCCGACAGATAGCGCCTGAAAAGCGGCAAGACCTTTATCCTGTCCGTGATGTCACCAGCCATCGACCGATGCGACCGCAAGACAGTTTCCAGTGTCGCCGGTTCAAAGTCCAACACGCCTTCCAGCTTCAGGAACTCACGGAAGGACAACCCCTTCAAGTCGTAGACCGCCTGACGCCTTGACAGGTCGGCTTTCAACGACGTGAGCTTCAAGATCGAGGAACCGCTGTACACGACATTCAGCTTTGGATAGAAATCGCAAATCGTCTTGACGAGCGCCTGCCAGTTCTCGGCATGGTGAACTTCGTCCAAGAAGACGTGCGTGTATTCGTTCGCATAAAGCCAGTCGATGACGGGCAGAATGTCATGAGAGGAGAACCACAGGTGATCCAAGGCAAGATAAACCGCCTTTTCACTGCGCGCACCAAAAGATTCCTTGATATGCTGCAGAATGAGCGTTGTCTTGCCCGTGCCTTTGGGTCCCTTGAGACAGATTAGGCGATCATTCCAGTCTATCTCGTTTGCAAGCGAACGGCGAAAGTTCAGCTCGGTCTCTGACACCAGCCGTTCAGACGCATCCAACAACGGTTCAATCTCGGTAAAGTTCATATTTTTTAGGGCCATTCGATTCGTGTTTGGAAACACTGATTCTCGTTGATAATTCGTGTTCCAAAACATGAATATTTTATCATTTCTCTCCCGTGCGAACAACCCCCGCCCAATCGCCTCACTCCGCAAGATGACGCGTCAGGCGCGCCGCGCGCACGCGTCCGCCGGCCGCCGGGTCGTCGCCGTAGACCGTCACGTCGTCCGCGCCTCGCGGACGGAGGCGTACGCATTTCCCGTCCTTCAGGTCGATTGCCGGCAAGATGACCATCCGTCCCCTTTAGAACAGATTCCTGAACCAGCCGTCCGCCGTTGACTTGTAGCCCGTCCACGGCTTGCCGCCCGCGAGCACCTGGCGCGATTCCGCGTCGAAGGTCGCGCGCATGCCGGTGCGGAGCGCGGCGTTGGACATGATGAGCGCGATCGCGTGGCTGTAGCCCGCCTCGACCGGCGCGTTCGGGTCCGTGCGGCTGCGCACGCATTCCATCCAGTTGCGCATGTGCGCGGAGGTGAGCGCGTCGCCGCCCGTGTTGGCGGACGCGACGACCGTCTCCTTCGGGCACGGCAGGTCCTCGCTCGTCGGCTTCACGCGCTCGACGCCCTCGTTCGTGACGGCGCCCGCGCCGAGGTCGATGCAACCGTTCGGCCCGAAGTACTTCTCGTTCGTGCCGCCCGCGCAGTTCGTCTGGTGCGACTGGAACATCACCTGGAAGCCCTTGCCCTTCACGCCCGACTCGCCGTACT
>CAKURH010000147.1 GCA_934675625.1 uncultured Kiritimatiellota bacterium
GACAGGACGCCCAAGTCGCCCGCCCGGAAGCGGGAGCACCGTTGCCCCGAAGCGCGCCGCACGTCGGCAAGCGACAGGATGCGCGCGAGCTGTCGGGCCGACGGGCCAATGATGCGGACGACTGTCGCGCAGAGAGCGGTATCTCGCAAACGCGCAAAAGGCCCCTTTCACTCAACACGCCGGTAGAGCGCGAACGCCGCGCCGCCGAAGCGCGCCTTCCCCATCAGCGCATACCGCCCGCCCTCCGGGAAGACGATCTTCCGCTCCTCGTCGAAGATGTAGTCTGGCAGGTCGACCGCGCCGAACTTGTGCGGCATCGCGCGGCGGCCGCCCAGCCAAGCGCGGGCAGCGGCAGCAGGCGAAGCCGCGCACGGACGCCGGCGTCCGCCTCGGCGGGCGGACGCGACACAAGCGCGTAAAGGCACCAGGCGAACAGCGTCGCGCTACCGACGGCGAAGCCGTAGGAGACGAGCGTCACCAGCAGGAAGAGGCCGAGGCCCAGCCACCCCGTCCGCCGCGTGACGGCCCCGTAGGCCATCAAGGCGAAGGCCAGGCACTTGCCGGGATCGCGCAGTCCGTCCATCGCATAGCGCGTCAGGTCATCGCTGACGAACAGCAGCGCAAGGCTCCACCACGCGACCGACGCGCCGAAGAGACGCTTCGCGACGAAGAAGAGGGGGATGCCCGAAAGCGCGACAAAGCCCGTCGAGACGACCTAGATGGCCTTCGCGCCCGGCAGGCCCGTCAGTCGGCACACGCACCCGCACAGCACCTCGAAGAGGACGCCGAAGCGCGGATGGAAGACCAGCTCCCAGTCCCCGCGCGCAAAGGCGTCCGCCATCGGCGCATAGCGCGTGATGCTGTCCGTCATCGTCACGGGATACAGCAGGAGGCACAGGCCCCCGAAGACGGCCCAGTAGGCGAGCGCCACCAGCCCGACGCGCCGCGCGTCCGTCATCCCTTGACCTCCTGAACGAGCTTCAGCAAACGGGCGAGCCGCCGGTCGCGGCGCAGGATGTCGAACACCACCCAGAGCGAATCCGGGTGCTTCTCGATCCGCCGCGCGGCGAACCTCAGCCGGCAGACGTTGACGGCGGCGACAAGATCCGCGCACCGCCACGGCGACAGGGCCAGCACCTCGCGGGTCACGGCCTCCAGACGCGCACGCGACGCCGACGGCAGGCTCAGCAGCGAAAAGCGTTCCGCCAAGGCGTTCGCGAAGTCCCCGCACGCCGCGCCCTCGGTCAGCTTATCGAAGTCGAAGACGCCCGCGAAACGGTCGCCGTCAAAGCCGTAGTTCTTGGCGTGGAAGTCGCCATGCACGACGTAAAGACGGGGAAAGGTGCGCTCCGCCGCCGGAATCGACAGCAGCGACGCCAGCCCCTTCGCCGCCGTCGGATGACGCGCGGCATAGTCTTCGAGCACGTCGAACAGCCGCTCTGGGGCCAGCGGAGAGTCCGCCAACGGCGTGAAGGACGTGACGCCCTGCAAGACCGCCGACAGCCGCACGCACCCGTCGACGAAGCTGCGCGCCTGCGCCGCGTTCATGTCTTCCGCCGGCACCGTGCGGACGTCTCTCCATTCGGAGACGAACACCGCGAAACCCCGGTAGTCGAGCCGCTCCGCCGTCAGCATGCGCGCAAACAGGTCGCATGTGCCGACCTCGCGCAGAAACGCCTGCGTCCGCCGCCATTCGTCCGGGCTGCCGATCTTGACGAAGACCGGCTCCGCGCCCGCCGCCTCGCCCCGGAAGACCGGAAACGTGCAGCGGACGTCGAGCGGACAAAGGCGATACGTGCGCCCCACGGCCCGCGCGACGAGGCGCGCAAGCTCGTCCAGGTCGATCTCCAGCTTCAGGAACTTCGAATAGGTCGTCATGTGTCTCGCGTCAGCCCCTGTCCAATACCGCCCGAAACGCCGCGCGGAAGCGCGCGGGCGAAAAGTTCTCGGCCTGCGCCCGGCAGGCCTCGCGCGTCCGTAATGGGTCACTGAACAGCCGCATGGCGACCTTGCCGCCGAGCCCCGCCATGCGGTAATAGTCGTCGTACAGATCCCACAGGTAGCGCATCGGCGTATGGCAGTAGCAGACGTGCCGCGCGCCGCGCGGCTTCCGGATGCCCTTGATCGGACCCGATTCGCTGGAGACGATCAGCTCATAGCCGTCCAGCCGGAGCGTGCGCGTCGCGCAGGGCATCAGCGGCAGGTACACGGGGCACTTCGTGCGGGCGAACGGCAACCGCCCGACGAAGGTCTCGCGGATGCGCCGCCCACCGAACCAGTCGCCCATGACCCGCGCGTTGTAGGCGTGCGTGAAGATGTCGCCCGCAGGGAACAGGCCGCAGATCTCGCGAAAGACGTTCTCGCCTCCGCGCTTGTTCGTCAGCCAGTAGTGCAGCAGCGCCGTCTTCATCGCTACGCGTCCGGTCAGGCGCGGCCCAGGCGCTGGCCCGCATACCGCCCCTCGCGGAGCGGCCGCCACCACCAGGCGTTGTCGAGATACCACTGCACCGTCTTGCGGATGCCCGTCTCGAAGTCCTCGCGCGGACACCAGCCGAGCTCGTTCATCAGCTTCGACGGGTCGATTGCGTAGCGCAGGTCATGCCCCGGGCGGTCGGCCACGTAGGCGATGAGCGACTCGTGCCGTGTGCCGTCCGCGCGCGGCCGCAGCTCGTCCAGGATCCGGCACACCGTCTGCACGACGTCGAGGTTCGTGCGCTCGTTGTGCCCGCCGACGTTGTAGGTCGCGCCCGGCGCGCCCCGCTCGTTCACGAGCAGCAGCGCGCGCGCGTGGTCTTCCACGTAGAGCCAGTCGCGCACGTTCGCGCCCCGCCCGTAGACGGGCAGCGGTTTCCCGTCGAGGCCGTTGAGAATCACGAGCGGAATCAGCTTCTCGGGGAAGTGGTATGGGCCGTAGTTGTTCGAGCAGTTCGTCACCAGCGTCGGCAGCCCGTACGTGTCGTGCCACGCGCGCACCAGATGATCCGAACTCGCCTTCGAGGCGGAGTAGGGCGAGTGCGGCGCGTAGGGCGTGCGCTCCGTAAAGAGGCCCTCGGCGCCGAGCGAGCCGTACACCTCGTCCGTCGAGATGTGCTGGAAGCGGAACGCACACCGCTCGGCCTCGCCCAGCGTCTTCCAGAACTTCAGCGCGGCCTGCAGGAGCGTCGCCGTGCCGACGACGTTCGTGCGGACGAATTCGCCGGGGCCGTCGATTGAGCGGTCGACGTGGCTCTCCGCCGCGAGGTGGAAGACCGTGTCGGGCCGAAAGTCCGCGAACGCGCGATCCATCACCTCCCGGTCGCAGATGTCCGCCCGGAGAAAGGCGAGACGCGGGTTCGAGGAGGTCAGGTCAGACGGATTGAGCCCGACCTCCTTCAGCGACGCCGGCACCCCGGCGTAGGTCAGCTTGTCGACGACGAGGACGGTCGCGTCCGTCTCCTTCAGCAACAGGCGCACGAGCGCCGAGCCGATGAACCCGGCCGCGCCGGTCACGAGGCATCTCTTGGAATAGGTCATGGTCACAGCCCTTTCACGAGGTTTCGGAGATACGCGCCGTAGGACGACTTGCCGTAGCTGTCGGCGAGGCGCTTGAGCTGCGCGTCGTCGATCCAGCCCTTCGACCAGGCGATCTCCTCGATGCAGGAGATCTGCAGTCCCTGCCGGTCGACGAGCGCGCGGACGAAGTTCGTCGCGTCGGCGAGCGACTGGTGCGTCCCCGTGTCGAGCCACGCGAAGCCGCGCCCCATCGTCTCGACCGTCAGGCGCCCCTCTTCCAGATAGGCGCGGTTCAGGTCGGTGATCTCGTATTCGCCGCGCGCGCTGGGCTTCAGCGCGGCGGCCTTCGCCACGACGTCGTTCGGGTAGAAGTAGAGCCCGACGACCGCGTAATTCGACTTCGGCTTCGCCGGCTTCTCCTCCAGCGAGACCGCCCGGCCGTCGGCATCGAACGACACGACGCCGTAGCGCTCGGGGTCGCTCACGCGATAGCCGAACACCGTCGGTTCCTTCCGGGCCGCCGCCGTCTTGAGCAGGTGCGGAAGGTTCGCCCCATAGAAGATGTTGTCGCCGAGGACGAGGCAGGCGTCGTCGCCGCCCAGAAAGTCCGCCCCGAGGACGAACGCCTGCGCGAGGCCATTCGGCACCTCCTGCACCTGATAGCTGAACTTCATGCCGAACGACGAGCCGTCCCCCAGAAGGCGCTCGAAGTTCGGCAGATCCGCCGGCGTCGAGATGACCAGCACCTCGCGGATTCCGGCGAGCATCAGCGTTGAGAGCGGATAGAAGACCATCGGCTTGTCGTAGACCGGCAGAAGCTGCTTCGAGACGACCCGCGTCAGCGGATGAAGGCGCGTTCCCGCGCCCCCCGCCAAGATGATGCCCTTGCGTGCCATCAGATCGTGCCTTTCTGTAAGCTCATGTCCGTTATGATACCAAAACCAAGCCGTTCCCGTCAATCGCGCCTTGGCCGGGTGCACCGAGATATTTATGCAGCCACCCCACATTTCCCGCTTGATTTTCGCATACGCATATACTATAATATA
>CAKURH010000148.1 GCA_934675625.1 uncultured Kiritimatiellota bacterium
TGAGGGCGACATGCGCCAACCCCGCGTCGCCACTGGGTGAAAACGACTTTTTCAGAAATCAAACTGGCAAACTCGGGGCAATCTCGGCGAACGCCGCCCGTAGGCGTTCATATATGATATAATCTGCGCATGAAAAAGACCATTCATCTTGTCCTGTCCTTGACGCTCATCTCCGGCATCTGCGCGGCGGTGCTCGCGTACGTGAACGCGCTGACGGCCGGGCCGATTGCGGCGACGGCGGCGGCGAACGAGCAGAAGGCCGTCAAGGCCGTGCTGCCGTCCGAGACGGCGACCGTCACGGCGGCGGGCGACGTCTTCGTCGGCAAGGACGCCGCCGGGAAAGTCGTCGGCTACGCGGCGAAGGGCGCGGACGCCGGCGGCTACGGCGGCGACATCGTTCTGATGGTCGGCTTCCGGGCGGACAAGCGGACGCTCGTCTGCTACCGGACGCTCGCGGCGGCCGAGACGCCGGGCCTCGGCATGAAGCTCAACATGTCCGAATTTGCCGACCAGTTCGCGGGGAAGGACGGCTCGTCGCTCGCGGTGAAGAAGGACGGCGGCGCAATCGAGGCGATCACGTCCGCGACCATCACCTCCCGCGCCGTCTGCCGCGCAATCGCCGATGCGCAGAGGAAGCTGTGAACGGCGACCGCCCGGCGGCGGCGATATGGTATAATATGCAACCAATGAAAAGGGTTGGCGTTTTCGTGGCGGGCGCGTGTCTGGCGACCGCCGTTCAGGCAAGCTGGTATTGGCCGTTCGGGTCGGATGACGCGACGGCGGATGCCCAACGTCCGCGTTTGTCCGAGCTGATGGAGCCGGCGTCGCTTCTGATCGACGAGGCGTCGGATCTGGCGGAAGACGGAAAGTCCGTCGAGGCGATTGAGAAGTATCGTCAGGCCTTGACGGCCCTGGACACGATTGAGGCGGAGAACCGCGCATGGGCCGACAAGCCCGAGTTCGCGACGCTGCGGAACAAGCGCGCATACGTGAACGCGACGATTGACTCGCTGCTCCTCATGCAGGTCAAGTCCAATGCGCGTGCGGTCGCCGTGAGCGACACGACGGAGCTGGAGAAGAAGCTCGCCGCCGAAAAGGCGAAGAAGTCCGGGAAGCCGCAGCTGCCCGCGAAGCCGCAGCCTAAAGGGGCCGAAGCGAAGCCGGCGGCGGAAGCGAAAGTGGCCGAGCCGCCGAAGGCGACGCCGCCCCAGCTGAAGCCCGCCGCGCCGCGCACACGCCGCGAGCAGGCGATGGCCGATCTCTCGGCGGGGGATTACGCGGCGGCGGAGCTGGACATCTCCGAGATGCTGGCCGAAAAGCCGGACGATGCGGCGGCGCTCAACCTGAAGGCCGTGCTGGAGACCCTGCGCGGCAGCTTCAAGGAGGCCGAGCGCGCGCTGGACCGGGCGATCAGCGTCCATCCGCGCAGCCATTACGCCTACTACAACATGGCGAACCTGATTCTCCAGTCCCAGCCCGCCAACAAGTCCGGCGCGCGGCGCTACTACGAGACGGGGCGGAGCGTCGGTGGGCCGCGTGACGCGGCGCTGGAGGCACGGCTGAAATGAGGCTGAGGGCTTCCGTCCGATGAACTACGCCTCCATACGAAACTGCGACATCGCAAACGGCGAAGGCGTCCGCGTGTCGCTGTTCGTGTCCGGCTGCACGCACCACTGTCCGGGATGCTTCAACAAGGAGGCCCAGTCGTTCGGCTACGGGCAGCCGTTCACGCGGCAGGTCGAGGACGCGATTCTCGCCGCGCTGGCGCCGACCCAGATTGCGGGGCTGACGCTGCTCGGCGGCGAGCCGATGGAGCCGGCGAACCAGCGCGCGCTCGTGCCGTTCCTCCGCCGCTTCCGCGCGCGCTACGGCGCCACGAAGACCCTGTGGGTCTACACGGGATGCGTCCTCGACACCGCGTCCTTCCGCCTGTCGCCGCCGTCTTTCAACACGGAGGTGACGCGGGAGTTCCTCGCGCAGACGGATGTGCTGGTCGACGGGCCGTTCATCGAGGCCCAGAAGGACATCTCGCTGCGTTTTCGCGGCAGCGCGAACCAGCGGATCCTCGACTTGCGGAGGCTGTCCCATGCTTGAAAGGCTGACACGGCTGTATGACGGCTACGTCGACACGTTCCGCATGGCGGACGGGCGGCTGCCGGAAATGATGCAGCTCAAGCGGACGCATACGGCGTTCGTCGTGGAGAATGCGCGGCTCATCGCGGAGGGCGAGGGCTTCTCGTCCGCCGTGTGCGAGGCCGCGCTCGCCGCCGCGCTCCTGCACGACACGGGCCGCTACGAGCAGCTGCGCCGCTACAACACGTTCCGCGACTCGGAGTCCGTCGACCACGCCGTCTTCTCGCACGCGATCGTCCGGGAGAAGGGCTGGACGGACGATCCGGCGGTGCTGGACGCGGTGCTGTGGCACAACCGCCGCGACCTGCCCGCGCAGATGGCGCCGCTGACGGCCCTGGTCGCGCACACCGTGCGCGATGCGGACAAGCTTGACATCTTCCGCGTGCTGGAGGATCAGATCCGGCACACGGACTGGCGAGCCGACGCCCGCGCGTTCTGGAACCTCGCCGTGAAGGAGCCGCCGAACCCCGTCGTGGTCACGAGCATCGAGCGCGGCGAGGCGGTCGACTACCAGAACATCCGCTCGCTCTCCGACTTCGTGCTGATCCAGGTCGGCTGGATGGTTTCGGGGCTTCACTTCGCGACGGCGCGCCGCCTCTGCGCCACGCGGCAGCACCTCGCGTTCCGGCGCGACTTCCTCCGCCAACTTTCGTCCGATCCGTCGATCGACCGCGTCTGCGACCTCGCCGCCGCGCGGCTCGCCGACGTCCCCGCCTGATGTCCGGCAAGAAACGCTATCCGGTTCGCATCCCGCGCTTTGCGGCGGGCATCCGCGCGCAGGAGTCGCGTGCGGGGGCGGGGCGCAGCTGGTGGGCGCGGGAATGGACGCATCGGCTGGAGCTGATGGGCCTTCGGGGACGGCTCGGACGCGGCAAGAGCTACGCGCTGTCGGGGCAGGTCGTCTCGCTCGCGCTCGCGGGGCCGCACGTCGCGGCGCAGGTTCAGGGGACGCGGCCCGACCCGTATGCCGTCACGCTCGACTTCCGCACGCCGGACGCGGCGGCGCGCGCCCGGATCGTCGCCGCGCTCCGCGCCGAGCCGATGCGCGTCGCGCGTCTGCTGGCGGATGACCTGCCGAGCGACGTCTCGGCGATCTTTCGGGACGAGGGCTATGACCTCTTCCCCGGCGGCAAGCTCGGGCCGGGCCGCTACGACATGACGACGGCGTGCAGCTGCCCGGACTACGCGAACCCCTGCAAGCATACGGCGGCCGTGCTCCTGCTGCTGGGCGAGGAGGTGGCGCGGCGTCCCGTGACGCTGCTGGAACTGCGCGGCATCCTGCCGGAGGAGCTTTACGATGAAGATTGAAACGCCGATTCTCAAGCGGCTCGGGCCCGTGCCGTTCTGGCGGGGCACGGGCAAGTGCCTCGACGAGCTCGAACGCGTCTACAAGAAGGCGATCGCCGCCGCCAAGGCCCGCCTCGGACAGTGACTCGTCCAGTGAGGCGCGCTGTCGCCGACAGCGGAAAATGCTATAATGCGCCTTGTTTCATCCTGACAGAAAGACATGCGAAGAAAGGAAACAGACCATGACACTTGAACTGAATCTTCCGTTTGACGATGAGGGCAATGTGCAGCTGCTCGTCGACGAGACGCTGGCCGTCAACGTCGCGCGCAACGACGAGGAGGGGCGGCTCACGCTCGCCGCGCCCGTCGCGCAGGAGCTGCGCGAGGACATCGGCTATGCGCAGATGCTGGAGCTGCTCGACCTGGCACTCGGGCCGCTCGTCGGCGACACGCCGGCCGTGGGGCGCGACCCCGTCAGCGGCATGCTGATCGCCTACGCCTCGATCTCCTACGTCCACGTCTCCGAGGCGGAATGGCCGGAGATCCTCGGGCAGTTCGTCGCGTTCGCGAAGGGCATCGCCGAGAAACTGTAACCGCACGGCCCCGTCGCACGTAGACGGGGCGTTCCGACAGCGAACCGAAGACCACCTCACGATCAACAGGAGAAAAGCCATGCCCACGCGAATCGACGCCACGTTCCAGAACGCGCAGTCCATCACCCTCGATGCGTTCACGCCCCCCGCCGGGGCGGCGACGCCGTTCAAGGACGCCACGATCCGGGTCGGCAATGACGCCTTCCGCGTGTCCTTCGCGGGCGACGGCGGCGTGGCCGTCAGCTTCGCCACGACCTCGTTCTTCCACCTCTT
>CAKURH010000149.1 GCA_934675625.1 uncultured Kiritimatiellota bacterium
AACTTGAAGAGATCGGCGACCGTCTTCGCCGCCGAATACACGCGGACAGGAACGCCGTCAAGCACTCTTTCTTCAATTCCATGGCGAAGGCTTCGCTCGTCTACACGCACGACCTCAAGAGGGAAATCAACCTTCGGTCGCCTGGCTCCGCGTTTCATGGCGATCCACACGGCATGTGGCGTTGCATTGGGGAATCCATGCACTTGGAGCGCACTCTCCAGTGTGACGACGAAATCAACGCCCTTTCGCGCAAGAATCTCAATCTCAAGAAACGGGGACGGCGGCATCTTCGCAAGAGCATAGATACCACGTGCCAGACGTTCTACCGAGCCTTGCGTCACAAGGCGAGACAGTTCCTGTCGCGTCATGCCCTTCGCAAGCGCGTCCTTGGCCGAGAACACCCCCTCCAACTCTCTATTTTGTTCTTCCAAAACGCCATCATTATATCATAAGTGATGACGGTTGAGCAAAAGCATCGACACTTCGCCCTCAAGCGGGAGCGGCCATTTCCCTGCAGTGCGCATGGTCAGCGACAACGCCGTACGGGAAAACGCAGTGCCACGAAACAATCGCGGCACTGCGTTTCTGGGGCGCAAGGAACTGCGCCCGTCTCTGTCGGACGGCTTACATCTCGGAGAGCTTCTTCAGGAGCGCATAGTTCTCCTTGAAGCCTTCCTCGGCCTTCTCGAGCATGGCCATCGCCTTCTCCTCGCCGACCTTCTTGATCAGCTGGCGGAAGCGGTTCTCGCCCAGCTCCTTCGACACCGCGTCCTTCGCGAACGAGACCGTCGCGGACTTGTCGGCGGAGTCGAGCTTCACCTTGCCCGTCGTCGGGTTGTACGTCCAGAGCGGGAAGTGGACGGAATCGACCGCCACCTTCTGGTGCGCCGGGCCCGTCTTCGTGAGGAGCCCCTGCTCGATGCAGTGCGCGTAGGCGATGATGATCGCCGGGCCGTCGTAGTTCTCGGCCTCGTTGAACGCCCGGACGGTCGCCGCCGGGTTCGCGCCCATCGAGACGTACGCGACGTAGACGTTCTTGTACTGCATCTGCATGAGGCCGAGGTTCTTCTTGGCCTGAACCTTGCCGCTCGCCGCGAACTTCGCGATCGCGCCGGTCGGCGTCGCCTTCGAGGCCTGCCCGCCCGTGTTGGAGTACACTTCCGTGTCCATCACGAGGACCTTGACTTTCTTGCCCGAGGCGAGAACGTGGTCAAGCCCGCCGACACAAACTCATCATCCAATGTTTCGTAGAACCCACCAGCATATAGCTATGCTAATATTAGCACGGTTCAACACAGGACTATTCTATTCTTGCATGCATCCACATAATCAGAATGCATCCACATAATCAGAACTAAGGGAGGTACAATAAAATGAAACTGGATATATCGTAAGGCTTCAACTATATTACCGTGCAAAGCTTGATGCAATGCTCGTGTCATTCCGCATCCAGGGCATTTCAGACCCGTAAGCGTAAGAAATGGGCATCGCGGATAAAGATTACTTTCGGAGGGATAGAACCAATATTGAACAGAAACACAAGCCGCGCCAGCAGCAAGTGCCACAAGCGCGACAAGTGTAGACTTTGCATGTCTACCGTAATTCAAGGATGACGCCGCATTTCAGAGATACGGCAGAATCGCATTATAATTATATTTTCGTACAGCTTTTTTAATCCTAAACAAATCAAAGAACCAGAAGATTATCCCAAAGCCCATAAGCCCCATCGTTACAAGCAGGATTATTCCTTTACCTGTTTCACCAATCCAGAACCAATGTAATCCCAACCATCCCAAAAACAGGCACATCCAGAATCCTGTTGTTGGATCCTTGACCTTCACAGAGTGAAGGATTATGGCCTTATCCTCGGAGGCTGTCTCCAACTTCTGTTTTATCATTAGCATGTCCGACGGTTCAAACTTGTCGCTGTTCGCAGCGATCCATGCTGTTAGTGTTGCATTCATATTTTTCCTTTATTCGCCCTGGTTTCGTTTCACTTCGCGAGAATCGGGCTAATCCTCGTTCCGTGTTGCCGCTTACGGTAGAACACAAATCGAGGATAAAGAAAACCTCTCTTCGCATCTCGAGAGAGGTCTTAGGAAACCTTGAAAGAAACACGAAGAGAGGCAAACGCTTGCGCGTTACCTCTGCAAGGTGCCGTCTTTCGCAGAAAGTTCCTAAGTTTCTCTCAACGACCGCTTTGCAGCGCAAATTAATTAGGCAGCGGGGCGTTGCCCGCCTATATCCCGGTTAGTGGATTACTTTCGTTCCTTTCGCTTCTGGTTGTCCTGAATAGTCGAGTAGAACCGCACCTTCCAGGGCGACTTCAGTTTCTTGAAATGGTCATCGGCCGTCAAGACCGACAGGTTGTTCGCCCGTGCGGTTGCAGCTATGATTGCGTCGGGCAACTTCAGCCCTTGGCGTTTGCGGGCATTCACGACAAGTTGCGTAAACATCGGGTCGCCGGACGGCACGTCGTAAACCTGAATGCTGTTCCTGAATGCGTTGTATTCGGAAATGTCTTTCTCACTCAACCCGTCAAACGACATATATTCAAATTCGCTTATCACCGACATTGCAACAAAATCGGCATTGTTGAGGATATCCTCAACCTCGCAATTACCGTCAAACAGCTGAATTACGGCGTTGGTGTCCAGCAGGAAGCGATCACCATTCATCACGGATACTCCGCTGGTATGCCACAGGGTCGCCGCCACGCCATTTGATCTTTCCCGCAAAACGAGAAAAGTCGTACTTTGGCTTCTTCTCCTCCTCGACGGGGAATACAATTACCTTGCAGACATATCGCGAGTACTCCTTCGGAACCTCGAATGACACGCGGTTTCGCTTGGGATGCACAAGTCTCTCAAGCACGGGCATTTTCTTTACCTTTCAATGATATGTCTGCTTTATGCCGAGATCATTGGCGTTGCCGCGCAGTTGCGCGGCAACGCCAGCCGAGCCTTACATCTCGGAGAGCTTCTTCAGGAGCGCATAGTTCTCCTTGAAGCCTTCCTCGGCCTTCTCGAGCATGGCCATCGCCTTCTCCTCGCCGACCTTCTTGATCAGCTGGCGGAAGCGGTTCTCGCCCAGCTCCTTCGACACCGCGTCCTTCGCGAACGAGACCGTCGCGGACTTGTCGGCGGAGTCGAGCTTCACCTTGCCCGTCGTCGGGTTGTACGTCCAGAGCGGGAAGTGGACGGAATCGACCGCCACCTTCTGGTGCGCCGGGCCCGTCTTCGTGAGGAGCCCCTGCTCGATGCAGTGCGCGTAGGCGATGATGATCGCCGGGCCGTCGTAGTTCTCGGCCTCGTTGAACGCCCGGACGGTCGCCGCCGGGTTCGCGCCCATCGACACGTACGCGATGTACACGTTCTTGTACTGCATCTGCATGAGGCCGAGGTTCTTCTTGGCCTGCACCTTGCCGGACGCCGCGAACTTCGCGATCGCGCCGGTCGGCGTCGCCTTCGAGGCCTGCCCGCCCGTGTTGGAGTACACCTCCGTGTCCATGACGAGGATCTTGATGTTCTTGCCCGAGGCAAGGACGTGGTCAAGCCCGCCGTAGCCGATGTCGTAGGCCCAGCCGTCGCCGCCCAGCACCCAGACCGACTTGCGCACGAGGTTGTCCGCAACCGCCTTGAGCTGCGCGCAGAGCGTGCAGCCCGCCGCGCAGCCGGCCTCGAGGTGCCTCTTGAGCTCCTTGACGAGCGCGCGCATCTCCTCGACGCCCTGGCCCTTCTCGTCGAACTGGTCGACGGCCTTGATCTTCTCGAGGCACGCCTTCATCTCGGCCGGCGTCTTCTCGTGCGCGAGCGCCTTGCCGACGAGCTCCATCGCGTAGCCGTGGAGCTTGTCCGCCGACACGCGCATGCCCATGCCGAACTGCGCGTTGTCCTCGAAGAGCGAGTTCGACCACGCCGGGCCCTTGCCGTCCCTGCGCTGGCAGTACGGGGTCGTCGGCAGGTTGCCGCCGTAGATCGACGAGCAGCCCGTCGCGTTCGCGATGAGCAGGCGGTCGCCGCAGATCTGCGTGAGAAGCTTCACGTAGGGCGTCTCGCCGCAGCCCGCGCACGCGCCCGAGAACTCGAAGAGCGGCTGCTTGAGCTGGCTGTCGAGCATCTTCTTCGTGTCGAGCTTCGCCGGATCGACCTCGGGCAGTCCGAGGAAGAACTTCCAGTTCTCGGCTTCCGTCTTGCGCAGCGGAATCTGCTCGACCATCTTGAGCGCGGGCTTCTCGGTCCCGGGCTTCGACTTCGGGCACTG
>CAKURH010000150.1 GCA_934675625.1 uncultured Kiritimatiellota bacterium
AGCATTTGACGAACGGGCCCCTCTCGAAAGAACCTGCTTTCTTGGTTGGGTGCACACTATTCTAACGAATCGCGATGAGAAGATGGGACGCAGGTCGGGTGTGGCCGGTGGCGAGAAATGGTATAATGTAAGGCCATGAAACAGACACTGTCATCTCTTCTCTGCGCCGTTCTCGCGTCCGGCCTTTTCGCCGCGACGAGCGAGATCAAGGTCGACCTCAAGCTGGACGGTTCCGACTTCGTGACGGGCGAGCGCATTCGCGGCGTCGTGGACATCGCGAACTCGTCGCCGGACCGCGTGAGCGTCGGCTACGCCAATTCGAAGGATCTCTTTTTCATTGAGGTCTACCGGGCGAGCGACCGCCATCCGCTCGCGCGCCTCGGCAAGCGTCCGTTCGTCGCGCGCTTCCGCGTCGATTCGAGCGAAGGGCAGAAGCTGGAGACGTTCCTTGGCGACCACTATGCGCTGCGCGAGCCGAGCCGCTACCTCGCGAAGCCCGTGCTTGTGCATGCGGGCGTGCGCTACG
The DNA here is from genome assembly GCA_934675625.1 of uncultured Kiritimatiellota bacterium. Taxonomy (GTDB): domain Bacteria; phylum Verrucomicrobiota; class Kiritimatiellia; order RFP12; family UBA1067; genus UBA1067. The sequence continues at coordinate 527 of CAKURH010000150.1, forward strand.
AGGGGGCGATTCGGGCCTTTGACGTCGTCGAGGGCATCCGCGTCACCGGGGCGATGCAGATGTTCGCGAACCGCAAGGGGCTTCAGCGCAACTTCTCGCTCGTCTACTGGTCGCGCGACCGCGCCGAGCACCTGTTCCTCCGGGCTCAGGACGCGGGCGTTTCCACGGCGAAATGGGAGACGCGCGACCTTGGGCCGATGCTGCGGATCGGCGATCCGACGGTCAGCATCCTGCCGGGCGGCGAAGTCGTCGTCCTCCACCGCCTCAACGCCGACCAGTTCGTCCGCAGCGAATTTTGGTCGCTCCCCGACGCACTGGAATTTCGGATGCGCGAGACGGTGCGGGATCCGGAGACGGCGGGCACGGCGCGCGTCCGAGAGCTTTACAAGGAAGGCGGCGTGAAAGCGAAGCCCAATCCCTGGTGGAAGTTCTGGTGACGCGATGATCGAGCGCCGCGCCTATCTGCTGGACGTGACGGATCGTCGTCCGAACGACGCGCTCGTGCAGGAGCTCGTCGATGTGCTGGCGCGCTATTCGTACAACGAGTTCTACTGGTACGGCGGTGCGGACGCGCCATCGCCGCGTCTGCGCGCCTACTGCGCGATGCAGGGGCTCGACCTTTGTGCGCTCGACGCGGCCGGCTATGAGAAGCTGCTGCTCGACCCGAAGAACGTGACCGTGCCGACCTTCGCGGCGAAGTCGCTCTGCGGGCGCATCGAGGAGATGCGCCTTGCGATGGAGGCGGGCGAGCGCACCTTGCGCGCGCGGCGGGCAACGCGCTTTCTCGTGACCGACTTCTCGGACGGCTACATGTGGCATCCGCTCTGCGTCTCCCTGCCGGCGATCATTCTCGCGGGCAACCTCATGACGAGCGGTGCGTCCGCCGCGAAGATGGATCTCGAAAAGGAGCTCTGCTCGGTCATGAACCTGCCGGTCGCGGGGCTTCTCCAGAAGCTCGGCACGCTTTACCTGCGCGGCGGCGCGCGGCGGGCGGACGCCTCCGAGTTCTTCAACATCCTCGCCGGCGACTGCGGCTATTCGCGGCATCCGGGCCTTACGCAATCGGTGCTGGACGAGGTTTCCGGCATCTGCCACGGCGTGCGGCTCGCGTTGGAGCGTTGGACGGAGCGGAGCGACTGGGCGAAGGAAATCTCCTACGCGGCGAACCTGCTCGACTGCGCCTGCCACCGCCGTAACGAGGCGATGCTCCGCGTGCTGCGTGACGAGCATGGCCGCCTCTGGCGGTTGCGCTGCGCGCCGGAGGGGCGCGTCGAATCGCTCGCGAAACTGCCGCGCTTCTGAGGTGATGATGAAACTCCGTTCTTGGGCGGCCGTCTTGTTCGGCGTGACGTGCGCGGTCTTCGCCGTCGGCGTCACGAACGGGCATCTCAATCTTGATGACTGGGGCTACACGGCGGGCTGCGCCTTCGTGCGCAGCGGCCTGTCGCTCACGAACGTCCGCACGGCGTTCGCAGACCTCGGCCACGGCGGCATCTGGATGCCGCTCACGTTCGTCTCCTACATGGCGGACTTTTCGCTTTTCGGTGGCGGCTGGATGGCGCACCATGCCGTCAACGTTGTCCTGCATGCGCTCAACGCCGTGCTCGTGCTGCTATTTCTGCGCAGCCTCCTCGGTGCACGGGTGCGGCCGTGGGCACTGTTCGCCGCCGCGCTCCTTTGGGCCGTGCATCCGATGCGCGCGGAGGCCGTTACATGGATTGCCTCGCGCAAGGAGGAGCTGTGGACGCTCTTCGGCCTGTCGGGGCTTCTTGTCTGGATGCGCTTCTGTACGCGCGGCGGCTGGCGGCTCTATCTCGCGACGCTCGCGCTGTTCGCCGCGTCGATGCTGTCGAAGCCGACGGCCGTCTGCCTGCCCATCCTCGCCTACCTGACGGTGCGCTTCGTCACGCCGACGGCGCCGCGGCGGTTCGTCCGCTATCTGCCGATGCTGTTGCTGGCATTGGGCGTCGGCCTCGTCGCCCTCGTCTCGCAGGCACGCCCGACAGGGTTGGACGTCGTGGACTTCTCGGACACGACTGTCGGCTGGCGGCTTTTGAACGCGGCGGTTTCGTTGGGGCTTTACGTGTCGCATCTCGTTTGGCCCGTGGGTCTGCGGCTCGACTATCGCGCCGTGTTCGGTGGCTGGCCACTGAACGGCGTGCAGGGCCTTGCCGTGTTGGCGACGACGATTCTCGTTGTGGGGTACGCGAGCCTAAAGCTCAAGTCGGATTTTGCGCGGCGGGCGGTTCGTTACGCGGCGCTGTCGGCGTTTGCGGCGGTGCTGCCTGTCCTCGGCCTTCTGGGCGTGACGGGCGACAAGGCGTATGCCGACCGTTATGCGTATCTGCCGTCCGTCTTCCTTGCGCTGCTGGTCGCGTGCGGACTGGAAGCCGTCGCGCGTCGTTGGGTGCGCGCGGCGGTTGTGCTGTCCGTCGGTCTGGCCGTGGGCGAGATGGCTCTGACCGTGCCGACCATTCGCGCGTTTGCGAGCGACCGCACGATTTACGCGCGTGTGCTGGCGAGCGATCCTGACCACTGGCGGGCGTTGCGTGTCCTTGGCGGCGAGGCGTGTGCACGCGAGAACCGCCTGGCGAAGGGTGTCGCGATGCTGCGCAAGAGCCTGCGGCTGCGGCCGAGCGCCTCGACCGCTGCCGCGCTCGCCTATGTGCTCGCGTGTCGCGACGAGCCGGGTGACTTTGCGGAGGTGCGGCGATTGGGGCGCGGCGTTGCGGAGAGTCCGCGTCGCGACCGCGAGGGGCTGATGTTGGACGCGCTTGCCATCGCGGCGTTTCGCGAAGGAGATGACGAGGAGGCCGTGCGGCTCTTCGGTGCGGCGCTGACCGCGCCCGCGCGCAGCCACAACAACCTGCACGCGATGTTGAATTTCGGCTTTGCGCTTGCGAACGTCGGACGCATCCGCGAGGCGCTCGATCTCTTCGACAAGTTGCGGAACGTCTCGGACGCGGGCATTCGCCGCCGTGCCGCGTCCGCCGCCGCCCAGTTGCGCACAGGCGTCTTCGCCCGCTTCGCTTGGCAGACGTGAGCGCTGTCGTCCGCCTGTCGCAAAATCGGGCGGTTTGACATCGGTGCGCAAGAGATGGTAAAATATCCGCCTGTTTTTGCAGTCCCTGTCGTGTGCAGTCGCAAAAATACGCGGGATCGTAGCTCAACTGGACAGAGCGACGGTTTCCTAAACCGTAGGTTCCGGGTTCGATTCCCGGCGGTCCCACCCTGCGTTGCCTGTTTCGGGTGTAATGGGTCACTGAACAGCGGGGTATAGAAACTCCGACAGCTGTCAAAGGTGCTCCGCTACCGCTGCGCCTGACG
>CAKURH010000151.1 GCA_934675625.1 uncultured Kiritimatiellota bacterium
TGAAGGTCCTCTCCTCGATGATGTGCTCGGACGGCTTCACTGTCGGCGGCAAGAACCTCCTCGTGGACAACGCCTGGATCTACGTCGGCGACAACGGGCTCGTCGTGAGCGGCATCCGGGACGCGACCTTCCGCAACGTCGCGATCGGCACGTCCTGCAAGGCGATCTTCCCGCAATGCTCGAACGGCAACATCCGGATGGAGAACGTCGACGTCTTTCGGGCGGACGAGGGGCTGATCGCGAACGAGTACAACGGCGTCCTGCGGCGAAAGAACAAGTGGGACGAGATGGGGACAGGCCTCCAGAGACGAGAGCCGGGGCCGCAGGATCTCGAGCACCAGACGGAGTCCTTCTTCTTCGACGGGCTCTCGGCGGTGGACGCGACCTACACCGCCTACGTCTTCCGATGCAAGAACATGGGCGACCTGCCGAAGACGTTCACGTTCAGCAACCTGTCCGTGCCGCACGTCTCCGGCCGCGACAACTGGCGGCTGGCCGGGCAGACGAACGGCGTCTCGGTCGCAGTCCTGAACGACCCCGCGAAGTGGCTCAACACGAGCAACTGCCGCGTGTCCGTGACTAACCTCTACCTCGCCGGGCGGCGCGCGGCGGCGTTCCCGCCCTTCGCCGTCGAGCCGAAGGATGCGTCGATCCTCGACCTCTCCGTCGTGACGGACGAGGCCCTGCCGTGCACCGTGCCGCTTGGCCCCGACCGCGTGGAGGTCGACTGGACGTGTCCAGAGGAACGCAAGGCGCGTCCGCCCGCGCCGCTCGCGAACCTGCTGGAAGACCGTCCGGCGACGCGGAGCATCTGGCAGCGCTGCCCGTCGTGGAAAGTCAAGCTCGACGCCTGCGCGCGCGACGAGAAGGGCGCGGTCGTCTACCGCCTCCGCCAGTGCGAGAAGTGGTCGGGGATGCAGGCGGTCGTGACCGAGCGCGTCAAGGCGGCGGGCTTCGGCAGGTACCGCCTCACGTTCGAGGCGAAGGCCGCGAGCGAGACGCCGTTCACCCTGCGCGTCTCGGCGATCACGAACGAGAAGCAAAACCTTGTCCACATGGAAGGGGACAGGAGCGGCGCGTGGAAGGCCTACGCGGCCGAGGTCGATCTCGCGTTCGACCCGAAGGTGACGGATCTCGTCGCGTTGATGCTTTCCGTGTCCACGCCCGTGGACGAACTCTGCTTCCGCAACTTCCGGCTGACGAAAGTACAGGAAGGCAAGCCGCTCCGCGTTCTCGCGATCGGCAACAGCTACACGCAGTCGCTGCACCCGGAGTTCGCGAAGGTCGCCCGTGCGGCGGGCTGCGACCTCGACCTGACGATCTTCGCCATCGGAAGACCTGGAGCGACCCGGTCGCGTCGTACCGCATCACGGACAAAGGCGTGAAGGTCACGCAGGACGAGATGTCCGCCGCGCTGGAGAAGAACTACGCCGTTCAGGCGAAACGGCTCGGCGCGCGGATCGTTCCCGTCGGCGCGGCGCTGCAGCTCTACCGCAAAGGGCTGCCCGTCCGGCTCGTGAAGCCGACGAAGGCCGAACTCGCGGCACTGAAGGACGGCGAGGTGCCGGATTTGAAGGGTGAGCTTGCGGGCTGGTGGTATTGGGGGAAGGGGAAGACGTGGGAGAGCGACTACGGCGTCTACCGTCTGCGTCAGGACTTTCAGCACCTCAACCCGGAAGGGCGTTACCTGCAGGCGTGTGGCGTCCGGCGGCGACCTACGTTGGCGGCGAGACGCCGCCCCATCGCGACGACCTGCCGGAGGACCGCACGTTTGCGGGGCTTGTCGCGACGAACGGATGCTACGACGCGGGTGCGGAGGTTCTAGCCTGCGTCGAGTGCGCGGCGGCCGCCGAACCGAAGCTCTTCGTCGGCGAGTCCCTGCCGGAGCTGGCGGAGGAGAGCCTGTCTCGGATGGAGCAGCTTCCCCGCCTACGACGGGTGGCGGACGGACATTGGCGCACTGAGACGGCGCTCGCGTTCCGCTATCTGCGCTATGGCCGACGTCCTCGCGCGCGGTCAGTCCTTTGCGTACATCAGCCACCAGTGGACGAAGGATCGGGCGCAGTTCCTGGAGCAGTGTCGCGCGTTCGCCGCACGCCTGAAGGCCGGCGGCATCCGCCTGACGACCTATTCGCACATCGCCGAGGGGCAGACGCGAGTGAGACCGTCAAAGTGATACAGTCCGGGTGACCCCCTTGCAATCGCGCGGAATAGATGATACTATATCGGTATCTTTTTACCCATAAAAGAAAATCAAGGAGGTAATTCAACATGGCTCGTTTCACGCTTCCACGTGACATCTATCATGGCAAGGGCGCCTTGGCGACCCTGAAGACCCTCAAGGGCGCGCGCGCCGTCATCTGCGTCGGCGGCGGCTCGATGCGGCGCGGCGGGTTCCTGCAGCGCGCGGAGGACTATCTCAAGGAGGCCGACTTCGAGGTGAAGCTCATCGAGGGCATCGAGAGCGACCCGTCGGTCGAAACGGTGATGAAGGGCGCGGCGGTGATGCAGGAGTTCCAGCCCGACTGGATCGTCGCGATGGGCGGCGGCTCGCCGATCGACGCCGCGAAGGCGATGTGGATCAAGTACGAGCATCCCGAGGCGACGTTCGAGGACATGTGCAAGGTGTTCGGCCTGCCGAAGCTCCGCACGAAGGCGCACTTCTGCGCGATCTCCTCGACGTCCGGCACGGCGACCGAGGTGACGGCGTTCTCGATCATCACCGACTACGCGAAGGGCATCAAGTACCCGATTGCGGACTTCGAGATCACGCCGGACGTCGCGATCGTCGACCCCGACCTCACGCTCACGATGCCGCAGAAGCTCTGCGCGCACACGGGCATGGACGCGCTCACGCACGACCTGGAGGCCATCGTCGCCGTTGCGCACTCGCCGTATTCGGACGCGCTTGCGATCCACTCGATGAAGATGATCCGCGACTCGCTCGTCAAGAGCTACGGCGGCGATCCCGCCGCGCGCGCCGTCATGCACGACGCGCAGTGCCTCGCGGGCATGAGCTTCTCGAACGCGCTCCTCGGCATCGTCCACTCGCTCGCCCACAAGACGGGCGCGGCGTTCGCGGGCGGCCACGTCATCCACGGCGCGGCGAACGCGATGTACCTGCCGAAGGTGATCCGCTTCAACGCGGCTGTGCCGTTCGCCGCCGCGCGCTACGCCCTGTGCGCGGACGAGCTCGGCATCGCGGGCGCCGAGACCTCGCAGGAGGCGAAGATCGCCGCGCTCATCGCGTGGGTGCGCAGGTTCAACGACGCGCTCAACATCCCGCACTGCATCAGGGACTACGCCGCGAACGGGCTGCCCGTCTACAGGACGGCGGTGAACGAGGCGCAGCCGGCGATGGTCGGCGCGGACGAGTTCGAGGCGAAGGCGGCGCAGATCGCGGAGAACGCGATGGGCGACGCCTGCACGGGCTGCAATCCGCGCAAGATGGACGCGAAGCTGATGGAGAAGGTTCTCCGGTGCTGCTGGGACGACTCCGAGGTGACGTTCTAATCCACAACAAACCAGAAAGAGAGGTCAATCATGAAGAAATACGTGTGCAAGATCTGCGGGTGGGTCTACGATCCGGCCGAAAACAACAACGTGGCCTTCGAGGACCTGCCGGCGGACTGGACGTGTCCGACCTGCGGCGTGGGGAAGGACGACTTCGAGCCAGCCGTCGAGTGAGCCGGTTTCCGCAACGGTCGCCGGACAGACTAAATGCAACTATGGGCAGGTTAAATGCACAGTAGCTCTGCGGTGTGCATTTAGTCTGCCAA
>CAKURH010000152.1 GCA_934675625.1 uncultured Kiritimatiellota bacterium
ATTCCTCTGGCTATCGCGCTGCTTGTAGCGCTTGGCGTCACGTTTTACGTGCTCATGAAGCCATTTTACACGCGAAAACAGAAAGATCAGGCAAAGGACAAATCGGGCGAATAGCGTCCGTCCGCGTATAATACGTGTTCATGGTATCTTGATTCTTGCATTATCATGAACGAAAGCTTAAAGTAACCTGAAATAAGCTTAAAGTACTTTAAGAGGCGGGGGAATTGGAACTCAATAAGCACGAATTCGATGTTCTTGTGTCTTGTTACAAGAACAAGAATGCGGATAAAAACGCCTTAGCTGGTAAGCACGATTATTCCACCGCCGCTATAGAGAGCACCCGCCAGCATTTAACCGAGCGCGGCTTTATTGAAGACGGTCGCATCACACCTGATGGGGTTAATGCACTTGAACCATATCGCGTTGAGAACGCCATCATTATGGCCGCCGGTTTCTCATCGCGCTTCGCACCACTTTCATACGAAACGCCAAAGGGACTGCTGAACGTACGCGGCGAAATCCTAATTGAACGACAGATTCGCCAGCTTCAAGAAGCAGGCATCAACGAAATCATTGTTGTTGCGGGTTACAAAAAGGAGCTTTTCTTCTATCTGGAGGAAAAGTTCGGCGTGAAAGTCATGGTCAACCATGAGTACGCGTCGCGTAACAACAACTCAACGCTCATGGTGGTGCGTAAATCGCTTGGGAACAGCTACATTTGCTCCTCCGACAATTATTTCACCGCAAATCCGTTTTCGCCGTATGAATGGAAAGCATGCTATTCCGCCGAACTGTCTTGCGGCCCCACGAAAGAGTGGTGCATTCAGACCAACGATGACGATTTGATCATGTCGGTTGAAATCGGCGGAAGCGACGCCTGGTATATGATTGGCCATGCGTACTTCGATCGCGCTTTTTCCCAGCGTTTCGTGGAAATTCTCGAAGCGGAATATGATTATCCGGCCACGGCATACAAGCTTTGGGAGACCATCTATCTTGATCATATTGACGAACTGGACATGATGATCAACCGCTGCGAAACGGGCACCATTTTCGAGTTCGATTCCTTGGATGAGCTGCGCGAATTCGATCCGCTGTTCCTTGAGAACATTGAGTCTGCCATCTTCGACAACATTGTTTCCGTACTAGGATGCACGAAATCCGAAATCCACGATGTTTATCCGCTTACCCAGGGCCTTACGAACCTGAGCTGCCACTTCGCCACAAATTCGGGCGAGTATGTCTACCGTCACCCGGGTATTGGCACCGAAAAGATGATTGACCGTCAGGCCGAAGTTGCCGCACAACAACTGGCGAAACGCATTGGCATTGACAGCACATTCATCTTTGAGAATCCCAACGAAGGCTGGAAGATTTCGCATTTCATTCCCAATGCGGCGTTGCTTGATCCGCACGACCCTGACCAGGTAAAAGAGGCCGCACAAATGGCGCGCGCCCTTCATGCGGAAGACGTCACGCTCGATCGCGAATTCGATTACCTGGCGGAAGGCAAGAAATACGAAGCGCTTCTTTTGGAAAAAGGACCCATCGAAATCGACGATTACCAGCAAATGGCCAACGATGCGGCGCGACTCAAGGCATTCGCCGAGGCGGATGGCGCTGAGAAATGCCTGACGCACAACGACTTTTTCAATCTGAACCTTCTGCGCGACAGTAATGGCAAGCTCAATCTTATTGATTGGGAATATGCCGGCATGTCCGATTACGCAAGCGATTACGGTACGTTTGTGGTGACGTGCATGCTCGAGGAAGACGAAGCCGATGAAGCGTTGGCGTACTACTTCGGGCGCACGCCTTCGGTCGAAGAGCTGCGTCACAACTACGCTTATGTTGCATTGGCGGGTTGGTGCTGGTACGTGTGGGCGCTGCAGAAGGAATCCGAAGGCGACTGTGTGGGCGAATGGCTTGAGATTTACTATCAGTACGCGAAACGGTACTCCGCAAAGGCGCTTGCGCTTTATGAGCAAAATCAGTAAGGGTTGAGCCGCTAAGACACCGTAGTACTGCGAACAACGAGCGCCCCTGAATTGATCGAAATCTGAAATGATCGTACTGAACAGGGCGAATGCAGCAACCGACAGAAAGGGATTCACCGATGGACGGGAACATCGCTAAGCTACGAGAAGCGCGCAGACGCAAGTACTTCGCACGAGGGATTGCTTTCGCGGTGGCATCGGGCATTTGCTACGGCTTGTACACGGGCTTTTTGACCCTTGCGGAGACACAAGGCGTGTGGGGCGAGTGGTTTGCCGGGGGAGAGTGGGGGAACGGCAATGCCGCACTGTCCGCGTTCACCATCACGTTCGTTCTGGCCGCACTTGCGGCGGGTCTTAATGACACCGTAAGCGGACTTTGGTCGCTTGCCGTATGCGCTAAAAATCACCAACTGGGAGACTTCGCCAAAACGCTTCGCAGCAAACCCGGCGTGGTCATGATGATTTGCGCCGCAATCGGCGGCCCCTTCGCTACCATCGCGTACATTATTGGCCTGAACTCCGCAACGGCAAGCGGAAACCCGGGCGTTATCGTACCCATTGCGGCGCTGAACTGCGCAATCGGTGCAATTTTGGGACGCATCTTCTTCAAGCAGAAACTTTCGGCGCACATGGTAGCGGGCATTATCGTGTGCCTGTTCGCTGCAGCAACCATTGGCGGTGCAAGTTTGAGTGCGATTGGCCCCGAGGCGCTGGTGAGCTGCTTCTTTGCGTTCCTGGCGGCGTTCGGATGGGGTTTCGAAGGCTGTGTTGCGGGCTTTGGCACCGTTTTGATTGATTACCGCATTGGCATTGCCATTCGCCAAGTGACGGCTGGCGTTTTGGAGCTGTTCATCGTATTCCCGATTTTAGCTATTGTTGGCGGCGGCGTTGAAATGCTTGGCTCAATTGCAAGCGCAGCTCTGACCAGCCCAGCAATGCTCGTGTTCCTTATTTCGGGATTTTTCGCCATGCCAGCTTTCAGTTTTTGGTACAAAGGCAACTCCATGTGCGGTGCAGCGCTGGGCATGGCGTGCAACGGTATGTATGCGTTCTGGGGACCGTTCTTTATCTGGGTGATTCTGGGCGCGTTGAACATTGGGGGGAATGGCGGCAGATTACCCGCCGTTGTCCGCGATTCAGTGGGTTGGCGCATTAATTATGGTAGTCGGTATCTTCTTGATTGCTGTTAACCCGCGTAAACTTTTTGGCAGCAGGAAAGGGGAGTAGGGGATGACAAACAATCTTGAGCCGTTGTATTACGCTATCATCAGGCATTTTACGAATGATTGCGAAAGCTGCGCCGCCGATGTTGTGGATGCGCTGAAACCCAATTACGCAAGTTATAAGCTGCTAACGTTGCACGATGTTGATGATGCGCTTGCAGTAGCTAAAGAAAACGGTATTCTAGAAGAGGTACGTTGCGATCTAGACAGCACTGGAAGCCTGCGTATTTTCTACCGCATCACCGATTTCGGCACTGACATGATAACCCGCTACCTGGATTAATTGTTGACAAATTACCCCACCTTTTGTCAACAAATGATGCGAAGGGTCTGCTAGCAACACGCTGCTGAACAGGCACT
>CAKURH010000153.1 GCA_934675625.1 uncultured Kiritimatiellota bacterium
GCCTTCTACGCCGCTTTCAGAAAGCTCCGGATAAACCGCAGTGCCTCCTCGTCTGCATCCTCCAGCAGCTCCGTGATCTCCGCTATGATCTTCGCCCGCTCTTCCATGTCTTTCCCCCTTGTCATTTTGTTGCATTTCCGGTTATTCTCTTGTATATTCTTACAAATTTATATATTTTCCGTGCCGTTCTGCCGCGGATAGTGCTATAGTGTAGGCGAACGCCCGGGGGAAGCCGTGCCACAGACCCGCCCCGGACGTCTGCCGCAGGGCGTCCCGCTCGCCCTGCTGTTACTGCATCGTAACAGACCGGCGCAAGATCCGAAACCGAACGCTTTACGGGCGAGCCGGAGTTCAGCTTTTTCGACACGAATATATCCCGGCTCACCCCGAAAATAACGAAAGGACGGAGAACATGAACGAAATGGACGCGCTGAAAAACCGCTGGCGGGAGGCCAAGGGCACACGCACCTTCCCGGACATTGCCGAAGCCGCCGATCTGTCGCCGAGCACCGTGGAGTACGCCTTTTCCCCGAAATCCACGAACCCCAGCATTGATACGGTCGTGCGCATCTCCCGGGAGCTGCACGTCTCGCTCGATGAAACCTTCGGCATTCTCGCCCCGAGCGGCCGCGCGGAAACGGAGCTTGCCCGGCAGGACGCCTCCCACTGGAAGGCGCGGTACGAATCCGCCGTCCGGGACATCGAGTATCTCCGCACCGTCATTCTGATGCTCGGCGTGCTCTTCTTTGTGCTGGTCATCTGGTGTGTAATGCTGGACCTTCGGTGCGCGGACATCGGCTTCTTCCGCGGCGAGTGGAACTTCATCGCGGTATTCTCGATGGTCTGTTTTGCAATCGCCGCGCTTATGGTCGTCCTCGTCATCATTCGTGTATACCGCCGCCACCGGCAGCGCAAAGGAGAAAATGAATGAAGTGCTGCAACTGCTCCCGCGAGATCCCGGAAAACTCGCTGTTCTGCAACTGGTGCGGAAAAAAACAGCTCCGCGAAAAGGAAAAGAAGCTCAAGATCCCCGCTCCCCGGCAGCTCCCCTCCGGCAGCTGGACGGTGCAGCTCCGCCGCGAGGGCGTGAACGTCACCGAGCCCACGGAGGAAGCATGCCGCACTAAAGCCCTCGCCATCCGCGCCGGGTTTCTGGAAGCGGAGAAGGCGCTCCCTCGGCTCACGCTCGGGCAGCTCCTCGATAAGTATCTGGAAGACCGTCCCATGCTTTCGCCGTCTACCAGGCGAAGCTATCAATGCATCCGCAACAGCGCTTTTCCCGGCTGTATGGATAAGGATATCCGCTCTATAAACTGGCCGCGCGCCGTTGCGTCAGAATCACAGCGCGTCGCAAAGAAAACCCTGAAGAATGAGCTCGGCTTTGTTGCCGCCGCCTACAAGGAGCAGAAGATACCGTTTGACCCCGTGGATCTCGGCGTCGTCCCAAAGGCCGATACTCCGTGGCTGGACTATGCGCAAATACTTACCTTCGTTGACGCGATCCGCGACACACCCGTCGAGCTTCCCGCGCTCCTTGCGCTGCACTCTCTCCGCCGCTCGGAGATCTTCGCGCTCCGCCCGGTGGACATCGATCTCAAAGCCGAGACGATCTCCGTCTCCGGCGCTACGGTCTATACATCCTCCGCCGAATGGATACGCCGGGAAGAGAACAAGAGCGCCCGCTCGCAGCGCGTCGTCCCCATCGTGATACCCCGGCTTCTGGAAATCCTGCAAGATCACAACGGTGATATATGCCCGCTCGGCGACGGCGTGCGGCGGCAGATCAACCGGATCTGTGCCGCAAACGATCTCCCGGAGGTCGGCCTGCACGGTCTGCGCCGCAGCTTCGCTTCCCTCGCCTATCATCTCGGATGGTCGGAGGAAGAAACCATGCGGCACGGCGGCTGGAGCGACTGGAAAACCGTCCATGATTTTTATCTTCGTCTTTCGGAAAAAGATCTTTCCAAGGCCGCGAAGAAAATGCGCCGGTTCTATTCCGTTAGTAAATCCGTTAGTAAAAAAGGGTCAAAAAACGCTCCAAAACGTACATCCGCCATACCATCCAGCGCAGAATAACAGCACGCTAAAACGCCGAAAACCCCTTGAAATTGCTCGTTTTTCGAGCATTTCAAGGGGTTTTCCCATGGAGCGGATAATGGGAATCGAACCCATCAGTTACCGCATAAAAGTATTGAAATTACAAGCTTTTCTCGAATTCGTTAGTAAAATCATAAGCAAAACAGCTCCGTTATAAGCGGCTCTGTTTTTTATCTCCCGTCATAGAGGTTGAGCATCACGCGGATCTTCGCGTCCCGCTCCATGATCCTGTCATGCTCATATTCCCATATGGCGCGCATGCTCTCGGACGGCTCTTTGGCATAGTCGCGGATGAGCCGGACGGCCTGCGCGTGGAACATCTCGCAGTGGTCGAGCTCCTGCCGCGCGACGCGCTCGTAAACGTCGCCGAGCTCCTTGTCCTCGTCTTTGTTTCGCAAGGCGTGCTTTGCGTAGTGCTCGGCTGCGTCCAGCTCGTAGCACATATCTTTGATAAGGCGCTGGATCTTCTTCATCTCACAATTCTCCTTTCAGATAGCGGTACAGCTTCTCAAAGTCGCTCCGGTCCAGCCGGAAGTCACCGACGACGGGAAGCGATAGCGTCACCGGCTCATTGATGTACGGGCTGACAGCGGAGAAGAGCGCGTCCACGTCCACGCCCTCCGCGCTCACCGCGCCGGTCATGGCAACGAGCGGCTTATCCTTCGCGCTCTGCAGCATACCGGCGGCGTTCTTCGTGGCCAGCGCCGCGTATCCGCCGAGCAGGATCCGCTTCCCGCCGGTCATGTGCGGCAGCATCTCCGCGTCCACGAACCGCGCAAGCCGCGTCTGTAATTCTGTATATGAAACCATAGTCATATCCTCCTTATAGATCAGGCAGGGGAGGGAATGTCACCTCCCCCGCCCGGCGATGGATCAGGCGCTCGCGGTCGTGGTCGCCGGTTTGACGGTCACTTCGCCCCAGCCGGGACAAACGGAGCTGTTCGGAACAATGAGCTTCGTGAGGCTCTGGAGCTGCGCGATCTGCCCCTGGATGCAGCCGACAGCGGCGGTGTTCGTGCCGTTGTAGACGGCCTGCTGGAGATTCAGAGCGGCCTGCTCTTCCTTGTTCGCGCGCACCTCGCCGGCAAGGCCGAGAATGCGGCTTTCAAGTTTGGTGTAGGCGTCCGTGATCTTGCGGTTCGTCTCGTCCTGGCCTCGCCAGTAGGCGATCTCCATGTCCTTCTGCGCGATGGTCTGGGTCTGGTTGAGCTCATAGCGGGAGACGTTGGCGTCGTCGCCGCACTTCTGGCTCGCCATGCCCGCGGCGAGACCGGCGACGGCGGGAGCTAC
>CAKURH010000154.1 GCA_934675625.1 uncultured Kiritimatiellota bacterium
AAGCCCGTCTTGCAAGCCCATTCCCGCCATTCCGGTTTTGCTCGCTACGGCATTCCGGTTTTGCTTTCACCTCGACATATCCGCCGACAGGAGTGTGCAAATTTTGAGCCAAAATCTTCGCCGGTTTTGCGCAACGACTGCTTGTAATACAATACGCCGTCTATGCTACGCCTTGACTTTTCCGCCGCCGACCTCTGCCTCGGCAAAATCGGACATGGCTTCGTTCAGTAAAGGAGGCCGAACAGCCACAGCGGAATCTTGTTGCCGAGACCGCGCTCGACGTCATCGTTGACGACAAAGCTGTTCGGCACGTCCCTGATCTGCCCGAAGCCCTTGCCGCTGCCGCCGATCTCGAAGTGCCACGTGCCGTCCACCAGAAAATCCCCAAGGCCGGAGAACACAGCCGCGTGATCCTTGCGGACCTGGTTGAAGAAGAACGTCTCGCGTGCCGTTCCCCTGTCCGCACGCGGCGTCAGCGCATACATCAGGTTGGTGTTGTCGCAGTAGATCTTCTCCGGCTTGGAAAGGTTCTTCAGGCTCTCGCCCTTGGACGGAACGAGCGCAAGCAGTCCGCCGCGATCCAGCGCGCCCAGAATCTTCAGCCCGGTGTTGCGCTCCGTCTCAAGCTCGTGATAAAGTCTGGACATGTTCGGCTGCTGAGGAACGCTCGCCGCCAGCACCATCAGCATCTTCTTCGCCTTTCGGACAGTCTCGACCGAGACGTCCTCCACGGCCGGCCAGTCCGACTCCAGCACCTTGTTGACGACCTCGCAGATCCGTTGGGCGTAAAGTCCGCCCGGTTCACGATAGAAGGGATAGAACCCCTCCCGGACATACCGCTCGAACAGCGGCAGCACCTTGACGGAGGAAACGACGTCCGCCGCAATCGTCCGATGGTCGGACAGAACGTCCTCCAGCCTGACCGCCGCAAGTCGTGCAACGCCCTCGAACGCAAGGAACTCGCGGAACGAGAGCCCCTTCAGCGTATACACGCCCTGCCGACGGGACAGGTCGCCGCGCGCATTCTCGATCCGCAGAATCGACGATCCGTTATAAACGAAATTCAAGTCCGGGAACTGGTCGTAGAGGTTCTTGACCAGCAACGCCCAGTCTTTGCCGAAATGATGCACCTCATCGACAAAGACGTGCGTATAGCCATGCGTGTGAAAGTATTCAACCGCGTCCCGGACGCGATGGTTCGAGAACCAGAGGTCGTCAAGGCTGATGTAGACGGCCTTTCCGCCGATGCCGAACGCCTCTCGGATGCGCTGCAGCATCAGCGTCGTCTTTCCAGTCCCTCGCGCTCCCTTGATGCAGATCAAGCGACCGCGCCAGTCAATCTCCTCGCTCAAGTAGCGGTGGAAATCCGTCGACACCGCCGAAACAAGGCGATCCGACGTGTCCAAGACTTCCAGCATCTCTTCCGTGCCAATCATTTTTCCCTCCCTGTTTCGTTTTCGCAACAACTAAACTTCTGCGCGATTTAGTTATTGCAACAACGAAACTTGCATCATTTTTAGATGTTTGAATAACGAACGAGATTATAGCAAAATCACTTGTCCGCCGTCAACGCCAGCCTCGCTCCTTTTCATTTCACATCACCAAAATCCTGTCACAGACTTAAACATCTTTGGTCAGAATTTTCCGCAGTAAATTCTCATTTCAAACATATCCGCGCAAAACGACCGTTTCCACGCGTTTTTCGAGCACAAATTGTGGGGACAGACCCCACCGAACGAGGGGCCTGTCCCCACAAGATTGGGGGCCTGTCCCCAGATTCACCGCCCCCTCTGAATTCAATCTCAGTCAGTTGTCCCCGACAAAGACCAGTTCGCCGCCGTCCCGGAGCTCCGCATGGCGGAGCAGACGGCTCTCCACCGGGCATCCGTCGAGCGTCACGCGGCGCACCCCCTTGCCCACGTCGCCCCTGGTCCGGATGCGCAGGGGCCGCTTTGCGCCCGACAGGTTCAGGACGACGTGCGGCTCGCCCGGCGCGGACAGCACGTAGAGATCCGTCCCGGCGATCGGCATCAGCCCCATCGACAGGAACACGTACAGCGACCCCATCGCGCCCGAGTCGTCGTCCCCCGGCGTCCCGTCGGGCGGAAACGCCGCCCGCATCCGCGCGGCCCACTTCGCCGTCAGGTCGTGCCGCCCCGCGAACGCGAACAGGAACGGCGTGTAGAACGACGGCTCGTTGCCGAAGTCCACGAGCCCGTTTTCCAGCGCATATTCCAGCCGCCGCACGAACGTCTCGCGCCCGCCGCAGAGCGCCATCAGGCGCGGCAGGTCATGCCAGGCGTTGAACGAGTACTCCCAGCAGGTGCCCTCGTAGAACGAGCCGTTGTAGCCCCTGCGCGGGTCGGCGGGCTCCTCGGCGGGCGGCCACACGACCCGCGCCCCGAACGAACCGTCGGCGCGGCGTCCGCGCACGAAGCCCGAAAAGCCGGAGGGCGCGTCCGTCAGCGTGGCGTCCCAGACGTTCGTCCAGCTTCCGCTCCGCCGGCGCAGCCGCTCCGCCGCGTCGGCCTTGCCGAGCTTCGCGGCGACCCGCGACGCGCACCAGTCGTTGTAGGCGAACGCCAGTGTCGCGCTGCCGGAGCGAAGCCGCCAGCAGTAGTCGTGCGGGACGTCGGACGCCACGTAGCCCCTTTCGCGGTAGTCGGGCGTCCGGTCGTCCGCGTGCGCCGCCAGCACGCGCCACGCCCCGTCCCAGTCGATGCCGGGAATGTCCTTGGCCGCCGCGTCGGCGATCACGTTGTCCACGTCGTTTCCGCCCTGTCCCGTGCGCATCTCCTTCCCCTGCGTGAACGCCACCTCGCACCGTCCGCCGCGCGCCAGCCGGTCGGCGAACGAGTTCACGACGCCCGCCACCGCCTCCGGCTCCACGAGCGCCATCAGCGGGAACAGCGTCTTCCACGTGTCCCAGACCGTGTAGTGGTCGTCCCACGTCCCGTTTCGCCGCCGCGGCTGGACGAACGCATGGAAGAGGTGCGTATAGAGGCGCGTCCGCGCCGCCGCGTCCGAGTCCGGCAGGGCGACGGCCGACAGCCGCCGGTTCCAGGCGTCGCGCGCCGCTGCGGCAATCTCGTCCAGCGTCCGCCCGCGCAGCTCCGCGTCATGGAAGCGCCGCGCCTCGTCGACCGACGCGAACGAGACGGCGATGCGCAGCTCGCCCCCGCCCTTGGTCGCGTAAAACCAGCAGTCGTA
>CAKURH010000155.1 GCA_934675625.1 uncultured Kiritimatiellota bacterium
ATATTATAGTATATGCGTATGCGAAAATCAAGCGGGAAATGTGGGGTGGCTGCATAAATATCTCGGTGCACCCTCTCTACCTTTCGGGAGGTGGCATCTTTCAGAGGAAGGACGTCTTTTTTGGTATAATGTCACGACTTGAGGTCATCAAGTCCCCGGTGCGTCTGGTAGACTTGCGAGATCTCGAAAACAGTCGAATCTGAAAACAAATATGGCGGCGGTCAACATGAAAAAGATGATGTTCGTTCTGACGTTCGTGCCCTGCCTTGCGTTTGCGCAGGGCAAGGAGTCCTTCATTGTCCAGCAGGCGTATGCCGAGATGCAGCGCGTACAAGGGCAGATTTCAGTCCTCCAGTCGAACCTGAACGAACTTCAGGGGCGCGTGGCGCGACTGGAGTCCGGCAACGACAGCCAGAGCTTGCGCCGCGAGGTCGAGGCGTTGCGTGCCGAAGTCGCGTCGCTCCGCCGCCAGTTCGGAACGCAGCGCGACGAAATCGTCCGCGACCTCTCGGGCCGTCTCGCGAAGATGCAGCCGCCGTCGCCTCCTCCGGCGCGGCACGAGCCGACGAAGCGGACGGTCATCGGGCCGCACAGCGAATACGTCGTCGAGGCGGGCGACACGCTCTCGCTCATCTCGCAGGCGACGGGCGTGCCGATTCGGCGGATCAAGGAGATGAACAACCTGAAGAACGACAATCTCCGCATTGGCCAGAAGCTGATGTTGCCGAAGGACAAGTAGAATGAAACTCGAACACATCCGCAACTTCTGCATCATCGCGCACGTCGACCACGGCAAGACGACGCTCTCCGACCGCATCCTCGAGCTGACGCACGCGATCTCGGCGCGCGAGCTCAAGGAGCAGACGCTCGACGCGATGGACCTCGAGCGCGAGCGCGGCATCACGATCAAGTCGCACCCCGTCTCGATGCACTACACGGCGAAGGACGGCCAGACCTACCTCTTCAACCTGCTCGACACGCCCGGCCACGTCGACTTCGCCTACGAGGTCTCGCGCTCGATGGGCGCGTGCGAGGGCGCGCTCCTCGTCGTGGACGCCGCGCAGGGCGTCGAGGCGCAGACCGTCGCGAACACCTACTTCGCGCAGGACGCGAAGCTGGAGATCGTGCCCGTCCTGAACAAGGTCGACCTCCCCGGCGCGGACGTGAAGGAGGTCTCGCGCGAGATCGAGGACATCCTCGCGATCCCGATGGACGAGCCGCTCCTGGTCTCGGCGAAGACGGGCGTCGGCTGCCCCGACGTGCTGGAGGCGATCGTGAAGCGCATCCCCCCGCCGGAGACGCGCGGCGTCGACGCGCCGCTCCGGGCGCTCGTCTTCGACTCGGTCTTCGACGAGTTCCGGGGCGTCATCACCTACGTGCGCGTCATGGACGGGACGCTGGCCGCTGGGCAGAACGTGAAGTTCATGGGCTCGAACGTCGCGACGACCGTCCACGAGGTCGGCATCTTCTCGCCGACGAAGAAGCCCGTCGACCGCCTCTCGGCCGGCGAGGTCGGCTACATCGTCGGCACGGTGAAGGACCCGAGCGAGATCAAGATCGGCGACACGGTGACGACGGCGAAGCTCGGCGCGACCGAGCCGCTGCCGGGCTTCCAGGACATCCGGCCGACCGTCTTCTGCGGCATCTACCCGATGTCGACGGACGAGTTCCCGAAGGTCGCGGCGGGGCTGGAGAAGCTGCACCTCAACGACGCGGCCTTCACGTTCCACCACGAGTCGTCGCTCGCGCTCGGCTTCGGCTTCCGCTGCGGCTTCCTCGGCCTCCTCCACATGGAGATCGTGCAGGAGCGCCTGCGCCGCGAGTTCGGCCTCGACATCATCTCGACCTCGCCCGGCGTCGTCTACAAGCTGAAGCTCAAGAACGGCGAGGAGAAAGACCTCGACAACCCGCTGCAGATGCCCGACCCGTCCGTGCTGGAGACGATCTCCGAGCCAATCCTGACGGCGCGCATCATCACGCCGAGCGAGTCGATCGGCGACGTCATGCGCATCGTGATGGATCGGCGCGGCCTCGTCGAGGGCACGGAGACGATCGACGCGAAGCGCGTGATGCTCCACTGCCGCCTGCCGCTGAACGAGATCCTGATCGACTTCCACGACACGCTGAAGTCCGTCTCGCACGGCTACGCCTCGATGGACTACGAGCCGAACGGCTACCAGGTCTCGGACATCGTGCGCATGGACATCCTCCTCAACGGCGAGACGGTTGACGCGTTCGCGACGATGGTGCACCGCGACAAGGCGCGCGCACGCGGCCTCCAGATGTGCAAGGCCCTCGCCGAGACGATCCCGCCGCACCAGTTCAAGATTCCCGTGCAGGCGGCGATCGGCAAGGAGATCATCGCGCGCGAGGACATCCGCCCGTTCCGCAAGGACGTCCTCGCGAAGCTCTACGGCGGCGACGTCACGCGCAAGATGAAGGTCCTCGAGAAGCAGAAGCGCGGCAAGGCGCGCATGAAGGAGTTCGGCCACGTGAACGTGCCGCAGTCCGCGTTCATCGCCGTGCTGAAGGGGACGATCAAGGAACACTAGGGCGTTGGGGGCCGCGCCCGTTGACAGGTTCAGTTCAGAAGAGTATATTAAACGCATGTTTAAAAACAGGAGAGTCATGCCGATGGGGCCGGCGACGAAAGGGGCCTTCGCGGTGGTGCTGCTGCTCGCGGGCGGGTGCGCGACGACGGATGCCGACCGCGAGGCCGCCGCGCGGGAGATGCAGGATCGCCTCGCCGCCGAGACGGCGGACTGGCTCGCCGCGCATCCGGGGCCGCTGACGCTCACGAACGCGCTCGCCCTGGCGCGGGCGCGCTCGCTGAAGCTGACGCAGCAGGAGCTGGAGGCCCAGCTCGCGAAGGTCGGCCGCGCGACGGCGTTTTCGGCGTTCCTGCCGAACGTCGAGCTCGCCTACGGACGCACGGTGCTAAACGGGCGGGCGACGCATCTGCCGCTGGGGCTCGGCACGCTGCGGACGTCCGGCGCGGACTTCGAGGGCGCGGGGCTCGTGATCTCGCAGCCCGTCTTCACGCCCGTCGCCTGGACGCTGTTCGCCGAATCGCTCTACGGCGTGCGCATCAAGGACTACGT
>CAKURH010000156.1 GCA_934675625.1 uncultured Kiritimatiellota bacterium
GGACAGTGCCTTGTGGCGAGAGAACGAAGTGGAGGGGAGAGCGGGCGCAAAGACGTCTTCTCCCCTCTGTGAAAGAGGTTAGTTCGTCATCATCAGCCGGCTGAAAGCATTCCCCTCCCCCATCTACGAAGATAGAGGTGGGCGGTGGCGTGGCCTTGTGCTATACTATGTGCATAAACGTTGTGAAGTAGTCATGCCAAAGATCAAATCAGGGAGGAGGCCATGTCACCGATGAAAAGCCCGAGTTGCACACGCCGTGAGTTCGTTGAACTGTTCGCCTGCGCCTCGGCGGGGTTTGCCGTCTCGCAAGGGCGCGCCGACGTGGCCGGGAAGACGGCCATCACACTCCTCAACCCTGACTGCACGGGCGGCGGGGCGGGGCTCTGCGCGGTGCTGCGCACGCCGTCGGGCAAGACGTACCTCTTCGACACCGCGAACGGGCAGGACGCGGCGCACAGCAACGGCTCCACCATCGTGATTCCCTGGCTGAAGGCGCATGGCATCCGGGCGATCGACGGCCTCGTGATCTCCCACTACCACGCGGACCATTTCGGCGGGTTCCTCTCGATGTGGGATGCGTTCCCGATCAAGAAGGTGTTCAACAACAACTTCCTGCCGATGGACGCCTCCGGCAGGCCGAAGCACAACGGCGAGTCGCAGATTGCCCGCACGGCGCTCGATGCGTTCGCGGCGGCGCATCCGGGGGCGCTCGTCGAGGACGTGCGCATGGGCACGGACCTCGCCTGGAACGAGCCGGGCTTCTCGGCGGAACTCGTCTGGCCGCCCGCCGAGGGATACGTCGGCGAGATCAAGGACCGCCCCGGCTACGGCAAGAACGACACGATCTACCACCACCTCCTCAACGGGAACGCCAACGCGCTGCGCGTCGTGGCCGGGGGAACGACCTTCTTCCTGATGGGCGACATCCAGCCCGACTACGCGGCCCGGTACATGCGCGTCCACCTGGAACGGCGCGGCAAGTGGGGGTGCGACGTGTGCGTGCTGCCGGCCCACGGCACGAAGCCGGAAGAGGCCGTGAAGCTCATCAAGACGATGAACCCTGTTCCGGGGACGGTGATTGCCTCGCTGGGGAACCAGCCCTGGATGGAGACCTGTGGACGGTCGTGTGTGGAGGTCTATTCCCAGGCTGGCATGAAGGCCTACTCCACGAACGTCCACGGAGACGTCACGTTCGTCCTTGACGGTGGCTCGCCCTCTGTTACGACTGATCCGTCGAAGCGCTACCCGCTCACCGCGAAGCGGGTGGGATAGCGTGCTTGCGCACCAAAAAAGACATTCAGCTATCTTTTTCTGAAGAAAAAAGAGATATTGCGATGACTTTTAGACGTCCTCTTCCCCCTGTGAAAGAGGCGAAGTCTTCAAGATTCAGGGGTTTGTTCTTTGCTAAGTCTTCAAAATCTGGCATTTTTATCTCCCTGAAGTCTTCAATTTTACTTCTTCCCCTGTCAAACCGCTCCGTAGGCGCATTTGCTTTCGCGTTTCGGACACCGCTTACCAAAGCGGAGGCAATTCCGTTTTAGTAATTACCAAAGCGGAATTGCCTCCGCTTTGGTATTGATTCGGATGCGCCCGTTCTGCTATAATACCCGCCTGATGAAACGTATCTATGACAGACTCGTCGAGCACCATCTTCAGGCGTATCGCCAGATGGCGTTTTTGAGCGGCCCGCGCCAGTCAGGAAAGACGACCGTCGCCAAGGCGCACGCGCAGGCTTATCTCAACTGGGATGATGACCGTGCGCGGCTCGACATCCTCGCTGGTCAGCAGAAAGTGGCGGCACGATGTGCGCTGGATGTCGTCCGCGAACGCCCTTTGGTGATAGCTTTCGACGAGATCCACAAGTACAAGCGATGGAAACAGTTCCTCAAGGGCTTTTTCGACGACTACGAAGATCGAGTTCGGGTCTTGGCCACGGGATCGGCTCGCATGGATGTCTATCGGCGCGGCGGTGACAGCATGATGGGGCGCTATTTCCCCTATCGTGTGCATCCCCTGTCGGTTGCTGAACTGTTGGACGTGTCCCTTCCGGGCGAACAGATTCGTCGGCCGCCGAAGGCGATAGATGAGGATGCTTGGCAGACGCTCTGGACGCTTGGAGGGTTCCCGGAGCCTTTTCTCAAAGGCAGTCGGCTGTTCGCCCGTCGCTGGACCGCGATGCGCCGCGAGCAGCTTCTGCGGGAGGATGTCCGAGACTTGTCCCGCATCGTGCAGCTAGATCAGCTTGCGGCGTTGATGGAGATCCTGTCGAACCGTTCGGGCGAGCAGGTCGTCTATTCATCGCTTGGGAACGAGGTCAAGATCGACGAGAAGACCGTCAAGAGTTGGGTTGGCATTCTCAAGCATCTCTATTACGGCTTCGAGATTCGCCCCTACTTCAAGAACGTCGAGAACTCCATTCGCAAGACGCCCAAATGGTTCTTGCGCGACTGGGCGCTTGTGGCGGACGAAGGAAAACGTTTCGAGACGATGACGGCCTGTCATTTGCTGAAGGCCGTGGAATGCTGGACTGATTTGGGGCTGGGTGATTTCGAGCTGTGCTATCTGCGGGACAAGCAGAAGCGCGAAGTCGATTTCGTCGTGGTGCGCGATCAGAAGCCTTGGCTTCTGGTGGAGGCCAAGAAAGGGCGGGACTCGCTCTCGCCCGCGTTGATGCATTTCCAACATGCCACACGTGCGCCGCACGCTTTCCAGGTCGTGTGTGATGAGCCGTTCGTCGATCGGGACGTCTTTGACTGTTCAGAACCGATGATTGTCCCGGCGCGCACGTTCTTTTCCCAGCTCGTCTGAACGTCGTCTCCAAACGTAAGGAAGAGGTCGAATCTCTCGATTCGCGCCGCGCCGCGCCGAATCATAGGAAGTCGAGAAAAACATATCGGTCGGCTGAACGCATGTCGCGAGATATTGTCTAATAATCGACAAGAAGAGGTTAAATAACTGC
>CAKURH010000157.1 GCA_934675625.1 uncultured Kiritimatiellota bacterium
TATATTATAGTATATGCGTATGCGAAAATCAAGCGGGAAATGTGGGGTGGCTGCATAAATATCTCGGTGCACCCGTCTTACAGATAACTCAATATCGCTACTTGATTAGCGATATGAAAAGATGATATACTATGCGACCGTTCCGCCGGAGAAGCGTCCGGCGGGCGAAAGACCAAAGGAAAAGACAACTATGGCAGACAATGCAGTGAACCCGGCGACGGCGCCGGACGACGGAGTGGCGGAATTCGAGGCGATGCTCGCGCGCGTCAAGGCGGCGCAGGCCAAGTTCTCGACGTACACGCAGGATCAGGTCGATGCGATTTTCAAGGCGGCGGCGCTGGCGGCGAACCGCGCGCGCATCCCGCTCGCCAAGATGGCGGTCGAGGAGACGGGCATGGGCATCGTCGAGGACAAGGTCATCAAGAACCACTATGCGGCGGAGTACATCTACAACGCCTACAAGCACACGAAGACCTGCGGCGTCGTCGAGCGCGACGAGGCGATGGGCATCGAGAAGTGGGCCGAGCCGATCGGCGTCATCGGCGCGGTGATCCCGACCACGAACCCGACCTCCACGGCGATCTTCAAGACGCTCCTCGCGCTGAAGACCCGCAACGGCATCATCATCAGCCCGCATCCGCGCGCGAAGAACTGCACGATCGCGGCGGCGAAGATCGTCCTTGACGCGGCCGTCGCGGCGGGCGCGCCGGAGGAGATCATCGCCTGGATCGCGCAGCCCTCGCTGCCGAAGACGAACCTCCTCATGAAGGAGGCCGACATCATCCTCGCGACGGGCGGCCCCGGCATGGTCAAGGCGGCCTACAGCTCCGGCACGCCGGCCGTCGGCGTCGGCGCGGGCAACGCGGCGGCAATCATCGACCCGTCGGCGGACCTCATCAACGCCGTCAACTCGATCATCCACTCCAAGACCTTCGACAACGGCATGATCTGCGCGACCGAGCAGACGGTCATCGCCGACCAGGAGGTCTACGACCTCGTGAAGGACGAGTTCACGAAGCGCGGCTGCTACTTCCTGAACGACAAGGAGAAGGACCTCATCCGCAAGACGATGCTCATCAACGGCGCGCTGAACGCGAAGATCGTCGGCCAGCGCCCCGTCACGATCGCGAAGATGGCGGGCTTCGAGGTGCCGGAGGACACGAAGGTGCTGATCGGCGAGGCGACCTCGACGGAGACGAGCGAGGCGTTCGGCCACGAGAAGCTCACGACCATCCTCGGCATGTACAAGTCGAAGGACTTCGACGACGCGCTGAACATCGCGGAGGCGCTGCTCGTCAACAACGGCGGCCTCGGCCACACGTCCGTCCTCTGGATCGACGACCTCAACGAGAAGGCGAAGCTCGCGAAGTTCGCGGACCGCATGAAGGCGTGCCGCCTCATCGTCAACTCGCCGTCGTCCCTGGGCGGCATCGGCGACATCTACAACTTCGCCCTCACGCCGTCCCTCACGCTCGGCTGCGGCAGCTGGGGCGGGAACTCCGTCTCGGAGAACGTCGGCGTCAAACATCTCATCAACATCAAGACTATGGCCATTCGCAGGGAAAACATGCTGTGGTTCCGCGCGCCGGAAAAGGTGTACCAGAAGAAGGGGTGCCTCGCGGTGGCGCTCCGCGAGCTCGGCGAGGTGATGGGCAAGAAGAAGGCGTTCATCGTCACGGACAACTTCCTCTACGCCAACGGCTACACGAAGCCGATCGAGAAGTCCCTCGAAAAGCAGAACATCATGTTCACGACGTTCTCGAACGTCGCGCCGGACCCGACGCTCGCCTGCGCCAAGGAGGGCGCGAAGCTCATGTCGAGCTTCAAGCCGGACGTGATCATCGCCATCGGCGGCGGCTCGGCGATGGACGCCGCGAAGATCATGTGGGTCCTCTACGAGCACCCGGAGTGCGACTTCATGGACATGGCCATGCGCTTCATGGACATCCGCAAGCGCGTCTACACGTTCCCGAAGATGGGCGAGAAGGCCTACTTCATCGCGATCCCGACCTCGGCCGGCACCGGTTCGGAAGTGACGCCGTTCGCGGTCATCACCGACGAGAAGACGGGTGTGAAGTATCCGCTCGCGGACTACGAGCTCATGCCGAAGATGGCGATCGTCGACGCCGACGTGCAGATGATGGCGCCTCCGGGACTGACGAGCGCGTCGGGCATCGACGCCGTCTCGCACGCCCTTGAGGCCTACGCCTCGATGCTCGCGACGAGTTACACCGACGGCCTCGCGATCCAGGCGCTGAAGGACATCTTCGAGTACCTGCCGCAGTGCTATGACGCGGCGGTCGCGAAGACGGCGAACCCGAAGGCCCGCGAGAAGATGGCGAACGCCGCGACGATGGCCGGCATGGCCTTCGCGAACGCCTTCCTCGGCGTCATGCACTCGATGGCGCACAAGCTCGGCGCGTTCCACCACATCCCGCACGGCATCGCCAATGCGCTGATGATGGAGGAGGTGCTGCGCTTCAACGCCGACCCCGTGCCGCGCAAGATGGGCACCTTCCCGCAGTACGACCATCCGCACACGCTGGAGCGCTACCTCGAAGTCGCCACCGCGCTCGGCATCGAGGGCAAGACGAAGGGCGAGCAGTTCATGAACCTCCTCAAGGCGATTCGCGCGCTCCAGAAGCGCATCGGCATCAAGCCGACGATCCGCGACTACGTGCCGGACGAGAAGGACTTCCTCGACCGCCTCGACGCGATGACCGAGCAGGCCTTCGACGACCAGTGCACGGGCGCGAACCCGCGCTACCCGCTGATGAAGGAGATCAAGCAGATGTATCTCAACGCCTACTACGGCAAGCACGATATCGTCTGAGAAAGGAATCCGAAAAATGGTGCGCCAAGCAAGCTTGGCTGAACTTGTAGAATGAAAGGAATCTACTCAGTAAGGATAATGGCATACTGA
>CAKURH010000158.1 GCA_934675625.1 uncultured Kiritimatiellota bacterium
TCCGTCTTGCGCAGCGGAATCTGCTCGACCATCTTGAGCGCGGGCTTCTCGGTCCCGGGCTTCGACTTCGGGCACTGGACGACGCAGAGCTCGCAGCCCATGCAGTCCTCCGGGGCGACCTGGATCGTCACCTTCTCGCCGAACTTCTTCGTGAGCGCGCCCGCGTCGGCCGACTTGAGCGTCGCCGGCGCCCCTTCGAGCGCGGCGGCGGGGTAGACCTTCATGCGGATCGCCGCGTGCGGGCAGATGATGGAGCAGTTGCCGCACTGGATGCAGGCCGCGGGGTCCCACTGCGGGATGAACGCCGCGACGTTGCGCTTCTCCCACTGCGTCGTCGCCGTCGGCCACGTGCCGTCGTCCGGAATCGCCGAGACGGGCAGCTCGTTGCCCTTCTGCGCGATCATCTTCGCCGTGACGTGCTTGATGAAGTCCGGCGCCTCGGACGAGACGATCGGCGGCATCTTCGCCTTGCCGGCGACGGTCGCGGGGTACTTGACCTCCTCGACGGCGTTCGCGGCGGCCTCGATGCACTTCCAGTTCATCTCGACGACTTCCTGGCCCTTCTTCGAATACGCCTTCTCCGCGTAGTCCTTCAGCACCTGGATCGGATCCAAGACCGTGCCGTCGGCCTTCTTGAGCGTGATGCCGGAGAGCTTGAAGAACGCCGTCTGAAGGACCGTGTTCGTGCGCGTGCCCATGCCGTTCTCGCGGGCGATCTTCGCCGCGTCGATCACGTAGAAGCGGATCTTCTTGTCGATGATGGCCTGCTCGACCTCGTCGGGCATGTGGTCCCAGACCTCGGCCGCCGTGTAGGGCGAGGCGAGGAGGAAGACCGAGCCCGGCTTCGCCGCCTTGAGCATGTCGTACTTCTCCAGGTACGGGAAGCAGTGGCACGCCGTGAAGTCGGCGGAGTTGATGAAGTACGGCGAGCGGATCATCTCCGAACCGAAGCGGAGGTGCGAGATCGTCACGCCGCCCGACTTCTTCGAGTCGTACTCGAAGTAGCCCTGCGCGTAGTTCTGCGTGTAGTTGCCGATGATCTTGATCGAGTTCTTGTTCGCGCCGACCGTGCCATCCGCGCCCAGCCCCCAGAACATGCACTCCTTGCGGTCGCCCTTCGGCACGACGAACGTGTCGTCGCCGAGGAGGTACTGGTGGCTGTTCACGTCGTCGACGATGCCGACCACGTAGCGGTCCAGCGGCTTCTCGGCCGCCATGTTCGCGAAGATGTTCGCGCACATCTGCGGCGTGAAGTCCTTCGAGCCGATGCCGTAGCGACCGGCGAGGATCTTCGGGTAGGCGAACGAGACGAGGCCCTGCTGCTTCGCCTGGCCGATCGCGGCACACGCGTCGAGGTAGAGCGGGTCGCCGATCGCGCCCGGCTCCTTCGTGCGGTCGAGGACGGTGATGACCTTGACCGTCGCGGGGATCGCCTGAACGAAGTCCTTCATCGAGAACGGACGATAGAGGTGAACCTTGACAAGGCCGACCTTCTTGCCTTCCTTGACAAGCGCGTCGACCGTCTCGTGGAGCGTGTCGCACCCGGAGCCCATCGCAATCGCGACGTACTCCGCATCCGGCGCGCCGACATAGTCGTAGAGCTTGTACGCGCGGCCCGTGAGCTTCGCGAGCTTGTCCATGCACTTCTGGACGATCGCAGGAGTCGCCTCGTAGTACTTCTCGCAGCTCTCGCGGCCCTGGAAGTTGATGTCGGGGTTCTGCGCCGTGCCGCGCATCGTCGGATGCTCCGGGTCGAGCGCGCGCCTGCGGAAGTCCTCCACGAACTTCTCGTCGATCATCTCGCGGATGACCTCGGTCGGGATCTCGTCGATCTTCTGGACCTCGTGGGAGGTGCGGAAGCCGTCGAAGAAATGGAGGAACGGGACCTTCGACTCGAGCGTCGCGGCGTGCGCGACCATCGCCATGTCGTGCGCCTCCTGCACGGAGTTCGAGCAGAGCATCGCGAAGCCCGTCTGGCGGCAGGCCATGACGTCGCCCTGGTCGCCGAAGATGCAGAGGCCCTGGCACGCGAGGGAGCGGGCCGAGACGTGGAACACGGTCGGGGCGAGCTCGCCCGCGATCTTGTACATGTTCGGGATCATCAGGAGGAGGCCCTGCGACGCCGTGAAGGTCGTCGTGAGCGAGCCCGTCGTGAGCGAGCCGTGCACGGCGCCGGCCGCGCCGCCCTCGGACTCCATCTCGACGATGGAGGGGATCGAGCCCCAGATGTTCGTCTTGCACGCCGAGGCGAGCTCGTCGCACGTTTCCGCCATCGGCGAGGACGGGGTGATCGGGTAGATCGCCGCGACCTCGGAGCACGCGAAGGCGATTTGGGCTGCGGCGGTGTTGCCGTCAACCATGATCTTCTTTGCCATGTACCTGTTCCTTGTTGTTTTTGTGGTTACAGACTGCTGTGGTTACAGTACGAGTCAAAACATTCTCGCATTATACCTTTTTCGGGTAGCCGAATCAAGGGGCATCCCCACGCTGTGGGATGGATAACTCGATTGCAAGATACCTTTCACGGCAGGGCAGCCTTCTTCGGCCCGTCGGCCCGACAGATCGCGCGAACCGTCGCTCCGGGAGTCGCACCTGTCGCCACACGTCAGCCAATCGAACGTGACAAGCCATTCCCCTCGGCGGAATGCGCGTCCGCAAGCGAGAACACGAAGGCGACAGGCGATCCCTTCGCTCCTCTCGCGCGACTGTCGGCTCCTCCGGGCCAAAGGCGGCTTACGCCGCCGCTCCGCGACGGGTTGCGGCAACTAGGTGAAGAAGGTGAGGCTGGCAAACAAAAAGAACATTGCGTGAGGAGCGGGCGGGACGGCCGAGCGCCGAGCGGAGAGAGACGGGCGGACGCGGTTCGGCGCACGCGCCGCG
>CAKURH010000159.1 GCA_934675625.1 uncultured Kiritimatiellota bacterium
GGCATGAGCCTTGCGTCCTTTGCGTTCTCTGCGGCTAAACCCCTTTGACTCTGCATAAATATCTCGTTGCACCCGTTCCTTGTAGTCTAAGTTCGTAAACCATCTTACGCCTTTCACCCGGATGAACTTCCGGCCCTTTTCGTCTATACGTGAGCTCGCGGCATCGAGAGGATAGTCATCGGGTATCATGAACTCACGATCTCCGGAATGAATGCTTGCTCCCAACCACAGTTCGTTGCGCTTGAAATGTGGGAATATCTCTTTGCTGGTAATGGCACTGACGTTTCCGATAATCAAGAACTTTTTTTGGCATTTGAACAGAAGTTCCATGAAGTCCCTGAACTTCGAGAACGGTGGATTGGTGCAGACGATGTCCGCCTCCTTCAGGAACGCGATGCACTCCTCGCTGCGGAAGCTGCCGCCCTGTTCGAGGATGCGCCGTTCGGGCGGGTTGGCCTTGCCCGTGTAGATGCAGCAGACGGCCTTCTCGTCCTTTCCCTCCGAGAACTGAAACCAGTCCTGGTTCCTGTAGCAGGTCGAAATGAGCTTCTTCAGTCCGAGGAACTCGAAGTTGTCGCGGAAGTAGAAATAGAAGTTGCTGCATTCGGGGTCGTCGCAGTTGCACAGAACCGTCGCGCCCCTGAAGTGTCTGCGGTAGTGCTTCACCTCGTTCTCGATGTCGACGAGCTGCGTGTAGAACTCGTCCTTTTTCGCATTTTTAGCCCCGTTCAGGTCGGCATTCTTGGCCATGAGTCTATCCTCGTTGCGCAACCGTGCCGCGAGGCCCGTCCCCGTGCATGAAAAGAGCGCATTTCCTGTTCATGCACTCCAGCGAAGCCCTTCCACAGGCCTTTGGTGAATACATGAAGAGAAAATGCGCCCAATAGGGCGCACCTTCACATACATGCCGTTCACCAATGAAAAATGTGGAAGTATTTCGCTGGAACAGCGTGTAGCGTCGATGCTACAGTAAATATGCGGTCGCGGGGTGGAGCGCGGCAGCGAGCCGTGTCAGTTCCCGACCTATAGGCCCCTCGGCGAACCAAGGGACAACGCGAATTATATCAAAAATGACACGTGGATGGCTTTACGACACATGACGATTTCCGCCCAGAGACACGCCTCTACCCCATCGGCCCATTCTCGGTGACGGCGACGGTTCGTTTGGGCGGAGAATAGGCAAGATGTCGATTCTTCGCCCGAAGGGTAGTTGCGGAAACTGATCAAAGAGTGTATAACTTGCGCAAATTCATTCACTTATACCTGGTTGAGTATGATCATGTTCGTTGGTCGCGAAGAACAGCTCGGACAATTGAAAGACCATCATTTCAGCTGGCGAGCACGGCCTCGGCCGCCACCCGGAGTGGACGCATTCCATCGTCGAGCGCAACGCGCGCCACGCCGTCTTCTACCGCAACAACCCGTCCGTCACGATGTGGTCGATGGGCAACGAGACGGGGCACGGCGACTGCTTCCGCCACGCGATCGCCGCCGTGAAGGGGCTTGACCCGACGCGGCCCGTCCACTTTGAGCATGGCAACGCCGACGCGGACGTCGACTCGACGATGTATCCGCCCGTCACGTGGCTGGAGGAGCGCGGCGAGATGAGCGAAGGGCGCTTTCGGAAGCCGGAGAAGTCGTCCGGCGACTGGTTCGGCATGCGGATGTTCCACTCGCCCGGCAAGCCGGCGTTCATGTGCGAGTACGCGCACGCGATGGGCAACGCCATCGGCAACCTCCGGGAATACTGGGACGTCATCTACCGCTACCCGGCCCTCACGGGCGGCTGCATCTGGGACTGGGTGGACCAGGCGGTCTGGAAGTACACCGACCGCGTCGACCCGAAGACGGGCGCGCGCGAACGCTACCTCGCCTACGGCGGCGACTTCGACGAGCAGCCGAACGACGGGCCGTTCTGCGACAACGGCGTGGTCGATCCGCTCCGCAACGTCACGGCGAAGCTCGTGGAGGTCGCGCACGTCCACCGCGACCTCGTCGTCACGCGCTCGGCGAAGCCGGGCGACAACCCCTACGCCGTCGTGTTCGAGCTGTGGAACCGGTTCCTCTTCACGCGGGCGGACGCCTACGCCGCGTCGTGGGAGCTCGTCGAGGACGGCGCCGTCACGAAGTCCGGCGCGTTCGAGACGCCGGCCGTCGAGCCGCTGAAGCGCTGCCGCTTCACCGTGCCCGGCCTCGCCGAGGCGCGGACCGCCGCGAGGCCCGAGGCGGAGCTTCTCGTCAACTTCGCGTTCACGACGAGGAAGGCGACGCCGCTCGTGCCGCAGGGCTGGGCCGTCGCGCGCGACCAGGTCGCGCTCGGCGCGGGCTGGAACTTCGCGCAGGCCGCGAAGGGCCCTGCCGCCGCGCCGTCGGGTGCGGGTTCTGCCGCCGCGTCGGCGGGTACGGGTTCTGCGGTCACGCCGTCCGGCGTGACGATCGACGAGGGCGAGAAGGCCGTGACGGTCACGGCGGGCCCGACGAGGGCCGTCTTCTGCCGCGCGTCGGGCACGCTCTGCGAACTCGTCATGAACGGGCGCACGGTCCTGAAGGACCCGGCGCCGGGCCTCGTCGCGGGCCCGCAGCTCACGTGCCTGCGCGCGCTCACCGACAACGACATCTGGATGCGGCGCGGCTCGGCGTGGGGCGACAACCTGAAGCGCGGCAGCGTCTACTCGCGCGGCCTCACGCAGCTCCGCCACCACGCGCGGCCGATCGCCGTCCGCGACGGCGCGGTCCGCGTCACGACGGAGGTGACGGGGCTCAAGTCGGCCGGCTTCACGCACGAGGCCGTCTGGAGCTTCGGCGCGGACGGCGCAATCACGGTCGCGAACGTCGTGACGCCGCACGGCACGATGCCGCCCGCGCTGC
>CAKURH010000160.1 GCA_934675625.1 uncultured Kiritimatiellota bacterium
GTGAGGTGTTCCCCCGCGTTCCGCCTTATGGTATACTTCCTTCTGCTCATGGCGTCGATCTTTCGTCTGATGGTTTGTGTTGCAGCTCCCATCATACACGATTTCTTCGACGCCGTGGGCGTTTTCCTTCCGTGCCGGCGGCCACCCCCATGGGGGTGGTGTGGCTTGCCTTTCCTCTTCTTCGATCCCCATGGCCTTCCTCTCTTCTTTGCTGACCCGTTAGATATTATCATTTTGGTAACGAACTGCGGCCATCAGGACGAATGAACGAAAACAAGGATTTTGATATAATTTAGGGGTGAAGTTCCTTTTGCCAGTTTTTATGCCTCTTCTGTTCGCCCTTTCGGTGAAGGGCGTCATTGTCCCGCCGTTGCCGTTCGACGCCTCCGCCCTTTCGGAGGCAACCACGAACATTCCCTTCTCAGTCAATCTTGAGGCGATGAGCCGCATCGAGTTCAAACTTGTGCTTGACGCCTCGCCGACGAATTTCGTCGAGGTGGCAATCGGGACGGACGCGAACGGGGACGGCGTTCTCGGACTTGACGAGGACGAGCGGGCCTTTGGCTTTGACTGCGGCAGGTGGTTCGGCTGCGCGGCAGCGGCCGACAGCCAGACGGAAGAGGACGCGCCGACTGCCGGACGGACAGAGAGGACGTTTGTCCTGAAGCGTCCGAAGATGAATGCGGCGTGGAATCTCGTCCGCATCACGCGGCGTGGCACTGCCAAAGTCGGCGAGGACGTTCTCGTCGAGGGCAGTCGTCCGGGCGTTGTCATGGAGATTCGGTGATGGTCGCACCAATCTTTCAAGAATCAGCCTTCGTCTGGGCTTGCGTGGTGCTTGTGGGCGGATGCCTCGCCGTGGCGGTTGCCGTGTGGGCAAGGAAGTTCTTGCGCGAATTGTCGGAGCAGTTCATCAGTCTGCCGCCGTCCGCCAAGGCCGTGCTGGCGACGGCGGTCGTCGTCGCGACGGTCTTCGCGCAGAAGCCGACGAACGTGTCCACGAACCAACACGAATCAGCACGGATTGAAGAGGTCGTGTCTGCGACGCCTACTGAGGAGCCTGCATATCCCCCTGCGAAGCAGCCCGAAGGGGCCGCTAGGCGGGGTGCGCTGAACACGGAGGAAACGGAGGGAGGAAGACACGGAGCAGGTTTTGAGGGTGATGTCTCAACTGTCGCGTCTACGACACCTACCAACTCTCCGTGCCTCTCAAACTCCGTCACCTCCGTGTTAAGCGAAAGCAATCCCCCTGTCGTCACATCCAATGACGTCGCTCGCGGCTATCGCCTCGAAACGGTGCGGACGAACGCGGCAATCTCCTACACGCGACCAACGAACGCGCGGCTTATCGGCACATGGCACCTCACCGACGCCTACCGAGCGAGGACGCGGGTTCAGCTACTGTCCACGAATCTACACGAATCTGCACCAATCTCAATTCGTGACGATTCGTGTCAATTCGTGGCTAACTCACCCCGCCCGTTTCGTCTCCCCATCGGCGGACATGTCGTCACGTCACTCTGGGCGCACACGTGGGGCAAGGTGCGTCCGCAGCTGCGGAACGCCTCGAACGAGATCTTTGTCATTGGCGCGCCGATGTTCGCGCGGCACGGACAATCCTACCTCTGGACGGCCGCGACCGCGAACGACTCAGCGCTGTTGACGTGGGAGAACTTCTTTTTGGGGAACCCCTACGAGAGACTATCCACGAATCTTCACGAATCAACACGAGTTTCAATTCGTGAGAATTCGTGTCAATTCGTGGACCACCCGCCTGTCAACGCACAGCTCGAACTTTTTCCGAACGGCGACTTCATCGCGCGATCAAACGACGTCGAGCGTGTCTACCGCCGCGTCAACCCCGACGACTGGGACGACGACGGCATCCCGAACGGCGCGGACGACGCGCCGCTCGTCCCGTCGGACACGCCCCAGTTCGGCCCGCACCAGACGCTGCCGGAGGGCGCGAACGCGGACGCCTACTGCTGGGTCGATCTCGTCGTGCGACAGGCCAACGCCCAGGTGACGTTCGCGGGCGACGGCGCGTCGAACCTCGCCGACCCCTCGTTCATCGCCGAGGCGGACGCGACGAACCGCGTCACGCTCCTCATCGGCAAGACGTACCGCGTGACGTGCCCGATGCCGTTCGAGGTCGCCGGCAAGTCGAGCGACGACATCGAGGACTCGTGGGAGGAGGATCGACAAGCGCTTTGGCTCCATTGGCCAGTCGCGATATCTCTTAAGCCTAAGCCTGCGGCGCTGAACACATGCGCCGCAGAAACGCAAAGCGTTTCGGAGGGAACCTTCGCCGAAGGCGAACCCGAAGGGCGCGCAAGCGGGCGCGAGGGAACGGAGAACGGAAGACACGGAGAAAGTGTTGAGAGGGTGTGCCGGACTTTCGCGTCAGCGACACCCGCCTATACTCCGTGCCTCCGTTCCTCTGTCACCTCCGTGTTTAGCGAAAGCAATACCTCCTTCACACTCTTATCCTCCTTCCAAACATTCTCCAAACCTTCCAGACCCTTCACCATGCAGGTCACGCCCTCTGGGATTGGCGGGGCGTTCACGTGGACGAACGTCTGCTGCCGCATTTCGGGGAGCGACTACACGTTCTCGATCTCGTGCGGCGACGGCTGCTCCTGCGGCGGCTGCAGCGCGACGGGCTACCTCGAATACGAGGGCTACCGGCTTCCGGCCTACGGTGGCTTCTGCGGATGCGGCGGCAGCGTCGACCACCCCGGCGACGACCAAGATCCCGACAGGGACCCGCCCCTGCCGGGCGCGGCGGCGACGTTCTCGAAGCGCGTCGTCTTCTTCGAGGACGAGTACGAGAACGCGCCGGGCGAGACCGTCCCGTGGCGG
>CAKURH010000161.1 GCA_934675625.1 uncultured Kiritimatiellota bacterium
TTGTCGAGAAGCGTCTGGTAGTACTTGCGGGTATGGCCGTGGGTCATGCCCATCATGGCGATCTTGACTGGTTTCATTTTAGGTTTTAGGTTTTAGGTTTTAGGTTTTAGGGAGGGGGTAGGTGATAGGTGATAGGTTTTAGGTTGTAGGTTATAGGAGAGAGGTTTTAGGTGATAAGAGGGCTGAAACCTAAAACCTAAAACCTAAAACCTAATCCCTCACCTCACTTCCGCGACCTTGATGGATTCGTTCGTGTCGAGCCCCTTCTTGAGGGCGATAGTCTTCGCGGCCTTCGCCTTGTCGGCGGCGAACGCGAGCTCGGCGGCCTTCGTCGCCTTCGCCCACGCGGACTTCCAGACCTTCGCGTCCGCGCGCTTCTGCAGGAGCGCGAACGCCGCGCGGACGTTCCAGACCTCCTCGTAGGAGAGGCCGAAGAGCTCCGTGTCGACGTCGGTGTACTCGACGAAGCCCTTCGCGTCCCAGCAGCGGATCGAGGCGTGCGGCGTGTGGGTGTCCACCGTCTGGTCGCAGGCGACGCCGCGCCTGGCGATGATCTCGTGGCGGTCGTAGCCGAGTTCCGCCTTCGGCAGGTTCGCGCCGATCTCGACGGAGACGTTCACGTCGTTCGCGAGCTTGGCGAGGACGTTGATCGCCGCGCCGTTGGCGACGGCCATCACGCGCACGACGTCCGCCGCGCCGAGGTAGGCGGCGAGGTCCAGCTCCTTCGCGAGCATCGCCTTCCAGTCCGTGCCCTTCGGCGCGAACGCGGCGAAGCGGAGCGTCGAGACGCCCTCGAGCGTGCCGTTCTCCGTCATCTTCTTGAGCTCGACGATCTTGCGCTCCATGCGCCCGGGCAGGAGCGGCGTCGCGCCGACGTGGCAGTGGCCGCCCTTGAGCGCGATCTCGCCCTTCGCCGCGCCGTACTTCTCGCGCAGGAAGTCAAGCGCCTTGTTCATTTTCCTGATGTTCATGTCTTGTCCTTACCTTTCAGCAGACTAAAGAAATTCGCCCTAGTTGTCGATCCACCAGCTCGGCGGGACCTGATGGTCGACGTGTCCCGTGTCGCGGTAGTCCGCCAGCCTCATGTCGTGCCCGACCATGCGCAGGGCGCGGTCGAACATGACGTCGCTCTGCGGCGTCGTACCGTAGCCGCCGGCGCCGGGTTCCCGCGAGCCCCAGGCCGCCGCCGACCCGAACCGGTACATCCTCACCCAGTCCCTCCCGCGCAGGTGGTGCCACGTCGTCTCCAGGAAGCCGAAGCCGCCGATCTCCGCGATGCAGTCGGCCATCGGCTTCATCGCGTTGAAGTTGAGCCAGGGGCAGCCGACGACCGGGAAGCCCTTGTCGCGGAAGTGCCGGAGCGTCGGCCAGTCCGTCCGGCCCTCCTCCCGCTCGCCGTACTGCCAGTCGCAGACGATCACGTCGCGCGGCAGGGTATCCGCCAGCGTCGCAGTCAGCCTCGAGCCGCACGCGATGAACCCCTTCCAGCGAGGATCCGCGCTGTCGAGCAGCATGTCGTGCCAGATCATCGCCCGCGCGCCGCGCGCCTTCGCGAAGGCCGCGAGCTTCGTGATGTGCTCGCAGACGAGCTCGCCGTACGGACGCTTCCGGCAGTCGGGGCACGTCGGCGGCTGGGCCTCGTCGCAGCCGAGGTGGAGGTAGGGCGGACGGTCGAACGTCTCCAGCATCTCGGCGATCAGATCGCGCAGCACCTTCTGCGTCTCGGGATTCGTCAGGCACCAGTTCCAGCCACCCGGCTCGAAGAGCGGCTCGTACTCCGGCTGCAGGTCGAGGACGGAATGCTTCGACGAGCAGGAGCGCGCCGCGCCGGCGTGGCCGTAGGCGGCGATCTGCGGGACGAGCGTGACGCCGAGGTCCTTGCCGAGCGCGACCAGGCGGCGCACCTCCGGCTTCGTCATCTTCGCGTCCGGCCAGCTCCACCACGGGTGGCGCTCGCTCTTGAACATCCCCCACGGCTCAAGGACGACGTAGTTGAACTTCATGAGCGCGGCGAGGCGGATCGCGCGCTCGACCTGCTCCTTGCGCGCCTCCGGGAACCAGCAGAGGTGGATCCCTCGGAATGCGAGGTGCGGCGCGTCGGAGATCGTCAGCGTCGGAAGGAGGTGGCCCGCCGTCTTGAACGTGCCGCGCTTCGCGATCGCGAGCTGGCGCAGCGAGTACGCCGCCCAGCGCACGCCCGCGAGCGTCCGCGCGGCGACCTTGACGCCCGAGGCGTCCGACCGGACGGCATACGCCTCGTCGCCGGCGCGCAGCGCGAGGCCGGACGCTCCCGCCGCGACCTTCGGCGCGAAGGCGCCGTACCAGGCGCGGAGATGAGACGCGAGCCACGCCGTCGCCGCCGCGTCCGGGCAGTCGACCGTGACGGCCGTCTTCTCGTCGAACGGCACGGGCGCGTCCATGTCCGAGGACATTTCCACGGGACGCGGCATCGGCTCGAGCTCGATGGCGTCGGGATTCGCCGCGTTTCCGGCCATGCCGGAAAGCGCCAGCGCGAGAACAGCAAGTACGATAAGTGTTTTCATTTCCGTCCTTTTGTTTTTTAGCCGTGGAGAAGTGGTGGTGGATAGGGTGATGGTTTTAGCCGTGTAGAAGTGTAGAAATGTAGGAGGTGGTGGGGGATGGGGGGGGGGGGGAATGGTTTTAGCCGTGTAGAAGTGGAGAAATGTAGAGGGTTTAGTTGGGTAGATGTGAAGAAGATGCAGAGCGGGGCAAGACGGTTCGGACTTCGAACTTGTACGAGCCGAAGTTGATGAGGAGACCGGCTGGCGCACCTGTTA
>CAKURH010000162.1 GCA_934675625.1 uncultured Kiritimatiellota bacterium
TTCAGCCGCCGCCGCGCCCGGTCGGGAAGCGTGTTCAGGAGCGCAAGACGGGCGGAATCGTAAAGCTCCGGCACATCCCCAGCCGTCAGTTTTGACAGCACTTTCCGCGCCGCATGGACGGCGATTGCGCACCGCATGAGCATCGTCGCCCGCCGTGTCGAGACATCGTACTTCGCGGCGTGGAGCTTTGGGACGAGAGTGACGATATAGGGCGTCAGGCGGGGTGTCAACTCAGGCACAAGCTCCTCGTACCGCTTCCGCGCCTCGGCGACGAGTTCGCGGATGACAACAGGAAACTCGTGCCGCCCCGCAAACTGGTCGGCGAGAACCTTCTTCTGATCGGCTGACGTCAGGTCGTCCCAATCCGGCACGGACATGATGTACGGGAAACGATCCGCGAGCGCGGCATCAAGAGGTTCGGAACCCAGGTAGAGCGCGTCTCCCTCGTCGAGTTCCTCGTCAGTCGGCGGAGGATTCATCGCCGCCCAGCGATAGACGAGGCGCGAAAGCGGACGCCCCTGTACGCGCCTCTCGTAGATGATCGGGAAGAGCTTGTTCTGGAGTTCCGGGCGCGTGCGGCTGATCTCGTCGATAAACACGACCTCGGCGTCCCAGATGCTTTCCGGCGACGAGAGGTATTCGAGCTTCGTGCGCGTCGCGTCCGGGAGCGGAACGCCCACGAGATCGTCGTAGTTGATGAGGCTCGCGTTGTAGGAACGGAACTCCATGCCCAGCGCCTCCGCGAGACGCTCCAGCACAAAGCTCTTTGCACACCCGTGCGCCCCGACGAGCAGCAGCGGTTCCTCGGAAAGCAACGCCGCCAGCAGGACGGGCTCCGCCTTCTTCCACCCGTAAAGCCCCAATGGCTCGGTTATCAAGGATTTACTTTTCATCTTTTGGAAATGGTATGCGGTAGGACTCAAAGGAATCACCAATGTGTACGGGCCTTGTCGCGGGGCGACGGAAGAATTGCATCTTGCGCTCGCAGGATATCACCCATGCGAAGTTGACCATTTGCTTCCTGTTCTCGTCCGTAACTTCACTGAAGTCCGGGCACTCTTCCGGCGAGGTGACGAAAGGATACCCAATGCTCCATGTGCCAGCGTGTTTCCCGGCTTTGCACCCGCACCGCACATGACTGCTCGACCGTTCAACATGAAGCATGTCTGCATGGTTGCACCGTAGGCATTTAACAGGGCTACAGTTGTTCCTGTTTTTGTGCATTTCCTCGAATGTTATTATTTCGTCAGACGTCATTATGTCCCCCTCATCCGATTCGCTTGCCAAGTTTCAGCGCAATCGTCACGGGCCAGAAATCCTCCGGCACGTTGTACGGATCGCATTCGTTTTCGTCGCCATCCATGAGAATGACGCCTTTGACCTCCCACTGCATCTGCTTTGGCGGCTTGCCTTTCGAGCCATAGCCACGGTTGAAGCGGACGGTCTTGAGGCCAATTGTCCGCTTGATGTTGTATTCGGTGACGTCACGGTACTCGACCGTCTTCTTGCCTGCCTCGATTGCGTCGTAGAATTCCCCCGCCAGCACGAGATAGCCGTCAGGCGTCTTGGACTTTAGACGCCCGGCCTTGATGCCCTCAACGAGCGAGCGCATCTCTGCCTCTTCCGCTTCGGCTTCGGCCTCCTCAATCTCGTTCCGCCCCTTGATGGTGAATTCGTACTCCTCATCGCCGGACTTAAACGCCATCGCAGCGGGATGGTTGAACAACAGGGTGTATGTTTCGCCGCCCTCGTCCATAAAGATGGCACAGTAGTCTCCCGCCTCGGCCATCGCGATTGCGCGATCCTTCGGCAGAACGCCAAGCGCGTGGAATATCTCGTTAGCGCACTTTATGGTCTTTTCCTTGCCGTTCTTCACCGGGACAGTCAGGGCAAAAAGGAATGGATTGTACAGCCCTGGCTCCGTGTCTTCCAGGGCATACCGTTCGACGATTGGCATGACCGTCTCGTTGACGAGGGCGAAGTCTTTGTCAGTGAGTTCTCTCATGGCTGGTTTTCCTTTCAGTTGTTGATGATTGCGTGAACGAAGATGTCTTTCGGATGCTCGCCGCCGATGAAGCGGTGAGTCTGGTTGCAGAGCCACGCGAGAGGCAGTCCGAAGATGCCGCTGAAGCGCGGAGCCTCGCCCGCATTTCCGTTGCCGACGCGATATGTCGCGCCCCACGGATCATGCTCGACCCGATGGAGATGCATGATGTGGTCCCCGGGCTGCTCGACGTCGCTGGAGAACACCATCTCAACGCGAGTGCTTCCAGCGGAGAGGGCCTCGATCATCGTGTCAGCACCGGAGACCATCGCGTTCTGCGCCCGCGTCCCCTCCATGTCAGCGTACCAGCCAGCGTCATCCTTGAGGAAGACGATGTGCTTGTTGGCAACCGTCATGTTTGGTTTCAGATTCATTCGTTTGCGTCCTTTGCCAAGATTTTCAGGAAGGGGCAAACCCCTCGCAAACGAACGGTCGCACATCTTGTGTTCAAGACGCGCGACCTTGCCGGAACATGTTTCCCTTGCGGGCACATCGCCTCTTCGGCTACCACCGTGGTGTTCCACTCGGTTGGTGCGACCGGCCTCGCGGCCAATCGTCTCCTGATGTCTTGACGGCGGATATTATACCATATTGCCGATTCAGCCACAAGGGGGTATTTTAACTTTTTTTGCATTGGAAATGGTAATATCTAACGGGTCAGCAAAGAAGAGAGGAAGGCCATGGGGATCGAAGAAGAAGAAAGACAATCC
>CAKURH010000163.1 GCA_934675625.1 uncultured Kiritimatiellota bacterium
GCCGCCCGCGCAGTTCGTCTGGTGCGACTGGAACATCACCTGGAAGCCCTTGCCCTTCACGCCCGACTCGCCGTACTCCATCAGCGTCGTGAACGTGTCGTAGCTCTGGCGCCCGTCGGCCCACTGGTAGAGGCCGCCCGACGAGACCGCGCTCTTCGGGTACGGCTGGCCCATGAACCACGCGACCGTGTCGATCTGGTGGCACATCCACTGGCCCGGGATGCCCGAGGAGAACGGCCAGAAGAGGCGGAACTCCAGATACTTGCGCGGGTCGAACGGATTCTCCGCCGGATCGCGGTCGAGCAGCCACAGGTTCCAGTCGACGTCCTCCTTCTTGAGCGACTTGATGAGTTCCTCGCTGCGGCGCCAGCGGCGCGGCTGGTTGACGTTCCACGTCAGGTGCACGTAGGAGATGTCGCCGAACTTGCCGGAGTCGATGTAGTCCTTCGCGGCCTTGTACTTCGCGCCGCTGCGGCGCTGCGAGCCGATCTGGAGAACCGCGCCCGGCTTCATCGCGCCGAGCGAGCGCTTCGCGTTCACGGCGTCCAGGAGCATGTTCGCCGAGTACATGTCCTCCGCGATCGGCTTCTCGCAGTAGGCGTCCTTGCCGGCGTTCACCGCGTGGACGGCGTGCTGCGCGTGCTGGAAGTCGGCCGTCGAGATGATCACGGCGTCGATGTCCTTCGCGTTCTCGTAGAGCGACACGTCGCTCGAATAGGTCTCGACGGCGTGGCCGAGCTTCTTCTCCAGCTCCGGCTTCGCGTGCTCGAAGAGGCGCTTCTTCCAGAGGTCGGCGACCGCGACGAGGTCGAAGTTCAGCTCCTTGTTGTGGTGCAGGAAGCACGGCAGGAGGGTCTGGCGGAAGCGGTCGGAGTAGCCGACGCAGGCGACGCGGACGCGCGCGTTGGCGCCGGCGGCATAGAGCGACGGGCCGTAGCCGGCGGCGAGGATGCCGGCCATGCCGGCCGCGCCCTTGACGAATTCACGACGGGTGGTGGTGGTCTGTTCCATTAGATGAGTCCTTTCATTGTTGTGAGTGCAGTTTCAAGATTCTTCGCGAGGTCGGCCTTCGCGCCCCAGCCGCATTCGCAGCTGACGCCGCCCGCATAGCCGATGTCCCTGAGCGCGTCGAAGTAGGGGCGCAGACGGTCGACCGTCGCGGGGTCGCTCCCCGGGAAGCTGCGCGTCTCGTAGGAGGCGACGTGGCAGTGCTTCAGGCGCGCGCCGGCGAGGCGCAGCGAGTCCGCCGACTCGCGGCCCATCATCATGTGGAAGATGTCCGCCAGCTGGGCGAGGCGCGGCGAGCCGACCTCCTCGCAGATCTGGACGCCCTGCCAGACGTAGTTGACGATGTTCGACTCCTTTGGACGCAGCGGCTCGACGACGACCGTGACCGTCTTCAGGTCGGCGACGCGCCGGCAGAGCTCCGCGCAGAAGTCGCGGTACTGGTCGCGGCCCTTCTCCGTGTCGGGACGCGCCTGCGCGTCCTTTGCGAGCATGTCGCCGGGCACGTTGCGCGCACCGCCCGAACCGAAGACGAGCGTCTTCACGCCGACTTCCTCGGCGCGCCGCAGCGCCGTCTCGGCGTAGCGGAGGGCCGGCCCGAAGTCGGCCTGCGGCCCCGTCAGGCGAAACGTGCCGGGGATGAAGCCGTTGCAGCTTCTGAGCGGCAGCGGCTGGGACTGGATGAGGTCGCGCTGCTTCTGCCACCAGTCCGCGCCCTTCGTCGGGTCGAACGCCGCGCCGACGCCCCATTCCCAGAAGTCGTAGCCGATGCGCTTCAGGAGCGCAACGTCGTCCGGCCCCCGGCAGGCGCCGAAGAGGATCTTCGCCTCCTTCTTCCCGTTCGCGGCCGTCACGCAGCCGGCGAGCCCCGCCGCCGTCGCGCCGACCAGAAAATTCCGTCTCGTCATGTTTCTGCAGTCTCCTTGCTGTGTGTGGTGGTGGAAATCTTTTTAGATGACGCCCTTCGAGCTCGGCACGCCCTTTTCGTTCGGGTCGATTGCCTTCGCCTGACGCAGCGCGCGCGCGAAGCTCTTGAACAGCCCTTCGCAGACGTGGTGCGTCTCGTCGCCATAGACCTGTCGCAGGTGGATGTTCGCGCGCGCCTCGACCGAGACGGCGCGGAAGAACTCCTCGACGAGCTTCACCTCGAAGTCCTTCACGAACATGTGCTTCATCGCGCACTGCATCACGAGGAACGGACGCCCGCCGAGATCGAGCGACGTCTCGCACAGCGCCTCGTCCATCGGAATGGAGGCGAAGCCGTAGCGCGTCAGCCCCTTGCGGTCGCCGAGCGCGGCGTTCAGCGCCTTGCCGAAGACGAGCCCGACGTCCTCGACCGTGTGGTGGTAGTCGACGTGCAGGTCGCCCGTCGCCTTGACCGCGAGGTCGATGAGCGCGTGCTTCTTCAGCAGCTCCAGCATGTGGTCGAAGAAGCCGATGCCCGTCTCGACCTCGCCCTCGCCCGAACCGTCGAGGTTGAGCGCGAGCAGGATCTGCGTCTCTTTCGTGTTGCGTTCGATTGTCGCGTTTCGCATGATTGGGTCGTATTATACCAAATCTGAAAGCCGAACGGGCGA
>CAKURH010000164.1 GCA_934675625.1 uncultured Kiritimatiellota bacterium
TTCCACGTCTTCGGCATGCTGTGGACGCCGGAGGGCTACGAGATCTACGTGGACGGGCGTCTGCGCGGCAAGAGCGCAAAGGCGGTCTCGCACGTGCCGGAGTTCGTGCTGCTGACGACGGAGGCGAAGTGGTACCGCAACGGCCGCATGACGGGGAAGGGCGTGCCCGAACTGGAGGCAGCGGCCGCCGCCGGCGATGCGTTCGTCGTCGACTACGTGCGCGTCTACGACCTCGCGGACTGAACGCCCGAACGCGCCATCGCCGCTTTCAGATGGGGGATGTCTCACACGGAGTGACGGAGCCACGGAGAAATGATCGCTGTCTCGCCTGTCTGCCTCAATGCTGATCGTGTGCGGGAACTCCGTGCCTCCGTCACTCCGTGTGAGATTTCCTCGCTTGAAAGGCTTCATGGGGACAGAATTTATGGGGACAGGCCCTGGTCTGTTCTTTTAGTCTCACGCATATCATGCTGAAGGAAATGGGAAGGCGCGGCTTGCTTGTTCGATTCGGACATTTATGCTATACTCCGCGCGAAAAATGAGAATTACAGGCGGAAAATTTGGCGGGCGCAATCTTAAGGTGCCGAAGTCGGACGCGATTCGTCCGACGCAGGATCGCGTGCGCGAGGCGCTGTTCAACATCCTGGCGCCCGAACTCGCGGGCTGCGACTTCCTCGACCTCTTCGCGGGCTGCGGCGCGGTCGGGCTGGAGGCCCTGTCGCGCGGCGCGCGGTCGGCGACTTTCGTCGAGCAAAACCGTCGGCATCTTGCTGTCCTGAACGAGAATCTGGGCTTGGTCGGACTGCCCGGACAGGGAGGACGATTCGGACAGGCGGGACGAGGCGCACTGGCGGGACAGTCTTGGCGCCGGTTCCTGATCGCCGCCTTGGCTTTGTCACGGCCGAGTATCAGTCGGCGGCGGGATTGATTAAGAGCAGTTGGCGTTTCGAGGGTAAGGGCTGGATCTGGGACTTCACGATTCCGAAAGGCGCAACGGCCCTCGTGACCGTGCCGGGCGAAGCGGCGCGTCCCTACAAGTCCGGCGCTTGGCGCATTTCACGCCGAGCAAAAGAGTCATCTGCCGTCCGTTGATGCGCGAAAGGCGCGCGGCGACAGCCCGTAGCGCTCGAGGAAGAGGTGCGAGAGCCGATTGGCGGAGTTGAACCCGCAGCGCCTGGCCACGACGTCCAGCCTCTGAGGCGGGCCTTTCAGCAGGCGGCGCGCCTCGG
Source organism: uncultured Kiritimatiellota bacterium (assembly GCA_934675625.1). Lineage (GTDB taxonomy): Bacteria > Verrucomicrobiota > Kiritimatiellia > RFP12 > UBA1067 > UBA1067. The sequence continues at coordinate 1,230 of CAKURH010000164.1, forward strand.
CAAGCCTGAGCTGCAGGATCTTCTCCTTGACGCTGGTGTGTTCGTATTGGCGAAACCTGAGCGCGAGCAGGGATTGCGAGGTTCCGCAGTGGCTGGCGACGTTGGCGACCGTGATTCGCTTGAACGCGTTCGACTGGATGTAGGTGTTGGCACGTTCGATCAAGGTGGTGACGGGCGAGGCGAATGACGTCGAGCCGCGCTCGACCACCTTCAGCGGCTGTGTCTGCAGGATGCGCGGACGTCGCTCGCTTTTGCGGCTGCGCATCAGGTGATCCAGCGCCAGGGCGGTTTCGTAGCCCTGCCGCTCGGTGTCGCGGTCGATGCTGGACAGGGTGGGCTCGATGGAGTCGCAGACGAGCAGGTTGTTGTCGACGCCGAGAACCGCCAGCTCCGAAGGAATCTTCACGTGTGCGGCGTCGGCGGCCTCATACACCTGATTGGCGAGATAGTCGCCGGCCAGGAACAGGGCGGCGGGACGCGGCAGTTCCGCAAGCGCCGGAACGAGCGGCTCCTTGATTTCGTGGACGGTCTGCCCCAGGCGCTTGAGTGCCGTGACATAGCCACGCAGCCGGGTGTGAGACCAGCGCGAGGGGGTGGCGCCGCCAAAGTAGGCAAAGGAGCGTCGGCTGCCGAGCCGGAAGAGATGCTCCGCCGCGAGTTTCCCGATGGCCTCGCCGTCCGTTTCCGAGAAGATGACCTTTTCGCGTCGGCGGAAGAGCGCGCCGTCGCCATTGCCAATCGTGGCGAGCGGAATTCGGGAGGCGAGCAGGGCGTGGGTCAAGTCGTCGCCGAGGGGATGGTTGATGAGGATGCCGTCAACGCCGTCCGCTTGGGCGTTGGCGATGTCCCTTTCGGTCAGCTCCATCGGCGGCAGGAAAAGCTTGGTGTTCCAGCCGTGCCGCTGGCGCAGGAACCGGAACACCCCGTTCAGGACCGCGACGCTGTCGGGATTGATCAGGTGAAAGGAGATGAGAACCTTCTTTTTCCGTGGCATGGGCTCATTATATCATAGTTTCGCGTTTCCCGTGTGATTGAAAATGACATGAAACTATTGTCGAAAACAACAGGAAGATTTTGCTACAATACGCACATCATTCATCAAAGAAAGGGTTGTTCGCATGGAAATGGAAAGAAAACCGAAGCGCGTCATCCGCGCGATGAAGAGCGCCGCTGTCGTCGCCCTCCTGTCTGCCGCGAACGTCAGGGCCGCGGACTACACGTGGACGGGCGGCGGCGATGGGGTGACGTGGTCTGACGAAGCGAACTGGGAGGGCGGCAACGTATTCGTGTCGTCCACGGGCAATCGGCTCATCTTCCAGAATCCGGTGGCGGACGCGGTGATTTCGAT
>CAKURH010000165.1 GCA_934675625.1 uncultured Kiritimatiellota bacterium
AGGTTGACTGAAACCGCAAGTATTCTATCATATTGATGGTTTTTCTTCAATAGGGGGCTTGTTTATTTCCTCAGTAGCCAAGCGGTTCGTCCACGAGGATGACGAGCGTCGAGGTGTGCGACGGGCAGCGGTCGAAGACGGCCGTCACCTTGCAGATGCGGTCGGGCGAATCGCAGTCGGCGCAGAGGCCCATCGCGGCACACGGCGTCTTCTTGCCCAGCCGACGGCAGTTCGGCCCGCAGGCGAATTTTTTCGCGCGCGCAATGGCCTCCAGCACACCGCCCGCGACGAGCTTGTTCCGCCCGATGACGTAGACGACGCGCTTCGGCCCGTAGATGGATGCCGCGACGCGGTTGCCCGTGCCGTCGATGTTGACGATCACGCCGTCCTCCGTAAGCGCGTTCGCCGACAGGAGAAAGAGATCCATCTGCGTCTGGTGGTCGCGAATCTCCTTGCCCGCCGCCGCGAGCGCCTCGCGCACGCCGAGCGCCTTCACGCTCTCCGACCCGCCCCAGCCGACGGACTGCGCCGCTTCGGCCTCCTGCATCACGCGCGCGGCGGCCTCTTCCTTGGTCGCGACCGCCGTCGCCTCGTATCCGCGACGCTTCAGCGCCGCAACCGTCTTCGCATAATCGTTCATCGTTTCGTTCCTTTTTCTTTGTCTACTGAGTTGCTTGCGCTTAACGCGGAGGTATTGGAGGGTTGGAGACACGGAGTGGCTGCGAAGGTCTGGCTGCTCGACCCAGGGCTCCGCGTCTCCGCTCCTCCGAGTCCTCCGCGTTGAACGCCGTAGGCCTTCGAGGGGAATCCGACTCCAAGTTCATGGAGGGGTTCGAGGACAAAGGCGCGTTCCCGTGCGCGCGGATGCGGCAGGGTCAGCTCCGGCGTCGCCATCCGCACGTCGCCGAAGAGAATGAGGTCGAGGTCAATCGTGCGCGGGCCGTTCCGCACCATGCGGACACGCCCCAGCCGGTCTTCGATCGCATGCAGCGCGCGCGCGAACGCGAGCGGCGCCAACGTCGTCTCGAAGACCGCCGCCTGGTTGAGGAACTTCTGCGCGGCGAAAGCCGCCGGCACGTCCACCGGCTCCGTCTCGCGCACCGCGCTCGCGTCGACAAGCCGCGTCCCGGGCAGCTTCGCGAGCGCCGCCATCGCGCGCTTCAGATAGTTCGCGCGCGCGCCGACATTCGAGCCGAGCGCGACGACCGCCCGTACGGCGGACGGATTGCGCGCGACGTAGACAAACGCCGGATGCGAACTCGTGACCGTTACCGTCTCGGACGACACGCGGTTCAGCGTCGCGCAAAAGGGGTTCGCGAACCGCACGCCGTCCAGCTTCCAGCGCAGCCCGCGCGAGGTCATCCGCGTCGCGGGATCGGGCGCGAAAACCGAGATGCCCGCGTCCTTCCACGTCCGAAACGTCAGCTTGCCGCGCACGGGAATGAATTCGCCCTCGACCTCGACAATCGGGACTTCCGCCGTGAGCGCGCGGTAGACGTTGCCAATCGTGTGATCCGTGCGCTTCCCCGTCGCGCCGACGATGACCAGTCCCTCTGTCCAACCTTGCGCACGGCAAAAATCAATGGCCTTCGTCAAATCGTTCGTCTCCTGATTAGCAATTCTCCGAATCTCCGTGCCTCCGTGTTGAGCGCCGCAGGCATCACCCCTTCTTCCTGTGTTGCTTTCGCTTAACACGGAGATAACAGAGGATGGGAGACACGGAGATTTTTTGGGGGATGAGGCGTTTGGCAAGAGGCTATCCAGATCTCCGATGATGACATCCGGCCAGTGGCCGAACCGCCGCCGATAAGCCACCGCCGCCGAATCGCACGCGACGACGCGCGTCGCCGCCTTCAGGAGCCGTTCGGGCTCCGACCCGCGCGGCGGAAAATCCCCCGCCGCAAGAATGACCGTGCGGCTCATTCCGCCGCTCCCGCCGTCAGCATGCCGAGCGCGTGCGTGACGGCCTGGGCCCGCACAGCCGCGCGGTCACCCGCGAAAATCGCCCTTTCCGTGCGTACGCCAGCCGCCGTCGCAAGGCCGAACCAGACGAGGCCGACCGGCTTTTCCGCGCTCCCGCCGTCCGGCCCGGCGATGCCCGTCACCGAGACGGCGAGATCCGCCTTCAAGAGCCGCCGTGCGCCGTCCGCCATCTGCGCGGCCGTTTCGGGTGACACCGCGCCGACCGTCGCGAGCGTCGTCGGCGACACGCCGAGGACGCCCTGCTTGACCGCGTTCGCGTAGGAGATGACGCCGCCGAGGAAGACCTCGCTCGCACCGGGCACGGCGGTAATCGCCGCGCCCACGCCGCCGCCCGTGCAGCTTTCGGCCGTCGCGCACGTCAGCCCCTGCGCCTTCAGGAGCGCAACCAGTCTGTCCGCGACGGTCATCGCCTGCCGTGCCTATTCCTTGATCTCGCCGGACTTGAGCCGCCGGAAGTAACTCTTCGTCTCCGCTACGATGACGCCCGAGAGCGCCAGGAGCGCGATCATGTTCGGCACGGCCATGAGGCCGTTGACGATGTCCGCAATGCCCCACACGGCCGAGATCGTCAT
>CAKURH010000166.1 GCA_934675625.1 uncultured Kiritimatiellota bacterium
CCGCCCGCGCGCTCACGGCGGAGGAGCTGGGCGCGCTCGGCCTCTCGCCCGGCCCCGGCGAGCGGTACGTCCGCCTGCCGAGAGAGGAAGGGCCCTCCGCGACCTTCCTGCGAATCCGGGCGGCGCGCTGACGCGCCCCGTGGACAGGACGGATTTAAAACGGGCCTTCAGGCATAGGCGTGGGCCTGCTCATGCGTCCGCGTCTTCAGGACTTTTTTCCTTCTCACGCGATTTCGCGGTCGAAGACGACGCGCCTGTTGAAGACGTCATGCACAACGAGGCGCAGTCGACCGTTCTCGACCTTGCCCTCGACGACTGTCGGGAACTTGCCCTCGTCCGGGCGGTTTCCCGACACGCCGAGTTCGGGCCCGCCACCCACGACCTGCGCCCACGGACGATCCGCCGTCGGCGCGTCGAAGCGGAACCGGTGCTTGTGTCCGCAGACGACGAGCTGCACGCCCGCCTTTTCCAGAATCGGCACCCAGAGGTCGTGGCATTCGCGTGACCAGTAGGCGTAGTCGTGCGGGTCGATCTTCACGCCGTCGTGCGGATAGTCGGGATGATCCTTCGCCGCGAAGAGCGGAATGTGGCAGAAGAGCACCTTGAACTTCGCGGACGCGATTTCGGGACGCGCGAACTGTTCCGCGAGCCACGCCGCCTGCGCCCGGCGGTACGGCTCGAAGTTCGCGAGCCCGAACCACTTCGGATGTCCGTCCGGCTTGTCCTCGCCCGTGTCCATGCCGATGAGCGCCAGATCGCCAAGGCGCACGGCGAAGTTCCACTTGAGGTCCCACTGGTCGCCGCGCCGCTCGGCCGGATGGCGCGGCTGCATGACCTCCTCCTTCTTCGAGATCCAGCTACCCCGGAAGTCGTGGTTGCCCGACTCGAAAAGGACGGGGATCGACGCCGCGTAGTCGCGGTCGGCGACCGGCGGATCGAGGAAGATCTCGACGGCCGTCTCCTTCTTCTGCGTCGTGTTGGTCGCGTCGCCGTTCCAGACGACCGCCGCCGGCGCGAGTTCCTTGATCTTCTTCACGATCATTCCGAACGACTTCCACTGCGCGTGCGTGTCGGTCATCATGCAGAAATGCGCGCGCGCGTCCGCGCCAAGCGTCGTGAAGGTGTAGGTTTTCGAGATGACCGGCTCGCCGAGCTTCGCGTCGTAGATGTTCTGGTAGTCGACGAACGGCGTCGTGATCGTGCGGTACCAGTATTTCGTCGCGGGCTTCAGGTTCTCCAGCCGCACCTCCAGCGCGGCGACGTCGATCGGCACGAGGCCGTAGCCGCCGGACTTGACGAGGGTCGCGTTCTCGAACGCGGGATTGTCCGCATACTCGACGACGCCCTTGGAGAGGCCCGAGACCTTCCACGTCACGCCCATCGTCGTCTCGCCCGGCGCCTGAAGGTTCGGAAAGCCGACCGTCAGCGGCGCGCCCTGCGTGCCGAGAAACGGATCCGCCGACGCGGCCGCCGCCGTCTTCTCCGCCGCGACGCCGGCCGTCGCCGCGAGTGCGCCCGTACCGGCCAAGAACCCTCGTCGACTCAGTGATTTGTTCGTCATTTCTTGATCTCCTTTGTTTCTTGTTTCTCGACCGCCGCGTCGACGATGGTACGCCGCTCCTTCGAGAACGCGAGGCCGATGAGCGTGAGCGTCTTGCCGTTCCCGGCGAACTTGTCGGCGTAGTGGTTCTCGCGAATCTGGCGAATCGCCTCGGCCGCCGACTTGTCCAGCGTGAACTCGATCACGTAGCCGTGCTCCGGCGTCTCAAGCGTCATGTCGATGCGCCCCGCGTTCGTCTTCACCTCCGCCTCCGCCGCAACGCCAATCATTTTCAGGATGACGTACACGATCGTCTGCCACATCTGCTCGTTCTGCCAGTCCGTGAGGTCGTAGGGGATGTTCGCGAAGAGCCGCTTCAGCGCCGCGACGAACTTCTCCGGCTCGCCGTCGTAAAGCGCCTCCACCGCGTCGGCCTGGATGTCGTTCGCGCGGTTCTCCTCCTGCCCCGTGTAGGCCGGCACGACCTGCCGCAGGAACGAGTTCTCGACCTCCAGGTTCGGGAAGCCGAGCGTGTAGCGGCGCGACGCCCCGCGCTGCCGGAAGCCCCGGATCGTGAGGTACCCCGTCTGGAAGAGGAGCGTCGTGAAGTCGGCCTTGTCCGGCTCGTACGTGCCGAGGACGTCCTCGTCCACGTCCACCTTCGCGAAGTTCAGCGGACGGCGCTTCAGCTCGTCCATCTGGAACGTCGTCATCGCCGTCGTCGACCAGTAGTTGCGCAGCTCCGTCGACTTCAGGCAGCAGCCGAGCGAGACCGGGTTGATCACCTGCTCGGCCTTCGGGTGGAACAGGTAGCCGTCGTACCAGCGCTCGATCTCGGCAAGCCCCTGCGCGTCCGTGAGGCCGTTCGCCTCGGCGAAGCGGCGGAGAAGCCCCGGCAGGCTCTTCGTCACCTCCTTGGGCGTGTAGCCGAAGAGCGTCGCGCAGCTCAGCTCCATCGTCATGTCGTTGAGGTTGTTGAGGTCGGAGAAGATCG
>CAKURH010000167.1 GCA_934675625.1 uncultured Kiritimatiellota bacterium
CCTGTATCAAATGATATACCAACAGAGCCCCGCCAAGCCTGCTGATTATTCAGGACAAAATCACCGCAATCAACACGTTGGTACTTAGACAAATCCTTACTTGTTACATTTGTCCTTTTTTCTGTCTTTGCCGAAAATGGAATCACCCCAACATCTAAATAAACAGAAAGAAGAGGCAAATCCACACAACCACATATGGACTTTTCTTTTGCAAGCGCATACATCGGCAATACACTCCAATGACTTGGAAATGATTTGTTCCACAAAGATGCACAGGCTGTATATGATTGATATTCGCTCATTGTATGCCCTCCATGATACCAGCCAACAATCCGTCCGCTTCCTTCTCCAAGTCTTTTAGACTTTTCAAAATCTCATCCATAGGGCGCAGCTCAACGGGCTTGTAGAAATACTTCGTAAAGCTGATTTCATAGCCAATCTGCGTTTTCTTCTCATCCACCCATGCGTCCGGCGCATAGGTCAGCACCTCGTTTTTCATAAAGGCGTCCATGCCGCCCTCATAGGTAAACGGAATGTTCTCCGTGTCGCGCAGGTCAACATCCGGCTCGCCCTCGATGGGCTGTGCGGCAGGGTCTTTTTCGGTGATAAAGGGGCGCACCTTTTTTAGCGCGGCGGCTTTCAGCCCGGTAGCCTCGGCAAAGGCAGTCCAATCGTCCAACGGCGCAGTTTTTGCAGCCTTTTCAACCGCCGCAATCACGCCGTCGTATTCATCCGACTTCTTGAATGTATCTGCCGGAATCGGTTTGTCGGGGTACACGCGCAGGCGCAGCGGCCGCTCCACCGTCACGCTCCAATAGCCGAAATCCTCGTTGTTCAGAATCATGCTGACTTCGCTTTCCTCCATTGCGAGGAAAATATGGACGATCTCTTTGCGGATTTCTTCGGTAAATTCGCAGTTTTTCTTGCCCATGTTCTTGCGCAGTGCCGATTTCATCGCCGTTGCGTCGATAAGCTGAATTTTCCCTTTGCGGCGCTCCTCCTTCTTGTTGGAAAGCACCCAAATAAATGTGCCGATGCCCGTGTTGTAAAACATATTCTCCGGCACGGCGATAATGGCTTCCACCAGATCGTTCTCAATCATATAGCGGCGGGCGTTGCTTTCGCCGCTTCCCGCATCGCCCGTGAAGATAGACGAACCGTTATGCACCTCCGCAATGCGGCTGCCGAGGGGCGTATCTTTCTTCATCTTCGCCACATTGTTCAGCAGGAAAAGAAGCTGACCGTCGCTTGTGCGCGGAATCATCGTGAGCTGCTCGCCGCCGTCCAGATAAGCGTTGAAGCGGCTGTCGAGGATTTCCTTCTTGCCGCCCATCTTTTCGGCGTCGGTTTTCCAGCTCTTGCCGTAAGGAGGATTTGAGAGCATAAAGTCAAACTGCCGGGTGGCGTTGCCGTCCAAGGACAGCGTTGAGCCGTAGCTGATATGCTCCGCCTGATCGCCGTCGCCCTTGAGCAGCATATCCGCCTTGCAGATGGCATAGGTTTCCGGGTTGATTTCCTGCCCGAAAAGGTGGATGGAAACATTCTTGCCTTGCTGTGCCGCCAATGTCATGAGCCGATCCTGTGCAACGGTGAGCATACCACCCGTTCCGCAGGCTCCGTCATAGCAGGAATAAGTAGCGTCCCTGATTTGATTGGCAATCGGCATAAAGATAAGGTCTGCCATCAGCTCAACAACATCGCGGGGCGTCCAGTGTTCGCCGGCTTCTTCGTTGTTTTCCTCGTTGAATTTGCGAATCAGCTCCTCGAAAATCGTGCCCATGCCGTGGTTGTCCAGACCGGGATGCTTGAGAATGGTCTTTTCCGCGTCCTTGTACACGGGGTTCGGACTGAGGTTGATGTCCGGAGATATAAATTTTTCAACGACTGCGCCGAGAATGTCCGCCTCAATCATGGTGTCAATCTGATTGCGGAACTTGAACTTCTCCAAAATCTCCTGCACATTCGGAGAAAATCCGTCCAGATATGCCTCGAAGTCGGTCTTTAAGACTTGTTTCTTCGCACGGCTGGTAAGGTCACGCAGACGGAATGGCGACGCATTGCAAAAAGCCTGCCCCGCCACGTTGCACAGCGCGGGCCACTGGTTAGCAATGCCTGCCGCATCCAGCTTTTTCTTCATATCCAGAACAGCCTCTTTGCTGCCCTCCAAAAGAGCATCCAAACGACGGATGACCGTCATCGGCAGGATAACGTCGCGGTACTTGCCGCGCACATACAC
>CAKURH010000168.1 GCA_934675625.1 uncultured Kiritimatiellota bacterium
CCAAACAAATCCGCGATCCTCTGCTGCGGCAGCCAAATGCTCTCACCTTGCAACCGCACTTCAAGGCGCAAGGTTTCGTTCGGCTGATAGACGACGATCTCGTTTTTCTGTGAAGTCATATTTACCATGTCAGCATTTGTCATTCTTTGGGTATCACGATCGCTTGGCTTCATGTCCGTATTATATCATTTCTTGTTTCATCACCTCCGACGATGCGTCCAAACTCCATTTCCCTGATTCCCAGAAATTCCACAAGACACGCCACCCTCTTGCACCTGCAGTTGACGACGATTGACGAAAACCAACGTGTCGTTGACAAAAACACTATTGTCCGCCTTGCGCGGTTCCGTTTGCAGCGGCAAAGCCTCCAAACTGCCGAGACCACCCTGAGGACGCTTCCAGCAAGGTTCCGTAGAAGCCCGCACAGATCCATGCGATCCTTTTCGATGCCATGGAATCGGCACTGGCGAGCTTCGCGGCACGATCGAGATGCCTGCCCAGTTCCGCAATCACATTCGGCGTGTAGATCTTGGCCCAGAGGTCACGTTCAGATGGGCCAGTGATCATGACGGGGCCTATTTCCGTCTCGCCAATCACGCTTGGAATCGCCACCTTGCCGATCCACAGCTTTTCAAGGCGGTCGAAGAACCTGCCCTTCTCGCCCGGGAAGTAGAAGCGCACGCCGGCGAAGCGCTCAAGGAATTCGTATACGCCAAAGAGCGTCCCGCTACGGAAACGGGCATTGTACGCGCCTCGCCTCATCAAGCCGAAAACATCCACATCGTCATCATTGCCGACGATGTAGACGCGATCTCTCACGGCGCGAATGCGGAATCCGTCACGCACGGAACCGTCGGAGAGCACACCTGCCGCAACGCTCCATGCGTTGGATCCAAGGATGAGGGACGCGATTCCTTTGCCTGTCGGACGGGAAACGACAGGCACCTCTGCCCCCAGGACGCGGGACAGGAAGTTGGTCGCTTCGGACGCGGCGAATGCCGCCGCGCCGGGAGCGCCATCCGCAAGCACGACCTCTGTGCGGCCCGGCTCAAAGATGACCGTGCGCCCGACTCCACAACCCGAGACTGCGCCGCTTGCGGCTGAAGCGACAACTGCAAAACACGCGACGCAAAGGATGCTTTTCATGCATCCAGTATATCATATTCTTGCCCGCCCAGATTGACGCCTTTGTGTCGGGTGGACTCGCCCTGTCAAAAAAGAAAACGGCGCGGTTAAACCGCGCCGCTCTTATCTTCGCTCGCCGAAGGCTTATTCGTAGTCGACGACGCTCGCCCAGTGGAGGAGGAGCTCGTGGTTCTTCGGCGTCTGCTCGCGGCTCGCCTCGGCCGCCGCGACGATCGGCAACCACTTCTGAACCTCGTGGAGCGGCACCTTCAGCGCCTCGCACGCGAGATCCATGTACTTCTCGGCCGCCGCCACGTGGCCCGAAAGCCAGAAGAGGAGGTACGTCCGCGCGACGTCCGCGCACGGGTCGCCGAGACGCACGTGGCTCCAGTCGATGACGCGCCAGTCGCCCTTCGGCGTGATGATCACGTTCGTCGGGTTGAAGTCGCCGTGGCAGAGCGCCGTCCCGCGCGGGAAGCTCTGGAGCTTCATGTGCAGGTCGTAGCGCGTCACCTTCTCGACCGGAGAGGCCGAGATCTGCTTGTCGAGCTTGTCCGCGAGGTTGCCCATGCGGTCGGACGTCTTCGAGAAGATCTGGCACTGGATCGCGACGAACTCCCGGAGGTACTTCACGAGGTTCTTCTTGTCCTTCGCCATCACGTCGGCGAGCGTCTCGCCCTCGATGAACTCGCGACGGATGCACCAGTGGTCGCGGAGCTTCAGCACCTCGATCACCTTCGCGACGGGCAGGCCCGTCTCGGCGGCGCGCGCCTCGTTCATCGCCTCGTTGAGGATGAGCGAGACCTTGTAGCTCGGCCCGAAGATCTTGAGGACCGTGTCCTTGTCGCGGCAGATCACCTTGTCGGTGCGCTCCTGCAGGACGGTGTCCTTCTTCGCCGGGCGACCGGCCTTCTTCGGGGCGGACGCCTTCTCGGCGGGCTTCTTCGCGGCAACAACCTTCTTTTCAGCAACTTTCTTGTAGAGTAGAGACCCACGCCTCGGCTTCGCCGATGCGACTTCCCCCTCATCAAACCGGACGTGCGGATTTC
>CAKURH010000169.1 GCA_934675625.1 uncultured Kiritimatiellota bacterium
AGCAAGCGAAAGCCCCGAGGCGATGGGCGATCCGCTCCGTCCTCTCGCGCGACTGTCGGCTCCTCCGGGCCACGGGCGGCTTGCGCCGCCGCTTCGCTACGGGTTGCGGCAACTAGGTGAAGAAGGTGAGGCCGGCAAACAAAAAAATGTTGCGTGAGGAGCGGGCGGGACGGTCGAGCGCCGAGCGAAGAGAGACGGGCGGACGCGGTTCGGCGCACGCGCCGCGAAGGACGCGCGGGGCGAGGAGCCGGCTCTGCGGCGACGAGGCCCCGCACGGTGATTCGCGGATGCGGGCGGCGGGAGCGGACGCACGGCGAACGGCAGCGAGGCCGAGGTCGGCCCGCAAGCGCGAAGGCGCGACGCGACGAACTCGACCAGGGATCGCCAACGCGCCGCACGTCGGCAAGCGACAAGTATGGTGCGACGAGCCGACGGGCCAATGATGCGGACGACTCTCAGAGAGCAGTTCCATCTTTTCATGCTGAAGCCCTGCCCCCCTTGCGCGGCGGAGTGAAATTCGGTATAATACACACTCAATTTCTCGAAGAGAAACCGAGGAAGCGACTTTTGAAAGGTTAAAAATGAAAAAAGACATCCATCCGAAGTACGAAGACGCCACCATCACCTGCGCGTGCGGCAACGTCATCCACACCCGTTCCACCAAGAAGGAGATGACGGTCAACACCTGCTCGGCGTGCCACCCGTACTTCACCGGCGCGAAGACCATGGTCGATACGGAAGGCCGCGTCGACTCGTTCAAGAAGCGCTACGCGAAGTTCGCGAAGTAAGCGCGAAGCCTCTTTCGAGGGCAAGACCGGGCGTCCGGGCCGCAGGGCTTGGGCGTCCGTTTCGCTTATCCCATGGTTGACAGCGCGCTCATCGAGAATCTTCTGACGCGGATTCCGTCCGTCGAATCGGAACTGGGCGATCCCGCCGTCCTGCAGGATCGCAAGCGGTACTTGGCGGTGCTGGCCGACTACCGCTTCCTCAAGAAGCTCGACTACGCCTATGTCGCGTGGCAGCTTGGCGAGGCGACGGAGCGCGAACTGTCCGCCGCGCTGCTGAAGCCCGATCCGCTCGAAGACCGCAACGCGGTGATGGAGATTCGTGCCGGGACGGGCGGCGAGGAGGCGGCCCTCTTCGCGGGTGACCTCTTCCGCATGTACAGCCGGTATGCGGAGCAGAAGGGCTGGAAGGTCGAGGTGCAGCACGAGAACAAGACCTCGCTGAACGGCTACAAGGAGATCGTCTGCCTCGTGAAGGGCGAGGGCGCGTATGGGGCGCTGCGCTTCGAGTCGGGCGGCCATCGCGTCCAGCGCGTCCCCGAGACGGAGACGCAGGGGCGCATCCACACGTCCGCCGCGACGGTCGTCGTCTTCCCGGAGGCGGACGAGACGGACGAGCTCGACATCCCGGAGAAGGACATCCGCATCGACCTCTTCTGCGCGGGCGGCGCGGGCGGCCAGCACGTCAACAAGACGGAGTCCGCCGTGCGCATGACGCACCTGCCGACGGGTCTCGTCGCGGTCTGCCAGGACGAGCGCTCGCAGATCCGCAACCGCGAGAAGTGCTTCGCGACGCTGAAGGCGCGCATCCTCGACTTCAGGCGTCGCGAGGAGGAGGCGAAGCTCGGCGCCGACCGCCTGACGCTGCGCGGCAGCGGCGACCGGTCGGAGAAGATCCGCACGTACAACTTTCCGCAGAACCGCCTGACGGATCACCGCATCGGCCTGACGCTCTACGCGCTCGACCGCATCATCGACGGCGACCTCGCGGAGCTGCTCGACGCCTTGCGCAACAATGACCTCGACGAGCGCCTGAAGCGGGCGCTGGCGGAAAAGAAGCCATCGTCCTGAGTGGCGTCTCTGCCGTCATCAAGCGCTGGGAGGCGGGAGTTCTCTACCTGGGTGCAACGAGATATTTATGCAGAGTCAAAGGGGTTTAGCCGCAGAGAACGCAAAGGACGCAAGGCTCATGCCGCG
>CAKURH010000170.1 GCA_934675625.1 uncultured Kiritimatiellota bacterium
ACGGCGGCAGCACCTCGCGTCCCTGCCGGAGGACGCGGTGCGAGACCGAACAGCCCGCCGGGACGTCCGTCGTGACCTTGATCGTGCGCCCCGTCACCGACGTCTCGACGAAGGGCCGCTTCACGAGCGCGAGGGCCGGACGCGCCTCCAGGGACGGGTCCGTGAAGTTGACCGGGCCGCCCGGCAGCCGCCAGTCCTGATAGGTCGGTTCGCGTTCCTTGGCGAGATCCTCGTCGGTGTAGCGCGACATGACGCCCTGCGCGGCGATCAGGATCTCGTTCTCGCCCGGCACGAGCGCGTCCGTGAGATCCGCCTCGACGGGCAGCGCGTACTCGGCGCGCGAGACGGCCTTGACGAGACGGCCGTTGACGAAGATGCGCGCGTTGCTCGACAGACGCTCGGCCTTGAAGAGGACGCGCAGCCCCGCAAAGGCCGACGGCACGGTGAACCGCCGGCGGAAGTAGGCCATCTGCACCGGCTTCCCGTCGACGCGCGGATGGAAGGCCCCGTGCGGCAGGATCGGCCGCCATTTCGCGTCCGCCGGCGGCGTCTCGCGGAAGCGGCGCCCCTTCGGCGTGCCGTCGCCGGGCCAGAACGCGCCCTCCCAGCCGTCGTCGAGGAGCACGCGCGGACGCCGCCCCGCGAGGCGGTCATGCGAGGCGGAAAGGAGCCGCCGCATCGTGCGGCCCGCGCCGCGCATGGTGACGCGCACCTCGGCGCGCGTCTCGCCCGTCGGGTTGGCGGCGAAAGGAACCGTCTTCCCGAACGTCGGATTCGCCGTCAGGTCGAGGTCGCCGCGCGCAAGCTCGTTCTGCCAGTAGTCAGTCACGACGTAGGTCGCGCGCGCGTCGAGCGCGCGGCCCAGCAGCGACGTCACGTTCACGACGAGGGAGGTCGGCGTGAGCGCCGTGGCGGAAAGGTCACTGAACGCCTCGCCCTCGATCCACTCGTTGACGCACGGCACGACGTCGTCCGCCAGACGATCCTTCAGAACGCGAAGGCGCGTGAGCGACGTGCCGGGGCCGAGGAACGCGACGACGTCGCCGGACTTAAGCGGCTGCTTCTCGAACGAGAACCACTGCACGCCGTTCCCCTCCTCCGGCACGCACGCGCGGTAGGCCTGACACCGACGCCCGTTGACGTACACGCGCACATCACGCACGAAGCGTCCGTCCGCCTTCGGGATTTCCGCGTCAATCGCCAAGTAGTAGTCGCCCGGCGCGATTCCCTCCAGCTCGATGTAATGCGGCACGTTGGACGGGAAATGCACGCGCCCCGCCTTGAGGAAGCGCGCCACGACCGGACGGCGCGAGCCGTCGGCGGCGACGCTGTACAGGTCGTCGACCGTGTAGTTCGTGCGGGCGTTCACCGCCAACGTCACGCACGCGGCGGCGACCGCCGCCAAACCTCTCGACACCTCTGCCCTGATTCCGATTGACATGTGCACTCCTCTCTTTCTTAGCGAACCTTGATTTCCAGCGTATTGACGTCACGGTCGAACGCCGCGTAGGAGACAAACCCGTCGCACGGCTTTCCGTTGAAGACCATCGTCGCAGCCGCCCCCGAGCCCTTCATCGTGACGTTCAGCCGACGACCGCGCACCGACAGGTCGCGCACGGCGAACGGCAGGCCGTCGTTCATCGGACGGAACCGCAGGCCGTCCGTTCCGATTTCAAGTCCGAGCCACAGCTCCAAGGCCGACGCAAGCCAGGCCTTCGCCGTGAAGATCTGCTTCATGCCGGGCGTATCCTCGTAGTAGTCGAGGATGTCGGCGTTCTCGACCTCCAGCGTCTGCCCCTCGGGATAGGTGAGAATCTTCCAGTACGAGCCGTGGATGCGACGGAAGTCCTGGAGCGAGGCGACGTCGCGCGCGCGGTTCATCACGTTCCAGTAGTAGCGCTCGGTGACGGGGAAGTA
>CAKURH010000171.1 GCA_934675625.1 uncultured Kiritimatiellota bacterium
AGCGTCAGCCTGAGCTTCGCGATGCACAGCGTGTGGTAGCAGTGGGACGGACGTCCCGGCTTCTGCGGGCTGTAGCCCAGCTCCGCGCCCTCCTGGTGCCCGTAGAGCGGCTTCACGGTCGGGTCCAGGTCGAGGACGTAGTCCTCCGCGACCACGTCCTGGAGGAGATTCAGGTTCTCGCGCCAGACCCACGGCAGCGCCTCTTCCGCCGGGATGGACGCGAAGTTCCGCCGCACCGAGTCGCACGACATGAACCGCCTGACGCCGAACAGCTCGGCGCTGGCGGCGTCGCCGCGCAGGCGGTCGAAGTGCCGGAACCGCGTCGCCCCGTTGACCATCGACACCATCACCGTGGCGATCAGGTCGCGCACCTCCGGCGCGTTGTTGCTCGTGAGCCTCATCGGGCACGTCTCCACGAGGCGGTCGAGGAACCCGCCCGCCTTGGCGAACTGGCTCAGCAGCGCGGCGTGCGCGTTCACGCTCATCTGCGTCTCGCCGTCCCACTTCAGGGCGTAGTCGCCTCCGAGCGTTTCGATTCTCTGCGCACCTGCGGCCTGTTTTGTGCTATACTTCCCCATGTCGTTCGTCCTTCCTTTCTGGTTTGGTCGCTGAAAGTATAGCACGAACGACTTTTCCTTTGCATGGCGGCGACGGTGGCGGACATCCCGCCGAAGCCGCGCTTCACCCAGGTGGTGAAGGCATCGCCACGCTCAAACCCCTGCAAACAAAGGCAGAAGCCGCCTTTGGGCGGCTTCAACTGCGACAGTTAGGTTTAACGAAACCGCAAGTGGTGACGAAGCCGTGGCGGCCTCGTCCCTTGCCACGTGGGATCAACTGAAAGACTTCTTTACGGCGAACGGCGTTCCAGGTACAGGCACCCCGTGGACGGGCGGCGAGTTCCATGCCGTCCCGGAGCCGACGAGCAGGCTGCTCTTGCTCCTTGGCGTGGCGGGCCTTGCGCTCCGCCGGAAACGTGCGTAAGCGGATGCTAAACGAAAGGATGCTCTCATGAAAAAGATGCTTTTGGGTGTTGCGGCCTGTGCGGCGGGCCTTTGCTTTGGCGATGCGTCGAATCTCCTCGTCACGTTCTCGACGCTGGGCCCTGACCGCTACGCGGACGGTTCGACGGTGCGGGACGGCGAACGCTATGCGCTTGTCTACGTGCGCGGCACGTTCGGCGGGATTGCGGCGGACGGATCGGCGGTCGAGGCGGACGATGCGGTCGTCGCCGTCCTCTCCCGTGCGGAGAAGGGGCGGTGCCCGACGACGGTGTTTCAGGTTCCGTCCGACTTGGCGAAGACGCTGACGGGCGGCAGTTACGCCGTCTATCTGCTCGACACGCGCCTTGCGCCGACGGATGCGGGCACGGTGCGTCTCGCGGCGACGGACGCGCAGACGGGGCTTCCGACGGCGATTGCCGCGACGACCGAAGTCGCGACGAAGATTGCGGCGACCTCGTACACGGGTGCGCGCGCGACAGGCGTGGCGACGGCGCAGGATGCGGTGGCGACGGCTGTCCCGGCGGATGCGCCGCAGCCGATCATCAAGTCGATTCGCGTCGAGGGCGCGCATGTCTACATCACGGTTGCGGGCACGATTCCGTCGCTCCAGTACAATGTCGCGGGCGGCGAGACGCCGGACAGCCTGACGCCGGGCGTCGGCGCGCCGGCGCAGGGAGCGGCTTCGGTTGACGAGGAAATTACGATCGTCGCGCCGAAGGGCGAACACGGCGGCTTCTTCCGCGTCCAGCGCAACTGAAGTCGTTGAGAAGCCGGGCGCGAATCGTCCGGCTCCTCAAAAAGTGTCAGGTACGCCGAGCAAAACTCGGTTGAACTAAATGAATGAAAGGAATCATTACTGTAAAGAAGTCGACGTACAGTTAGG
>CAKURH010000172.1 GCA_934675625.1 uncultured Kiritimatiellota bacterium
CTGCCGCGCTTCGGCTTGGCCTTCTTCTTGATCGTGCAGCTCTCGTAGTCGATCGGGGCGTCGCCGCACATCTTGGCGATGCCGCCGTCCGAGAACTCGCCGATGTCCGGACAATAGGCGAGCACGACGCGCGTGAGACACGGGCCGACACCCTTGACCGTCTGGAACCGCGAGGCAAGCTCGCGCATGCGGTCATCCGAGGCAATCGCCGCGTCGCACTCTCCCTCGATCCGGGCGATCTCCTTGTCGAGCTTGGCGAGGGTCTGGTCAAGGCACTTGCGCATCTCGGCGTCAGGAAGGTTCTCGTATTGGTTGTAGATGATGGCTCTCGCCTTCATCAGGTTCTTCCCAGTTCGTCAAATAGCACGGACACTCTTTGACGGGATATCCTCTCATTGCGTTCGTCAACAACCGGACACTCCCCCGGGTGGCGGTGGCTGTCGGCCCTGCGTCCCGCCCCCGTCCGCAGGGGCCGTCCCCGAAGGGGTGGCGCCGCAAGGCGCCAAGGCCGGGCGGACGGGGGCGGGGGAATCCCGCCCGTCGGGCTCGCCCTGCATCCTCCGGATGCGCCTGAGCCGCTTCAGGACGCGGTGGTGGAGCTCGATGCCGTTGATGGCGGCCTTGCGCCTGGCGAGGGCGTCCTTGCGCTCCTGCGGCACGTCGCCGTCCGCCATGACGCGCCGGTACGGCGTCTGTGGGCTGTCGTGCCTCGCCGCGAAGCCCTTGCCGTCGGGGCGCTTCGCCTTGGCGACGAGCATCTTGCAGGGGACGCAGAAGTTGCGGTAGTCGGAGTAGTCCCCGCACGAGCTCGCGCTCCAGCTCCGGCCTGTCCAGGCGGCTTTCGCCGAACAGGGTGCGCACCACGGAGCCGTTCTTCTGCTCGACGTGGGCGTTGTCGTTCTTGCGGAAGGGGCGGGAGCGCGAGAACGGCACCTTCCGGCGGACGCCGAGGTACTCCGCGACCGCGGCGTTGACGTACTCCCTGCCGTTGTCGTGGTGGACGTGCCGCACCTCGAAGGGGAAGCGCCGCAGGGCCGCGTCGAGCGCGTCGCGCGTGGCGTACATGCCCCTGTTCCACACGGGCCGGAGCTCCGTCCACTGCGTCTTCCTGTCCGTCGCCGTGAGCGTCCACCAGAAGTCTCCGCCCATGTCCCCGCCGCAGTGCGCGACGGTGTCCGTCTGGACGTCGCCCGGCGGCACGTCGCACCCCCTGACGAGCTCGCCCGACCGGCACTCGATCGCGGACGGGAGCGCGCCGTTGCGCCCCGACCTGCGGTTTCGGCGCACGGATCCCGGCCTCTCCCTGGGCGCGCCCCTCAGCAGCCTGTCCATCGTCGACGCGCTCATGGACAGGATGTGGGCGGCCACGTCGTCGGGGACGTGCGCGACGCAGGTGCGGTACTCGCGCAGCCACTCCCCGACGTTGGCCCTGAGGTAGGTCGTGCAGGGACACCCGACCTCCCGCCACAGCCGCTCCAGCACGGCCCTGTCGGCGTCGGTGTAGGTCGCCCCGCGCCCCTTGCGCTCGCGGAACTTCCGGCTGCCCGTCAGGAGTCGGTTGGCGTACTTGCGGGAGTACCCCGTCGTCTCGCACACCTCGTCGAGGATGCGCCTGCGCTTCGCGGGGCCCGCCTCGGCGTAGGCCCTGCGCTTCGCGCCTATGTACTCGTTCGTTGCCGTTCGTGACATGCTCATGCCCCCGATGATACCAAGGGTGTCCAGTACTTGACGAACGGGCCCCAGCCGTCGACAGTCCCGGATTCAAAAGAGTGTCCATTATTATAACGAACTGCGGCGGTGACTTGTAAAGGGGGTGGGTCAGCAAAAAGTCCTTAAGCCACCTTGGCCAGACGTGAATCGTAAGCATGTGCCG
>CAKURH010000173.1 GCA_934675625.1 uncultured Kiritimatiellota bacterium
CGGCATGAGCCTTGCGTCCTTTGCGTTCTCTGCGGCTAAACCCCTTTGACTCTGCATAAATATCTCGTTGCACCCCGTCCTGCGCAAAGCGGGTGTCCAGCCGGTGGCGATGGCCGTGCCGGACTTGCCCCACTCGTTGACGGGACGCACGGTGAAGCGCACCTCGCCGCAGTCGGGAATCGCCTCCGCCGCGAAGCGGCAGGTCACGGGCGCGACGTCCTTTTCCGCCGGCAGCAGCGCGTTCGGCGAATACACGCGGCTCGACGCGACGGTGCGGACGACGCCGGAGATGCGCGACTCGCAGTCCACCTGGAAGTCGAACACCCGCACGCCGCCGTCCCGTCCGTTCACCGGCGGGAACGCGACCTCGACCTGCGGATGCGCGCGGCCCGCGCGATCCTTCCCGGCGGCGATCCGCCGCACCGACACCGCGGCACCCGGCGCGAACTGCGGCGGACGCGACGCGGCGGCACGGGGCTCCAGACGGTAGGGCCGGTTCGACGGGTTGCCGAGCGGGATCACCCAGTCCGGCCCCAGCCGCAGCCCGTACTCGAAGTCGCGCCGCTCCAGCGTAATCCGGTCGTCGAAGACCTCCATCACCATGCCCTGCCGGCACTTCCCGAAGTCCAGCCACGGCATCTCCTTGGACGGGTTCATCCGGTCGTCCCATGCGTGCCCGTTCTCGCGCCCCGCGAAGGTGAACTCCCAGCCGCTCGTCGAGCTGCACCCGACGGACGTGAACGCCCCCTGCCAGATCGTCCGCTCCTCCAGGAGCGAGAGGTGGGAGTGGCCCGAAAAGGCGATGCAGTTGGGGTAGTCCGACAGGATGCGCGTCGACGTCCCGTCGTCGCTCGCGGTATCCGCATACGGCGCGGAGCACGTGCCGCGCGGATGCTCGTGCTGGCAGTAGAAAAACGGGCGGGCCGGATCGAGTTCGGCACCGTGCGCGGCGAACCATGCCGGCAGCGGGTTCGGATCGTTGGCGAGGCCGTGCGCCAAGGGCAGTGTCCGCCCCTCGTCCCCGACAATCGACACCCAGTTGCGCAAGACGAAGGTGTAGCCCTTGACCGTCTTGACCATGACCGGCGCGTAGTCCTCGTGGAACAGCTCGCGCCAGAACCTCTCGCGGTTGAAATAGAAGCCGAACCGCCGCGCCTCCTCGGCCGTCTCGATGGGCCACTGTCCGCCGCCGTAGCAGAAGCCGTCCACGTCGTGGTTGCCCGTGAGGAACAGCCGCTCGACGTGCGCGCCGTCGGGGCGGCGGTCGTCCGGGAAGACCTCGAACCAGATCCGCGCGACATCGGCGAACTCGTTGTAGTGTCCGTAGGTCGCGAGGTCGCCCGTGACGAGCACCGCGTCGACCTTGCGGTCGCGGTAGAACTCCAGCGCGCGACGCCAGATCTCGGCGGAGTGGTCGCGCTTGACGTGGATGTCCGAGAGGACCCCGACGCGCAGGTTGGGCCGCGCGGCGGCGAATGCGGGCAGGCCCGCCGCTCCGGCCGCGCACGCGGCACCGACCACAAAGTTCCGTCTTGTCAACAGAATGGCGGAATTGTAGAGTAGAGACCCACGCCTCGGCGTTGCCGCTGGTGCGACTTCCCCCTCGTCAAACCGTACGTGCGGATTTCCCGCATACGGCTTTCCATCGAGTGCTTTTCCTCTTGTCATGGATTCTTCCTTTCCGATTGTGTTGTCGTGTAGTATACGCATTTTTCCCTGTCAAGTCCGCGCCCTCCTCACGTCCGCCCACGCGAGGCGGCAGAGGCCGTAGTGCGTCATCTCGCCGTAGTAGGTGTCCGCGAACTTCAGTCGGCAGCGCCGCTGGCTCTTCCTGTTG
>CAKURH010000174.1 GCA_934675625.1 uncultured Kiritimatiellota bacterium
TCAGTATGCCATTATCCTTACTGAGTAGATTCCTTTCATTCTACAAGTTCAGCCAAGCTTGCTTGGCGCACCATGACAGGCTCCCTGCTCCGTTGACGTTCAGTTCGCGTTGATGACAAGGCGTACGCCGTTGTAGTAGGAATCGAACCACTGCGTTCCCGTGGGCAGCGCCGTCCCCGTCGGACGCAGGCCGCACGATACGGACACGGCGGCGTGATGGCCGCCACCCCGGCAGAAGCTCGCGCCGAGCCATGTCGCATAGGCGCCGACGGGATCCGTGCCCGACGGCCAGGCCATGTCATTGAATTTCTTCACTTCAAAGGACGCGGGGTTGTCAAGCACGCCTTCGCCCCTGCCCAGCATGTCGAAAAGGCCCCACGCATTCGCCAGCTTCGCGCCCGGCGGCAGCGGCGTGTTGTCGCCCACGTAGCCGATCTTCTCCAGCAGACTCGTGTTCGGCCCCGGCACGTCGTCGTCGACGTAGTAGTAGCCCGTCGTGCCGGCGCGGCAGGCGACCTCCCACTGCGCCTCCGTCGCGAGGTCGAAGCCAAAGCCGTATTTCGCGCGCGCCCGGCCGACAAAGCTTGTCGGGCAGACCGCGTGACCGTACTGGATCCAGTCCACGGGAAAGGCCGCATCGCCATGCTGTCCGCGCAGGTCGTCCAGGTAGAGCGCCCAGTTCTTCCCCTGCTCGGAGGGATTGCCGTTCACCTCCGAATCCCTCCGCCGCCAGTCCCCGTAGCGCATGCAGCCGTACTGTCCGTGCGTCAGCTTGAAAACGCTGATGAAATAGGGCTTGGTAAACGTGACGTCGTTGCCGCCCGACGCGATGCTCTCCCTGCCGACACGGTAGGCGCCCGGCTTGACGAGGCGAAAGGCCATCTTCGTCAGGGCGTAGGGCGAGGCCGCCTGCTGTTCGTTCCCGTTCGAGAACGTGCGGTTGGTGACGGCGAGGAAGGCCTCGTCATAGGTGATGGTCGTCTGGCGAGGCGTCGTGCCGTCGGCGTCGAGATAGTCGACCTTCTGCACAAACGACTCCAGCCGCTCGTCGTCCGAATAGACGTACTCGACCGCGCCCGGTTCGCCGACGCGCTTGGTGAGGTCGAGGACGAGATACCGAATGGGCTGCGGCGTGATGTCAAAGGAGACGTGGAAGCGGTTGACGGCGACCGTGTTCGTCAAGAGCGAACGCGACGGGTCGAAGGTGATCGTGTAGGAGCCGTTGCCATAGGCGGGGCGGACGCCCTCAAACCCGAAGACGCCGGGGTGATCGACTTCGCGCGCGCCGTCGAAGACCTTGAAGTCCTTGAGCGCGTAAAGTTCGCCGTCGTCCGCGCCGGTGACGGTGAAGGCGATGTCGACCTTGGACGAGAACGGCCAGCGCTGGCGCACGGAGTCGATGGTCAGCGTGACGGCGTGGACGGCCGGCGCGAGCGAAGCCACCAGGAACAGAGTGCAGAATGGTTTCGTGTTCATCTCAAAAGTCCTTTCCCTATCGAATCAGCCAGATTAGCCCAGGCCCCGCGACGGCGAGCGCGACCGCAAACGCGGGCGAACGCGGCTCGACGGCGAAATCGAGCGTCGCCGTGCGCGTTCCGCGTCTGCGCGGCACGCAGAGATAGCCGTCGGCGTAGGGAAGCGCGGCCAGCTCCCCGTCCAGCCCAAACGTCGCCGCGCCCGCAAGGCCCACATCCCAAGCCGCGCGGTACGGAATCGCGTCGCCGCCGAAAAGGGTCGCCCTGCCGTCCGCGTTCCAGCCCTTCAGCGGCACGCCGCCAAACGAGCCGGGGTTCGCGTAGAGCTGCGCCGTCTGGATCTCGCCGGAGTC
>CAKURH010000175.1 GCA_934675625.1 uncultured Kiritimatiellota bacterium
TCTTCAGCCAGTGATACAGCGCGGCTGCGGCCGCCAGCGTTGCAAGCGCAAAAAGCGCCAGATAAGCGGACGCGCCGAGCTTCCAGCCCTGCCAGAGATACAGCCCCGCAAGCACGAGCGCATAGGCCCAGCCGCCGAACAGCGCAATCATCACCGCAAGGCTCTGCTTAATGGGCGCCAGCTCGCTCGTCCAGGTAAAATTCGCCCGCTTCACGCCCAGCGTCAGCCCCAGGCAGGCGGAAAACGCCATATAGGCCAGCGCCGTGACCGCCGCAAGCGCCAGCGCGGGCGTTACAGGCAGGATGACCGCCATGCAGACAAGCGGCACGAGCGCGGGGACCACTGTAAGGACAAGCTGCAGCTGGAGCTTGGCGCGCAGCACCTGCCAGAGCGCAACGGGCAGCGACTGCGCAAGCCACAGGGACTTGCCCTCAAGCGAAACAGACGGCGTCGCCATGTCGTTCATCGATGCAATGGCGCAGACGCCCGTGCAGAGCAGCACCTCTGCGCAGCCGCCGCGCGCGCCGAAAACCATGTTCACAACCGACACAGCCTCCGCGCCCTTCCACAACAGCACAACGCCCATGATGGGCAGCATCAGGATGCCGAGGCCGCAGTTGAGCATATAGAGCGGGCTGGCGGTAAAGCGTGCAAGCTCCTTGCCGAGCAGCGCTGCGGAAACGCTGCGGCGCTCTGTGCGCTTCTCGCGGTAGACGGTGCGGGCCGTATGGCCCGTAGAGGTCACGACCTTTAAAAAGCTCTTTGCAAGCAGATACCACATCAGCGCGAAGAGTACCAGCACCACCAGCGAAACCAGCAACATCGCCATGCCGTCGCCCTCGCCCACGCGGCCGAAGAGATAAACGGGATAGGCGCTCGCCTCGACCTGCTTGCCGAGCGTAACGGCGTTGAGTAGCAGCGCGTTGATCAGATCGCTCGCGCGGAAGCAGACAAAGTAGTAAAGACCGACGCCTATAAGCGAAACAATGACCGTGATAATACCCTTATGCCGCAGCTTAAGGCTGAGCTGCGCGATGATCCAGCCAAGCGCACAGGAAAGCACCAGCACAAATACGGAGATCAGAACCGTCAGCAGCACGCCGCCAAGGATCGCCATGACGGAGGCCGACGCTACGACCCAGTAGACGATGACTGCGGGAACGATGACCACTGCGGAGTACATCAGCCCCATGAGGTAGACGGTCAGCAGCCGCGCGGCCATCAGTGTGCGTACAGGGATGGGCATGGAGAGCAGCAGATCGTTGTCCCTGGCAAGATACAGGCCGGAAAACGTGTTGAACACGCTGCCGAACGTACCGAGAAACACTGCAAGCAGCCCCATCAGCGCAAAGTAGAGCCAGCCCACGCCAAGCCCCGTCAGCGTGCCGCAGAGCGTAACGGACAGGAATGTGAAAATACCGCCGAGCATACCGACCATCAGCAGCGCAAACATCGTGATATAACCGATGATCGCGCCGCGGGAGCGCTTTTTGTTCTTCTTTGCATCATAGAAGTAGCTGCGGTATATCTCCAGCATCTGCTTTTTAACCAGCAATTTCAGCATTGCTCTCCCTCCAGCTCAAGGAAGACCTCTTCCAGCGAATCGTCACCCTTGACCTCCTCCATAGTACCCGAGCGAATAAGCCGGCCTGCCTTGATGATGGCGACCTTGTCGCAGA
>CAKURH010000176.1 GCA_934675625.1 uncultured Kiritimatiellota bacterium
TGGCCTATGATGTGCATGCGCTTCCCGATGACGACCTCCACGCGCCCGTCAGACCGAAGCCTGGCGGACGCGTTGAACCTGCTGGGCATCTTCCAGCCGCTCATGCTCTGACCGCCTCGCAATCCTCGCGCACGGGGCAGCCTTCCGCGCTGGGGCAGCAGGAGTCGAAGCGGTGGTATCCGATGCCCCTGGGTGCTGCCAGTATTTCCTCCATGGTGGCGCGTCTCAGGTGCTTCTTGGACGTGCTCGCGGCGGTGCATCCCGCGTGGTAGCACACGAAGGCGGAATCGCCCTTGTCCTTGGTCACGCGCCCAATCTCGGGGTCTTTGTACCCTGGGTCGTATGCCACCCAGTCGCCGAAGCGGTAGGTGTCAGTCATCCTTGCCCCCTATGGTCTGCACAGCCACGGCCAGCAGCAGGAACATGAGCAGCGCGCCGAAGATGGCGCCTGGCAGCAGCAGGATTATCACCGCAATCTCGAATGGCGTCATTCCGATTCCTCCTTAGCCTTAGGGTCGCTGAACCATCGGCGGAAGCTCTTCGTGCATTCATCACAGATGTGCATCTTGCGACCGATGCGCCATATCGGGGTCGGCTTTCGCACGAAGAAATACTTCGCTTCAATCGCCACATACTTGCCGCACCTGTCGCACTTGTAGACCCTCATTCGACCACCTCCGCGCCGCAGCCGGGACAATAACGCACACGATAATCGTCCTCGCTGTCGAGGTATGCGATGTCCACGCGCTCCCCGCAAGCCGAGCAGACGAGTTCGTCTACGAGATGCGTTGCGAGGTTCTTGCATGTCGGTCGGTCGATGAGGTCTGCGAGCCGCTGGAATACGTCACCCTTGCCGACAACCGCGCGGATCGCACGGAGCGCCATTGCATCGTGCTCCATCGGGCGGAACTTGCTCAGCTCGCTGTCGATGGACTCATCGAGTCCACGAAAGGTGTTCACTACCTTACGGCGCTCGGAATCGCTAATCTTCATAGATGACATCCAATCCGTAGGCAACTGCTGCGTCGTGCTCGATGCGGCAACCACGCGCCTGCTCCCAACCTTTGCAGAAGTACGCTGCGTGACACAAGCTCATATTCTCTAACGACTTAGCGAGGTAGCACAGTGGAATCTGAACCACGCCACGCTCCTTCATAGCAGCATCGCTATACCATTCATCAGTGAACAACGTGTTCACGAACTCGTACCCCATCTTTTCGAGATTTGCTTTTGCAGTCTCGCGAGCCTCGGTAATCTCCCTGTCTGTCTTTCCAGCCATCGGCTGGCTAATCATTGCTTTCATTTCTTTTCTCCCTTTCCGCCAGCACCTTCGCGCGGCTCACCAAATCGGACATCATCGTGGCAATCCTGCCATCCTTGCGCTTCTCGATGCCCCTCGCTTGCAGGTAGTCCCTGGGCGCGAGGGTCGCATCGCGCTCAAGCTTCTCCCATGAGTCGGGAGGGGATAGCAGCATCTCGCTCGTCTCTTCGTTGTCCGTGAGTCCGCCGCCGAACCATTGCA